>DATFXR010000093.1:0-22334 GCA_035315685.1 Vicinamibacterales bacterium | reverse complement strand
TGCGACGGACAGTGCGTCTTCACCTGCGACGACCTGCTGCAGGTCGAACGGCTGCCCCGATCGCTGGCGGTGGTGGGCGCCGGCGTCATCGGGCTGGAATATGCGTGCATCTTCGCGGCGCTCGGCGTGCGCGTGACCTTGATCGACGCGCGGACGCAGCTGCTGCCATTCGTCGACCGCGAGATCATCGAAGCGCTCGTGTATCACCTGCGCGCGAACCGCGCGACGCTCCACCTCGGCGAGAAGGTGTCGTCGGTCGAATCGTACCGTGACGACCACGGCAATCACGTGCGCCTGAGTCTTGCGAGCGGAAAGCAGGTGGTCGCCGAGAAGGCGCTCTACAGCGTCGGACGCCGCGGGGCGACGGATGCGCTGGACCTCGAAGCGGCCGGCGTGGGCTGTGACGATCGCGGCCGTCTGCGGGTGAACGAGCACTACCAGACGGAGGTCGCGCACATCTACGCCGTGGGAGACGTGATCGGGTTTCCCAGCCTCGCGTCAACCTCGATGGAACAGGGCCGGCTCGCCGCGTGCCACGCATTCGGCGTGCCGGCGCAAAGCCTTCCGGAGTTGTTTCCGTACGGGATCTTCACCGTGCCCGGCATGTCGATGGTCGGCAAGACGGAGGAGCAGCTCACCGAGCAGGGCGTCGCCTACGAGGTCGGACGCGCGCAATACCGGGAGATCGCGCGTGGCCAGATCCTCGGCGATCAGACCGGTCTGCTGAAACTGATCTTCCACCGCGACACACGCCTGCTGCTGGGTGTCCACATCATCGGCGCCGAAGCCGCCGAGCTGGTACACATCGGTCAGGCGGTTCTGGCGCTGGGCGGCAAAATCGACTACTTCGTCGACACCGTCTTCAACTATCCGACGCTGGCGGAGTGCTACAAGACCGCGGCGTTCGACGGCGTCAACCGTCTCAATTCCTGACCCGCCGCGAGTCTCTCCAGTCGATTGATCGGGCAGGGATTCATCCCGATGGGCTCAGCAGCGCCGAAATCTTTCAGCCGTCTCGCCACCATTGCCGGATGGGCCCGTGACGACTGGTGTGCGAACGGTTTACACGGAACCGAGGGACGATTCGCGAGCGACGCTGGGCGGGCCCCATGTCACAACCCGTGCCGCTGACCCGTCTAGACGTACGCGGCCGCGAGGACCGATATCGATCGCGCCGCAGCAGGACCATGCGTCAGTCGTCCGGAACCGAACGATCCCGCATCGTCCAAAAGTCGCAGATCGCGTTCGTCATATTGTCCGGTGTGCATCTCGCGCGCGCGACTGAGCCGACCGTACGGCACCTGCCGGATTGTTTGTGCGTCTTATCGAGGCGAAAGTAAGGAACGTGTCGAGGCAGCGCGTCGTCAATCGTCATTACGTCGGAGGTCATTGAAGGGCAGCCGCCACCTGGCGATACAGTGAGATCGAGCAGTCAATTGGCAGATAAGGGAACCGTAGCAAAGATGGAGTGCGGATGTGACTGAGGCCCAGCTCGCCGTCGACATCGAGAGCTCGGTCGAGCTGCTGCGGACGATCGCCGGCGTGCTCGACATTCGCGATGTCTTTCCGCGCGTGTCGGAGATCGCGAAGAGAATGCTGCCGCACGATCTGCTCACGATGATGTTTCACGATCGTGGCGGCCAGATTCTGATCGAGGCGGCATCGACCGACGAATTTCGCGGCCTGAGCCGCTTCACCAAAGCGGATGACTCCGAGCCCGAGGAGGGCTTCATCATCTTCGACGACTTCGCGACGGCGAAGCTGCCGGTCGTCGAGCCGGTCGATCTGCGCGAGCGCATCCTGGCCGCGGGATTCAGGTCGCTGCTCGTCGTGCTGACGCGGGCCGGCCAGCAGAGCATGGGTCTCGGTTTCTGGTCGAAAACCACCGGCGCTTTCTGCCGCGACGATGTCAGGGTGGCGCGACGGGTTGCGGATCACGTGGCGCTGGCCGTGTCGCACGAGCAGCTGGCCGACGCCGCCCGGCAGGTCGCCGAGGCGCACGCGCGGGCCGAGCGCCTCGAGGCGCGCGTGCAGTCGCTGGCACGCGAGCTCGATTCGAAATCGGAAGTGCGCATGGTCGGCCGATCGGCGGAGTGGCTCGACGTGCTCAAGAAAGCCACGCAGGTAGCCGAGACGGAAACGACCGTGCTCGTGACCGGTGAATCGGGCACCGGCAAGGAAGTCGTCGCTCGCTTCATCCACCGCGCGTCGCCGAGAAAAGGCGGACCCTTCGTCGCGCTCAACTGTGCGGCGCTGCCCGAGCAGCTGCTCGAGTCCGAGCTGTTCGGCTACGAGCGCGGCGCCTTCACCGGCGCGCAACAGGCCAAGCCGGGGCAAATCGAGCTCGCCGGCGGAGGCGTCCTGTTCCTCGATGAAGTGACCGAGATGACGCCGTCCGCGCAGGCAAAGTTCCTGCGCGTCCTTCAGGAGCGCGAATTTCAGCGGCTTGGCGGGACCCGGCTGCAGAAGGCGAACGTACGCGTGGTCGCCGCCACCAACCGCGACCTCAAGAAAGCGGTCGACCGCGGTGACTTCCGCGAGGATCTGTACTACCGATTGCAGGTCTTCGACATCCGCATCCCGCCGCTTCGAGAGCGGACGACCGACGTGCTCGAGTTGAGCGACGCGTTTCTGCAGGAAATCGGCCGGTCGTTCGGCCGACCGCCGGCGGGGTTGACGCGCGATGCGCGGGCGGCGCTGCTGGCGCACGACTGGCCGGGCAACGTGCGCGAACTGCGGAATGCGCTCGAGCGGGCCGCGATTCTGTGCGAGGGCGGCCTGATCACCTCGGACCACCTCTCGCTGCAGCGCGCGCCCGCAATGCTGCCGCCCGAGGCGAACGATCTGAACGCCGTCGAACGCGAGACGATCGAGCGTGTGATGCGGGACACCGGCGGCAACAAATCGAAGGCCGCGCGCCGGCTCGGACTCTCGCGCACGCAGCTCTACGTGCGGCTCAGGAAGTACGACCTCGATGCGGGCGCGTACGCATGAACAGGTGAACGCGTCGCAGCCGCCTCGCGTCCGTTCCTCGCCTCTACTGCAGTCTGCAGCGTTGCAGCCGCGGATGAATGTAGCGCGCCATCGCCGGCCACTCGGTCGGCGCGCTCCGCGCCAGCGCCTCGAGCTCGTCCAGCGTCAGCTCGTACCCCTGATCGCGGATCTCCAACAGCGTTTCGCGAGGACGCTCGACGAACCGGCGCCGCATCTCCTCGTCGGTGAGCAACCATCCGATGACGAACTGGACTGTCTTCTGCGACATGTAGCTCACGGTCATCGCAAAGTGCGCGCCAGTGTTGATCCGACATGGCTGATGGCTCAATGGCTAATGGCTTGGTCCTCGTGCTCACCGGTCATCTGCCGTCGACCAGCCATCAGCCATTAGCCATCCCGCCATCGGCGGATCAGCACGGTGCGTGCTCACGGATGCACAGATCTGATGACCATCGCGCACTCGACCGCCTGAGCGCGAGCACGGCTGCTCGCTCGAAGATGCACTCAACGCACTGATTCGGCGCGCAATCCGGCGCGCAGCGCGGCGTGCGTTATCTGGATCGCCGTTTGCCCTCACCGTCGCCAGCATGCCTGCTCTCTCGATCCCATCGCCGCGTCCTGCGACCTGGGACGGCGCGTCCGCAGACGCGCTGACCCTGCCGTGGGCCCGCGCCAAGGTCATCGTCCTCGTGTGCTCGGTGTTGATCGCAGCGACGGTGCGCATTACCGCGCTCGACACCTACGGCTTCAGCGAAGACGAGATCAACAAGGTGGAGGCGATCGAGCAGTACCGCGCCGGCCACTTCGGTGCGAATGCCGAGCATCCGATGCTGATGAAGCTGGCGATGTGGGCCAGCGTCGGCGTTGCGGATCGATGGAACCGGGTCGCGCCGCCCGAAGCGGCAATCTCGCCGGAGACCGCCGTCCGGCTGCCGAACGCGCTGGCGGGCGCCGCCACGACGGCCGTGCTGTTCGGTGTGGCCGACATGCTGTTCGGCGGCAGCGTCGCGGCGGCGACCGCGCTGATCTGGGCGCTCGACGTCAACGCGATCGGGATCAATCGCATCGGCAAAGAGGACACGTTCCTGCTGCTGTTCTTTCTGCTGGCGGTGTTCTGTTACGAGCGCGCCAAGCAGCAGGGCGTGGCCGACGTCACCGGCGCGCAGCGCTGGTATACCGCGAGCGGCGCGTCATTCGGCCTGATGCTCGCCTCGAAATACATGCCGCACTATCTCGGCATGTACGCACTGTTCAATCTCCTCACCGATCCCGAGCCTGGAGAGAACAAGCCACACCGGCTGCGCCACTACGCGGCGATGGCGGTGGCGTTCGTGACGGCAGACCTCGCGATTCTGCTGCCCTCGACGTGGCAGTACATGGCGAGCTACGTCCGCGGAACGATGCTCGCCCATCACGGCTATGCCTACGCCGGGGCGCTCTACGTGACGAACGTGCCGATCTCGCCGCTGGGCGTGCCAGTGACGTTTTATCTGCGTCTGCTCGCGACGAAAGTGCCGATCGTCGCGCTCGCCGCGCTGGTGCCGGGCGTCATCGAGATGATCCGCCGCCGACACGAGCGCGGGTTCGTGCTGCTGCGGGTGCTGGCGGTGTTCGTGATCGTTCCCTACTCGCTGATGGCGGCGAAGTTCCTGCGCTACTCGCTGCCGATGCTGGCGACGATCGACGTGATTGCAGCCGTCGGGATCGTCGCCGGCCTCGGCTGGCTGCTCCGGAAGAACTGGCTGCCGCTGGCGGCGCGGATCTCGGTGGCGATCGCGGCCGTGGCGGTGTTCGCCGTCGGGCTGATCCGCGCCCAGCAGGCCGCCGCGCCGTTCTACTCGCTGTTCGAGAACGTCGTCGGCGCCCGGGTGAATGTCGCGCGACCGGCGTTTCCCGAGGACACCTACGACTACGGCGTTCGTGAAGCGGTCGCGGGCATCGTCTCGGTCGCCGCGCCGTCCGCGCAGATCGTCAGCGATGCGCCGGCGGTCGTGGCCCACTACGTGCGCGAGCAGTCTCGACCGGACATTCGCGTGCGCTCGCTGTCGATGGACGGGCTCGATGTCCACGCGCGCGAATCGTGGGCCATCGTTCAGGACGAACACCTGACATTCGAAAACGAAGCCGTGGTCTCGCAGCTGCGCGCCCGCGAGACGCCGTGGCGGGAGATCCGAATCGACGAACGCGTCGTCGCGCAGATCTTCCGCCTGCCGGAGTGACATCATGCTACGCCAGCTCGTCGTCAACGCGGACGACTTCGGCCTCACGGTCGGCGTGAACGAGGGGATCCTCGACGCCCACGATCTCGGCATCCTGACGAGCGCCAGCCTGTTTGCAAACGCGCCCGGCACGGTCGACGCGATTCGACGGGCGCGTAGTCGCCCGTCACTGGGCGTCGGCGTGCATCTCACGCTGGTGGACGGTACACCGACGCTCCCCGCCCGCGACGTTCCCACCCTGGTGACCGACGGTGGACGGTTTCGCCACTCGTGGCGGCCGTTCATCGTCGCGTGTCTGCAGGGCCGGGTGTCGCTGAACGAGGTCGAGCGCGAGCTGACGGCACAGATCGACCGCCTGCGGTCCGCCGTGCCGCTGACGCACCTGGACGCTCACAAACACGTCCACGCGTATCCGCCGGTGTTCGCGATCGTGGCACGGCTGGCGGCGCGCTTTGGCATCCCTGCCGTGCGCGTGCCATACGAGCGCTGGTCGGCCGCCGCTGCAGTCGGACGCGACAGCGATGCGCCGGCGGCGACGCGCCAACAGGCCTGGCTGAACGCGCTGCTGTGGCCGTGGGCGCAGCGCAACTACCGCGCTGCCGCAGCGCTCGGCCTGCGCGTGGCGAACTTCACAGGACGCATCGACACCGGCGTCCTCAACCGGCGCTCGCTGCGCCGGATGCTGCACGAGCTCCAACCGGGAGTCACCGAGCTGATGGTGCATCCCGGCTACGCCGACGCCGATCTGCGCCGGTTGCCGACGCGCCTCGTCGAGTCGCGGCTCGAGGAGGTTGCCCTGATGTGCAGCCTGGAGACGCGGGCCACTCTCACCCGCGAGCGCATCACCCTGGTCCGTCACGATCTCGCGCCCTCGCTGCGCAGGAGTCTCCGTCATGCCTCGTAACACCCGGAACCGCACTCGGCTGTCGATCGTCGTTCCACTCTTCAACGAAGTGAGCACGCTCGAGGAACTGCATCGCCGCCTCTCGTCGGTCCTGTTCCTCCTCGGCCTCGCCTCGGAAATCATCTATGTCGACGATGGCAGCAGCGACGGAACCGTCGAGGCGCTGCAGACGATCGCAGCGGAATACGAATACGTCCGGGTGATTCGGCTGGCGCGCAACTACGGACAGACCGCCGCGCTCGCGGCCGGCTTCGACGCCGCACGCGGCGACGTCATCGTCGCGATGGACGGCGATCTGCAGCATGCGCCGGAAGAGATCCCGAAGCTGCTCGCCAAGCTGTCGGAAGGCTACGACATCGTCAGCGGCTGGCGGGCGCAGCGCGTCGACAACCTGTGGACGCGACGGGTGCCGTCGAAGATCGCCAACTGGCTGATGGCAAAGCTGTCGGGCGTGTCGCTGCACGACTTCGGCACCACCTTCAAGGCGTATCGCGCGCCGGTGATCAAGCGGATCCGGCTCTACGGCGATCTCCATCGGTTCATCCCGGCATTGGCGAGCTGGGGTGGGGCGCGAATCGCGGAGGTGCCGATCGCCAACATTCCACGTCCGCAGAATCAATCGCACTACGGGCTGTCGAGGACGTGGCGCGTGGCGGCCGATCTCATGACCGTCCGTTTCCTGCTTCGCTACGTAACGCGGCCGTTGCACTTCTTCGGGCCGATCGGTTTCGCGACCGTCGCCGCCGGCCTTGCGGCAGGCGGCTGGGTGCTCGCGACGAAGCTGATCTCGGGAGCGCCGGTCTTTCTCGCGCACGGACCGCTGCTGCTGCTCAGCGCCCTCCTCGTGCAGACGGGAATCGTGCTGCTCGGGCTCGGCCTGCTCGCGGAACTGCTGATACGCATCTACATGGACGGGCGGCAGCGGCGCATCTACACCGTCGCGCCGGCGGAGCCGCGCGCACTCGAACCGTGGGGCGGGCCGCGCCCGGTGCCGCTCCCGGTTCGATCGGGAGCCGTGCAATGAGCCGAACAACACTGGCGCTCACCGCAGCACTGCTGTCGGTCGCGACTCACGTCGACATCCGTGCCGACCGCACGCGACTGGCATCGCCGGCGCCCGCGGCTGCGGGCGGCGAACGTCACCAGTACGTCATCGGCGCGCGGGTGAGACCGCTCCTCCTGTTCTGGATCACGCGGGACGACGTGGGCGACGCGGTGGTCACGCGTCGACGCGGTCCGGACGAGGCTTCCTACTCGCTGCTGATCGGTACCGATCCCCAGAGAACGCCGATGCACATCAACCGCTGGGGATACATCGAGGAAGAGATCCGTGGTGCGCAGGCACGGCTGCTCGGCGTGATGACCGAGTCCGAAGAGGAATCGGTCCAGCAAGCCGAAGAGAACGTGCGCAGGCAATCGGCCGGCAGCCATCCGTTCAAGGTGATTCACGCGACCGCTGATGGCGAGGAAGCGCGCGCGCGCGTTGCGTCGATCCATGCGCCCGAAGACTACACGCTCCGCCAGATCCCGATCGTGCTCGACCTCGCCGCCCGCGAGGCGGACAACGGCCGGCTGCGGGTGGCCCGGCTGTCGCCGGGCACGCGTCCAGGGTTCCTGGCCGCACTCGCCGATGCGATGGCCGCGCCGGATGAGCGGGTGTCGATCAAATACGTCTACTACGGCCGCCTCTACGAGCTGCGGCGGACGCGCAGCAAGACCATTCGCGACTTTCGTCTCGCCGGGAAAACCTACGGCGCCGCTGCCGCGGCTGACTTCGTGATCACCAGCACGCACGATGGCGAGCAGACGAAGTTCTCGATGACCTACGGCACCGAAGGCCGCTTCGCGGAAGTGCCGTTGACGGTCACCTACCAGCCGCGGTGGTGGATGCAGCTCGAGCTGACGATCGACGAATCGTCGAGCGCCCGAGCGGCCCTCAATGAGAGTGAGCGATGACGATGCGTGTCTTGAAGACTGTGGTTGCCGTGGTCGCTGCGGCACTCTTCATCGAGTCGCTGCGCGTGATCGGGTTGGAGCAGATCGTCGGTGTCGTCACCCGGATCGGTTGGGGATTCGGTGCACTCCTGCTGCTCTCCGGCGTACGCGACCTCGCTCGGGCTGTCGCGTGGACCGTCACGGTGGAACATCCGCACCGCCTTCCCGTGATGAGCGCATTCCGTGCGCGGCTCGCGGGCGAGTCGCTCAACACGCTGCTGCCCATGGGGCTGCTCGTCGGCGAGCCGACGAAGGCGGCGGAGGTTGGCAGCCGGGTTGCGTTCGGTGCCGCCTTCCGCGCGTTGACCGTCGAGTTCGCGTTCTACAGCGCCTCCCTCGTGCCGCTGTTTGCCGCCGGCGCCGTCGCGTTCACGTCGGTCGGCCGTTTCCGGCTTGGCGTCCCGACGGCGGTCGTCGGGGTTCTGGCCGCAATCACCGCCGTCGCGGCACCTGTGGTGATGGTGCGACGGGCATCGCTGTGGATGTCGAGGCAACGGCGCGATCGCGCGATCATTCTCGCGTGCGAAGCGGTGTATCAAATCCTCTCCGTCGCTGAAACCTATCTGACCCTGCGGCTGATCGATGCACACGCGACGATCGCTTCGGCGCTGGTGCTCGAGACCGTGAGCCGGGCCGTGACCATCTTCTTCAAGATGGTGCCGATGCGGATTGGTGTTGACGAAGCGAGCTCGTCCTTCGTCGCCGCTCAGATCAGCCTCGATCCGGTATCCGGCCTCTCGGTCGCGCTCGTTCGAAGGCTGCGGGTCGCGTTCTGGAGCGCTGTCGGCCTGGCGCTGCTCGGCTGGCGGCGGATGGCCGCTGCTCGAGGCCGGCTCGCACGGCCGCAGATCGCTGCGGCGTCTGCCGCCGTGTTGCTCATCGCTCTGTCGCTGCCGATGAGCGTGTCAGCCCAGGAGACTGGCGCCGCTGTCGCCGGTGCGGTGGCGATCGCGGGACCGGACGGTGCACCGCTGGTGGTTCCAGGCGTGACCGTGACCCTGCGCTGCGACGGCGACGAGCCGCAGACCGATGTCACGAACGACCAGGGCGAATTCCACTTCGTCAATCTCCAGGCCCGGAGTGCGGGTTGCTCGATCGTCGCCGAACTGCAGGGATTCGCGTCGGAGACGAGCCATGTCGCGCTGACGGCCGGCCAGACGACGACCGCCAACATGCAGCTGAAGCTCGATACGCTGCGGGAAGAAGTGACCGTGCGTGCCGAGCCCGCCTCGGCCGACGCCAATCGATCGCCCGATCGCGCCGAACAGATCTCCTCGTCGGTGATGCAGACGGCGCCGATCGCACACGACCGATTTCAGGATGCGCTGCCGCTGATTCCAGGTGTGGTTCGCGGTCCCGATGGTCTGCTCAACATCAGCGGGCTGCGGAGCAATCAGGCCGCGTTGACGTTCAACAGCGCCAACGGCACCGATCCGGTGACCGGGGAAGACGCGATCGAGCTGCCGATCGACGCGGTCAGCTCGGTGCAGGTGCGGGGCGCCGCCTACGCGCCCGAGTTCGGGCTGTCGGCCGGCGCGGTGACGCTCGTCGAAACACAAAAAGCAGGCGACTCCTGGGACGTCACCGTGAACGATCTCGAGCCCCGGCTGCGGCGCCGCGGGGGCGAGTTCAGAGGCATCGAATCGTGGACGCCGCGCGTGACGGTCGGCGGTCCGATCGTTGCCGGCAAGCTGCAGCTGCTCGAATCGGCGCAGTACGAGTACAGCCAGACGCAGGTCTTCGGGCTGCCGCCGTTCGAGAGTGACACGAAGCTGCAGAGCTTCGAGAGCTTTACGCGCGCCGACTGGCTGCGCAGTCAGACGGACCGGGTGACGCTGTCGGCGCTGATCTCGCCGCGAACGACCACCTACGCCGGGCTCAACACGTTCAACCCGCAGAGTGTCACGGCGGACATCGATACGCACAACGTCCTTGCCAGCGTTGCTGATCAGATCGTCACCGGCAGCGGGGTCGTCGACGCCCGCGCCAGCGTGAAGCAGTTCGATGCGACCATTGGTCCAAGTCGGGGGATCGCGCCGATGCGGTTGGCCCCGGATGTCAACTCGGGCTCGTACTTCAACAATCAGGATCGCACCAGCCGCCGCGCGGAGGGATTCGTCAGTTACTCGTTCACGCCAATCGGGCCGGCGCACCTCGTGAAAGCGGGCGGCGGCGTCACCTACGAAACCTTCGGCGGTGTCAGCGTGAACCGGCCGGTGGAGATCATCCGCGCCGACGGCACGATCAGCCAGCTGTTCACGTTCGTCGGCGCAGGCGCGCTCGACCAGAACAAGACCGCGATTCGGGGTTTCGCCCAGGACGCGTGGACGCCGGCGTCGCGCCTCAGCGTGCTTTACGGCGTCCGCTACGACTACGACTCGATTGCCAAGGGCGTGAACGTCGCGCCGCGGGGCTCCGTGGCGCTGGTCGCTTCGTCCGACGGCCGCACGGTCGTGCGGGGCGGGGGCGGTCTGTTCTATAGCGCCGTCCCGCTGAATGTCGCGAGCTTCGATCAGCTTCAGCGGCGCGTCGTCACCGTGTTCGCTGCCGATGGCGAGACGCCAGCCAGCGTCACACCGCTGTCGAACGTGGACGGCTCGCTGCGCGCTCCGCGCGGCACGACCTGGAATGTCGAGCTGGATCGGCAGTGGCTCGATCGGCTGTTCGTACGGATCGGCTACCAGCAGCGCGATAACCGCGACGAGGCAGTGGTCGATGCCACCGACCGCGCGATCGTGCTGCGGACCGACGGCAGCTCGCGGTATCGTGAGGCGCAAATCACGGCGCGCTATACCTTCCACGGCGACGACCGCATCGTCGCCTCATACACCAGGTCGTCGGCGATCGGCAATCTCAACGAGTTCAACAACTTTTTCGGCAACATCGAGAACCCCGTGATTCGTCCCGACGAGCGTGGCCCGCTGTCGTGGGATTCGCCGCACCATGTGATCGTGTGGGCGAGCCTGACACTGCCGCGTGGCTTCGCGGTGTTCCCGGTTCTCGACACTCGAACGGGATTCCCGCTGTCGAACGTCGATGAGGATCGCAACTTCGTCGGGCCGAGAAACGCCGTCGGACGGTTTCCGACGTTCGTGTCGCTCGATGCGCAGGTGACGAAGAAGTTCCGGATCATCGGGCACAACGCAACGATCGGATTGAAGGTCTTCAATATCACCAATCATTTCAACCCGCGCGACTACCAGGGCAATATCGCGAGCGCTGATTTCGGCGGGTTCAACAACAGCGTCGGCCGCACGTTCCGCGGCAAGTGGGTGTTCGAGTTCTAAGAGCGGGTTGCAAAATTAGCTCGCTCGCGGGTGGCCGCGAACGGGGCCGCCCCGCCGGGCGCGGAGCCGTGGGCCGTGACAAGTGCTCTTCTGGCGAGCACCCGGTGGGGCTGCTCGCGGACATTACCCGCCTCGAGCTAATTTTGCAACGCACTCTAAGGCAGAGCCAGCTAGCAGTCATTCTTCGGTGATCCGCCGCGCGCCGGCTTCGATAGGATTGTCGTGTCCGCGATCGAGCGCCGCGCGCGCATCCGGGGAGGATCACCGCATGGCTGACGACGCTGGTGCAAAAGGTCCCGACTTGACGGCCGGCGTGCCAGCCGGTTCGCTGGCGAGCGGCGACATCCTCCTCGGGCACGTCGGCGACGACGAGGTCGTGCTGGCGCGTGCCGGCGATCGATTCTTCGCCGTCGGCGCGCACTGCACGCATTATCACGGACCGCTTGCGGAAGGTCTGGTGGTCGGCGACACCATTCGCTGTCCGCTGCATCACGCCTGCTTCAGTCTTGAAACTGGTGAAGCGGTCCGCGCGCCGGCCCTCGATCCGATCGCGTGCTGGCGGGTCGACCGTCGCGGCGACACGCTCGTGGTGGTGGAGAAACGTGACGCCCGTCAGCCGTCACCTGCGCCAGCCGGCGACCGGCCGCCACCTGCGTCCATCGTGATCGTCGGCGGCGGCGCCGCAGGACTGGCCGCCGCGGACATGCTGCGGCGTGACGGATACGGCGGACCGATCGCCGTGTTGAGCGCCGACCAGGACCCGCCGGTCGATCGTCCGAATCTCTCCAAGGACTTCCTGGCCGGCGAGGCCCAGGACGACTGGATTCCGATGTGGCCGCAGGATCTGTACGCGGAACGCCGCATCGAACTACTGCTCGGGACTCGCGTGACGTCGATTGATCTCGGTGCGCGGGCAGTCGTGCTCGAGAACGGCTCGACCCGCACGTTCGGTGCGCTGCTGCTCGCGACCGGCGCCGATCCCGTACATCTCGCGATTCCGGGCGCCGACTCGCCATCGGTGCTCTACCTGCGATCGTTTGCCGACAGCCGCGCGATCGTCGATCGGGCACGCGGTGCGAAGCACGTCGTGGTCGCCGGCGCCAGTTTCATCGGCCTCGAGGTCGCGGCTTCATTGCGCACGCGCGGCATCGCGGTGGACGTCGTCGCGCCGGAGCACGTGCCGCTCGAGCGGGTCATGGGCCGCGAGGTGGGACGGTTCGTTCAATCGATCCACGACGCGCATGGCGTCGTCTTTCATCTGGGTGAGACGGTCGCCGCGGTTGACGGTCGCAAGGTCACATTGAGCGGTGGCAGCACGCTCGACGCCGACTTCGTGGTGATGGGTGTCGGCGTCAAGCCGGCCATCGCGATCGCGGAGCGTTCCGGTCTCGCGATCGATCGCGGGATTTCGGTGAACGAGTTCCTGGAAACGAGCGCTCCAGGCGTCTTCGCGGCCGGCGACGCGGTCCGGTGGCCGGATCCTCATACGGGCGAACGCATTCGCGTCGAGCACTGGGTCGTCGCGGAACGGCAGGGTCAGGTCGCCGCGCGCAACATGCTGGGGCGCCGGCAGCGGTTCGACGCCGTGCCGTTTTTCTGGAGCCAGCACTACGACGTGACCATTCGTTATGTCGGTCACGCCGAGCACTGGGACGCGGTGCAGATCGCCGGTTCGCTCGAGGCGCGTGATGCGTCGGTGAGCTTCCTCAGAAACGGCCGCCTGCTCGCGGTCGCGAGCGTCTCCCGCGATCGCGACAACCTGCGCGCCGAAGTGGAGCTCGAGCAGAGCCACGCGACGGCGCAGCAACGCGCTGGATGAATGTGAGGCGGTGGGCGATGCGTGCTTACGCGTCCCGCCAGCCTTGCGTGCGCAGCGCCTCGATCTCGCGCACGAAACGGGCGAGATCGCGCTCGACCCGATGCCATTCGGTGCGCTGCTGCTGGCGCGCGACCCGGTCGTTCGCCATCTCGCACGTCCGCCAGCCCGTCGAGACGATGTGATCGATCCGGAAGGAGCGGGTCTCGCTGGCGCGTACGAGCGTCTTCTGGAACAGCGGCATCAGAATCTCCCGTCGACGTCTGGAACCTGAGATTATTACGCGATCCCGGTAATTTTTCGAGGACGAGCTGAGGCGTCCATTCCGCCGCAGTTGGTCAGATGGTCGAATCGGTCATCTGTCGAACGTGCGGCGAGTGACGCTTACCTCGGAAGCGTCAGGGCCGCGCGGACGTCGTCGCTGTCGAGAAATGTCTGGCGGTGGTGGTTGGAGGTGCCCAGAGACGCTGCCAGGCGGGCGATGACCGAGGCTGCGCACGACTGATGATCCAGCGCCCGCTCCGAACGATCGCGCGCCGCTGCCGTTCTGGCGGCGCACGCATGAACTCGCCACGCCGCGAGCGGCGCGTCCGCTGCGTCCGCAGCTGTGACCGCGCGGTCGAGCGCGGAGTCCGCCCGATCGATCTCACCCTCAGCGAGCGCGCGCTCTGCGCGCGCCATCCACGCGAGCGCCAGCCAGGTACGCTCTCCTGAGGTCGCTGCAAGCTCGCACGCCTCCTGCGCAGCGGCTTCGGCCTTCGTCCACGCGCCGCTCCCGCGGTACGCCGAGCTCAGTCCGATCAACACGGGCATTCGCCACGCGAATCCCATCAGCATCGGCTCCCGATCCAGGCGCGCGACGATGCGTTCGAGAATCTCGATTGCTTCGGAGATGTGTGGCCCACCGGTCCGAGACGACTCCACGATCGCGAGACCGAGTTGCGTTTGCGTGAGCAGGTCGGCCAGAGGCACGCCGACGCCGCGCGCGGCGTCGACCGCCTCACGCGCGAGCGCGAGCGCGGCGGCGTGAGCGCCGGTCTCGCGCAGCAGCCAGGCGCGGAGTCCCGCGTAGAGGGTGTGCCACAAGCGATGGCCATTGCGCTCGGCAAGCTCGAGGCTCTCGGTGAGCACTCGATCGGTCGTGCCCCACTCACCGGCGAGCAGGCCGGCCCAGATCCGATAGAACTGACACACCATGCAGGTGAACGCATCGTCCACCGCGAGCGCGCGGCGGGCGCCCTCGTCGGCGGTGTCGACCGCCGCCTCGTAGAGGCTCTGGGCGAGCCGGACATAGGCGCACCGCGGCAGCATCGCGAACAGGCGAAGCCGATCGTCGGTCTCCTGCGCCAGCACCAGCGCGCGCTCACAGTCGCGCGCCCAGTCAGGGTTCCAGCGACTCCAGAGCAGATACCAGTAAGCCGCGTATCCGCGCGTGTAGCGGGCGAGGGTTGGAGAGATTGTGTTGGCGACCCGCTCCGCTTCGTCCGCCGCAGCCAGACAGGCAGCGCCGTCGAACCACGTGGTCGCGCTGGCGCCGACGAGCAGGACCTCGACCATAGCGCTGGTGTCGCCGCGTTCGCCGGCGATGCGCGCCGCTTCCATGAACGCGTCGCTCGAGCCGTGCATGTCACCCATGTTGCGGCGGACCCGTCCGAGATCGCCGAGCACGTCGCCGCGCGTGATGGCTCGCTCGTGCGGCGGCAGGTTGTCGGACAACTCGAGGGCACGGTCGAGCCAGCCCGCGGCTTCGCGGTTCGCAAAGCGCCGCGTTTCGTTCTTCGCCGCGCTGCGCAGGTACGAAATCGCGCGCCGGTCGTCGCGGGCCTGCTCGAAATGCTCGGCCAGTTCGCTGGCGATGTCGGCCGATCGCTCGCCGTAGATCTGTTCGAGCCGTTCCGCAATCCTGAGGTGAAAGCGCAGCCGCCGCCCGGGAGGCAGCGAGCGATACAGCGTTTCCTGATGAAGCGAATGGACGAACTGGTAGCGCGGCGACCAGCGCCGCTCGGGCAGCTCGGCCAGCTCCAGCGACGTCACGAACTGACCGCGCCGCGCCAGCCCGTCGAGATACGTCTCGGCGCGCTCGTCGACCACCGCCAGCCCCGCGGCCACGGCGACTGCCGAGAAGTCGAGTCCGCACGCACTGGCGGCTTCGAGCACGGCGCGCTCGTCGGTCGACAGGCGCGCGAGTTGCGCCTCGATCACCTGGCGGAGCGTCTCTGGCGACGCGGTTGCGACGGTTTCGAGCGGCGCGATCAGCTCCCAGCGGCCGGCCCGCAGGCCGACCATCTCCTGACCGGCCAGATACTCCAGGAAGTTCCCGATGAAGAGCGGGTTGCCGCTGGTCCGCTGGTGAATCAGACTCGTGAGCGCCGACGGAAGGGTGTGCCCGGGAAAACGCGTATCGAGAAGCGTGGCGGTGTGCGTCAGCGTCAGGAAGTCGAGCCGAAGCTCCTCACACAATCCTTTCGCGATCAGCTCCTGCTTCATCGTCTTGAGCGCCGGGCGGCTCAAGGCGACTTCAACCGGACGATAGGCGGCGACGATGAGCAGCCGGCCGGGCCCCGATCGTCGCGCCATCATGCCGACGAAGTCGAGCGTCGCGTCGTCGCTCCAATGGAGATCGTCAAGGACGATGACCAGTGGCGTTTCGGCGGTGAGCGCCTCCAGCGCCTCTGCGATTTCTCTGAGCATGCGCTCCGGCGTCGCGCCGAAGATTTCGTGCTGCAGGGTCTCGCGCCGCTCGACCAGGGCGGGCATCTGCGCGAGCCACGTTGGGGCATAGCGCCTGAGCAGCGTGACCACGCGCTCACGGCCAGGAAGGCGAGCGAGCCGCCCGAGCGCGTCCAGAACCGGCAGGTACGCCTCGGCGCCGCCGACGTGCTCGAGGCACTGACCTCGCGCCACCCAGACGTTCGCGTCGCGCTCCTCCACGCGCGATACGAAGGCATCGATCACGCTGGTCTTGCCGATCCCGCCTTCGCCGACGACGAACACCGTCTGACGCTGACCGCCGATGGCGCGCGAGAGCGACGCGGTGAGCGTCGCGAGAGGTTGTTCGCGCCCGACGAGCAGCGTTCGGGCAGCAGGCGCGGAAGTGGCCGGCGTGCGTGTCTCGATCACCGAGACCGGCGCGACGAACCGATAGCCGATGCGGCGGGCCGTCTGCACGAAGCGAGGCGCATCGGGGTCGTCGCCGAGCGCTTGGCGGATCTCACGGATCGCGACCTTCAGGACAGCGTCGCCGACATGCACTTCGGGCCAGACGTGATCGAGCAGTTCGTGTTTGGTGACGATGCGTTCGGGGTGACGGACGAGGTAGTCGAGCACGCCGAAGGCCTTCGGCGTCAATCGGACGGGACGGTCGTCGTCCCAAAGCACCTGCGACCGGGCGTCCAGTCGATAGGAGGCGAAGTACACGACCGGACTGATGGCCACTCTGTATCGGGGATTCTACCGCCGCTCGTTGCGCGCTCGTTACTCGCGATTTTTACCGCAGATTTTACCGGCCCTCTTACCGCACTTCATGACCGCGCTTCGTCACACGGGTAGTGTGTCCGGCGTGACGTCAGTCAATCGCGTGTCTTCGATGTTGCGGGCCTTTGTCATTCAGTTCGACGCGGACGTCGATATCCGGGAGCGACGCATCGCGGGGCGTGCAGAGCACGTCTGGACCGGAGAAGTGGCGCACTTCATCTCGCTCGAAGAGCTGATGCGGTTCGTCAAGGAGCGGATCGAGGCCGATCGCAACGTCCAGGGCAGCCCGAACGCGGAGGAGTGTCAGCAATGACGGTTTCGCTACTCCCGCCCGATCGTCAATACGAGTCGCCGCTCGCCTTCGGGGGATTCCGTCTCGATCGCGCCAACGAGCTGCTCACGCGTGAGGGCGTGCGCATTCCGCTGCGGCCGAAAGCGTTCGCGATGCTTGCCCTGCTCGTCACCTCGCCCGGCAGGCTGATGATGAAGGAAGACCTGCTGGACACGCTGTGGCCCGATTCCTTCGTCGGCGACGCTGCGCTGAAGACGTGCGTGCGTGAGATTCGCGACGCGCTCGGTGACAACGCACGGCGTCCGGAGTACGTCGAGACCGCCCATCGCCGTGGCTACCGGTTCATCGCGCGGGTCGAGCCGGCACAGCCTCAGGCCGATTCGCCGTTTGCGCCGCCACGGACACTGTACGCGCGAGAAGGCGACGCCAACATTGCGTATCAGGTCGTCGGAGATGGTCCAATCGATCTGGTCGTCGCGAACGGCTGGATCTCCCATCTCGACTACATGTGGTCCGAACCGTCGTTTGCGTGCTTTCTCTTGTGCCTCGCCTCCGTCGCGCGCGTGATTCTCTTCGACGCACGCGGAACCGGCCTCTCGGATCGGCTGATCGACGGGCCAACCCCGCAGTCGCGCGTGGACGACGTGCGGATCGTCATGAACGCCGCCGGATCGGAGCGCGCCGCACTGCTCGGCTTCTCGGACGGCGGTCCGATCTGCGCGATGTTTGCGCAGCAGTTTCCTGAACGCGCAGCTGCACTGATGATGTTTGGATCCTATGCGAAAGGGACGCGCGCGCCGGACTATCCCTGGGGCCCCACCGACGAGGCGCAGCGGCGGTTCATCGACTCGATCCGCCGGGAGTGGGGAGGACCCGTCGGGATCGACGCCTATGCGCCGAGCCAGGCGGCCGACCCGGGCTTCCGGTCCTGGTGGAGCACGTACCTTCGGGTCGGCGCGGCGCCGGCCCCCGCCATTGCGATGGCACAGATGAACGCGGCGCTCGACGTTCGCGCCATCGTGCCGCAGATCGATCGGCCGACGCTCATCCTGCACCGGCGGGACGACCGGGTGGCTCCCGTTGCCGGTGCGCGCCACATGGCGGCGCGCATTCCGACAGCAGCGTTCGTCGAGCTGCCGGGCAGCGATCACCTGCCGTTCGTCGGCAATCCCGATGCGATCGTCGACGTGGTGGAACGCTTTCTCAGAGAAATGCCGGGGCAGCGTCCCCCTCAGCGGGAGACGAGGTGAGGCCGGCGGTCATCGATCGCGCGCCGATGATGACGAGGGCGGCGCTGCTGGAATAATGTCGTGGTGTGACGGCCCCGGATCACCGATCGTCGCAACGGTGGACGCTGGTGGCGACGATCATCGGATCGAGTCTCACGTTCATCGACGGTACGGTCGTCAACGTCGCGCTGCCAGCCCTGCAGTCGGCCCTTCAGGCCACCATTACCGACGTGCAGTGGGTGATCGAAGCCTACGCCTTGTTTCTCGGGAGCCTGATCCTCGTCGGCGGCTCGCTCGGCGATCAATTCGGACGCAAGCGAATGTTTCTCATCGGCGTGACGCTGTTCACGATGGCGTCCATGGCGTGTGGCCTTGCGCAGTCCACGCGCGCGCTGATCGTGGCGCGCGCCGCGCAGGGCATCGGCGCGGCGTTCCTCGTGCCGGGAAGTCTCGCGATCATCACCGCGACGTTCGACGATGCCGACCGCGGGCGCGCCATCGGCACGTGGTCGGGGTTCAGCGCGATCACCACGGCGATGGGCCCCATTCTCGGTGGCTGGCTGATCGAGCACGTCAGCTGGCGTGCCGTGTTCTTCATCAATCTGCCGCTGGCGGCGATTGTCGTCGCACTGTCGGCGCGCTTCATGCGCGAAAGCCGCGACCCGTCGCGAAGTCCGCAGATTGACTGGACGGGGGCCGCGCTGACGGTCGTCGGTCTCGGCGGCATCGTGTTCTCGCTGCTCGAGTGGCCGAGCCCCGACTCCAGCCGGCCGCTCGTGTTCGCGACGCTGATCGTCGGCGTGGCTGCGCTCGCGGCGCTGATCGTGGTCGAGCGCCGGGCGCCGGGGCCGATGCTGCCGCTGACGCTGTTCCGATCGCGGACCTTCACGCTGGCCAATCTGCTGACCCTCTTCTTGTACGGTGCGCTGATGACGATGTTCTGGCTCGTTCCGTTGAACCTGATTCAGGTACAGCAGTATTCGGCGACCGCCGCCGGAGCAGCGCTGCTGCCCTTCCCGATCCTGATGTTCCTGTTGTCACGATGGTCGGGCGGCCTCACCGCCAGCGTCGGCAGCCGTCTGCCGTTGACGGCCGGGCCGATCGTGGCGGTGGTGGGACTGGCGCTCTTCGCCCGCTCCGGAATCGGCAGTTCGTATTGGACGACATTCCTTCCCGCCGTGTTGGTCCTCGGGCTGGGCATGGCGATCGTGGTCGCGCCGCTGACCACGACCGCGATGACGGCTGTCCCGGCGGAGCATGCCGGCGTGGCGTCGGGCGTGAACAACGCCGTCTCACGCATCGCCGGCCTGATTGCCATCGCCGTCTTCGGCGTCGTGCTGGTCCGCAGCTTCGATCGGCAGGTGAACCCGGCCCTCGATCGACTGGAGCTCCCGACTGCGTCGCGGGCAGCCATCGATCGGCAGCTCCCGAAGATGGCGGGCGCCGACGTCGACGCGGCGATCGATGCTCCGCAGCAGCGCGCGGCTGTCAAACGCGCCATCGACGAATCGTTCGTGTCGGCGTTCGACGTGGTGATGATCGTCGCAGCCGGCGTCGCTCTGGCTGCCGCCGCCGCCGGCGCACTGATTCGGCCGCTCCGCTTACCGACCTCCGTCACTGCGGAGCGGTCAGGCTCGCAATGACCGGGTAGTGATCGGAAGCATCGTCGATCCCTCTGACCTCACCGCCGCTCGCGATCAGCCCTTTCGTGAAGATCCAGTCGATCGGGTGGCGATGACTGACGTGCGTGCGGCGCTCGGTTCCCTCGGGAAGCGCGTCCGCGAACTTCGGGATCGCGAACATCGCCAGCATCGACGGTTGCACATCCGATGAGTTGTTGAAGTCGCCGGCGATGACGATGCGTTGATCAGACTGTCGAGCAGCGTCCGTCAGCACGTCGTCGAGCTGGCGCTGGCGCAGTCGATCGTCGCCGCCGCTCTCGACGTGCAGGTCGTAGACCAGGACTCCTGCGGTCCGGGCTCTGAGTGCGATGCGCTCGCCGCGGCGGGGCTGCGCGGGATTCCATCGCCAGCGGAAGCGGGTCTGCTCGGTGAAGATGATGACGTTCGGATCGTCGATGCGGTAGCGGCTGAGGATCGCCTGGCCCGTCGTCCCGGCGCTGCCGCTTCGCCCTTCTCCGATTTCCTGGAACTCGCCGGCCGCGACCCAGTTCATCGCGAGTCGTTCGGCGAGATCGTGCGCGACATCGCGGCTGCCGCTGCGGCGACAGAAGCGATCGACTTCCTGGAGCAGGATGACATCGGCGTCAATCGCCGCGAGCTGCGACGCGATCCGATCGAAGTTGACGCCCCGCTCGATGTTCCACGTCACGACCTTCACAGGCTGCCGCACGGTCGCCGGCGCGAGTTGCCCGGGCGCGCCGACGATGCGGTGAATGTCGGCCGGAGTCAGCCGCGGTTCGGTGAGATAACCAGCGAGCCTCAGAATGGCCATGAATGCCGCAATGACGATCATCGTCGATTGCATCACGCCGCCATCCGTTCCTGGGGCGGTAGGACTGCGGCCGGTCGGCTCGCGGCACGAACCGCCAGCAGGCCGATGCCTCCCGCTCCCCATACGAGCGACCGTGCGCGACGCGCCAGCGCGAGGCTCAGTCCCTGCGGGCCTCCCAGGCTCAGGCTCTGGGCCAACGCCGTCGTCGCGGCCTCGGTGACGCCGAGTTTTCCCGGAATGAACTGTCCGGCGCTGTTCAACAGCCGGCTGACGCCTTCGAGCACGACGACCGACGCAATCGTCGGAGCGGCGCCGACCCATGCGAGCACCAGATACGCCTCGACGAGATTCGTGGCTTCCTGCGCCAGCGCCAACCCGACGAGCGCCAGCGCAGTCGATCGATCGTGGGTGGCGTAGGTCGAAAAACGCCTGCCGCAGCGTTTCGCAACGAGCGCGACGGCGATCGTCACAACAGTTCCGACCAGGAACCAGCCGACGAAGTGGTAGCGGACGGCGGCCAGCGCGATGCCGGCGACGATCAGCGCCGTGGCGGCGAGGCTGTAGTAGAAACGTTCGACGACCGCGGCGCCGAGCGCGGCGCGTTCAGGGAGCCGATGGCCGACGAGCAGCGCTTTCATCGGCTCGCGCGACACCGCACCCCATGCAAAGTAACCGGCGGCTTCGCCGGCGACGACGGCGCCGAACAGTTCGCGCCACGTCGGACGCTGTGCCGGCGGCATCGCCAGACGCCAGCCGGCCGCCTGCAGCCAGAACCGCGCGGCCGCCAGCGCCAGAATGAACGCGACGATCGGGGCCAGCGCGTGCAGCTGGGACGCGAGCTCCCGCGCGCCGACCGAGGCGATGGTCCAGCCGAACAGGCCGACGCCGGCCGCCGCCGCAAGCGCGAGATACCCGCGCTTGCGTCCGACGGCCGGCGTTCCGACGACGCGAGCCATCACGCCGCCTTCCGCTGGCGCGCGCGAATCATCGCCGGCACGATGATCTGGCGCGCGCGATCGAGGTCCGCCGGGAAATCGATTTCCGTCCAGGGCAGTCCGTCAGTCGTCACCGCGCGCAGCGGCCATTCCTGCGCAACCGCCCGGAACGCCATCGGCGCCCAGGCGTTCTCGTGGCCCGCGGTGATCAACGCGTCGAGATGTCCGACGAGCCGCTTGCCGCCGCGCGGCCCGAACTTCAACACGCCGACGTTCTCGCCGTCGGCATCCCAGGGTGGGAGATCCTTCCCAAAGTCGATCGCGAAGCCCTGCCAGGTTTTTACTTTCATCGTTTCGTCGTCCAGCGTGCTGGCGTCGTCGATCAGCACGGCGTCCTGGACCGGCGCGACGATGAGCCGCCGCAGCAGCTCGGGCGACACGACGATGTCCGAGTTCATGATGACCGCGCCCCCGGACAGAACCTCACGCGCCAGCCACAGCGAATACAGGCTGTTGGTCTCGCGATAGCGCGCGTTGTCGATGAAGCGCGCGCGGTTGCCGAGGTGATCGCGCAGGCGCCGTTGCTGGTAACCAGCGACGATCGTGACGTCGGTGATGCCGCCGGCCGCGAGCGCGTCGAGCGATCGATCGATCAGCGATCGGCCGTCCACGTCGAGCATCGCCTTCGGGCGATCGGCGGTGAGGGATCCCATGCGCGTGCCGTTGCCGGCGGCG
>DATFXR010000092.1:0-2083 GCA_035315685.1 Vicinamibacterales bacterium | reverse complement strand
CACGTCGTTCAGCACGGTCTTGCCGGCATCGATGCGGCGCCCGGCCGGATAGAACGGGCGCGGCGCCTCGTGCGTGAGAAACAGATCGATCGCCGCGAGCGACTTGCACTGCAGCACTTCGTCGCGCACGAAGTGGCGCCGCTTGTCGTCGCGGCTCTTCCCGAGCTTCAGCGAGGTCGGCGACGCCTTCCGTCCTTTCGACGGCGGCAGCGACGCCGCCGGCGTGTTGTACCAGCTCGGCGCGAACGTGCCGCCGAGGGCACCGACCCGCCACGGCCCGACGCGATGCGGGCCGCCGTTTGGAAGATAGTGGAGCGTCGGCGTCAGCGGCTCGCCTCTCGCCGCCGCGGCAATGACGTCGAAGTCCTCGTTGTTCCCCTTGATGAAGTAGAGCGGACGCTCGGGCGTGAAGTACTCGCCGTCGTTGCTCGCGACGTCGCCGACGCATACCCACAACGGCACCTCGCCGTGCCGCTGCATGATCGATTGAACGGTGGCGAATTCGCCGTGGATGTCGCCGAGCGCGCCGATTTGCATCTCAATCGGGGCTGGGGGCTTGGGGCTGGGGGCTCGCTGCATATACCACGGCTAGCCCCCAACTCCTAGCCCCTAGTCCCTGCGCCTGCGGGCGCCGCCGTCGTCGCCGGAACGAGCAGGTCGGTTTTGTCCCACACGAAGTCGTCCTTGCTGTAGACCGCGAGCTCGTAGTCCTTGCCCATGAAAATCGCCCCGACCGGGCACGCTTCTTCGCAGTAGCCGCAGAAGATGCAGCGGGTCTTGTGGATCTGATACACCGACGCGTAGCGCGGGCCGGCCTGCACGGTGCCGTCGTTCTCCGCCGCTTCGAGGTAGATCGCGTCGGCGGGGCACGCCACCGAGCAGAGGCCGCACGCGACGCATTTCTCGAGGCCGTTCTCGTCGCGCATCAGCACCTGTTTGCCGCGCCACTTCGGGAACATCGGGAACTTCTGATCCGGATAATTCACCGTGATCGGCTTTTTGAAGAGATGCCTGAAAGTCGTCGCGAAGCCGACGAGAAGTGGTCGAATCAGGGCCATTGCTCTCAGTGTAACCGGCCGATAAGATCAATGTAAATCATGTCAGGCTCGCAGTTGCCGGCAGATCCCGGCCTTCTGACGACGCTGGTCTTCAAGCTCGCCGTGATGGCGTCGCTGGCGACGATGCTCGTCCGCTACCGGCGATTTCGCCACATCCTGATCTTCGAGCGCCGCGCGCTTCCCGATCGGATGACGTTCGCGCTCGCACTCGGCATCCCGCTCGCCGCCGGGGTCATCGCGCGCCTGCTGCTCAAATACAACGCCGCCGATCTCACGCTCGAAGGTTCGTTTCTCGCCGGGCTGATCGCCGGCCCCTACGCCGGCGCGACGGTCGGCCTGATGGTCGGCGTGCCGCCGCTCGGCATCGGCGAGTGGGGCGCGCTCCCCTTCGCGGTCGGCTGCGGCTTCGCCGGCGGCGGCCTGCGCGAGCTCTGTCCGAAGGAGGCGATCTGGCACTTCTCCCCGTTCGTCTTCATCTCCATGCCCCGCCGGGTGTGGGCGATGATCCGATCGCTCGACGTGGACTGGCAGGTGGTCCTGCTGCTGGCGCCGGTCGCGCTCGAAATGCTGCGCCAGATCGTCGGGTTGCGCTGGAGCGAGCACAATCGCCTGTTCTTCCTGCATGCGCTGCCCGACAGCCCGCGCATGGTGTTCTTCGTGCTGCTCGCGACGGTCCTCGCCGTGGCGACGCCAATCAAGATCTGGAACAACGCCCGCATCGAGCATCGGCTGCAGGAGCAGGAGAAGCTGCTGCTCGCCGCGAAGATCGAAGCGCTGGCGAGCCAGATCAACCCGCACTTCCTGTTCAACACGCTGGCATCGATCTCGTCGCTGATCCGCACGCAGCCGGAGACGGCGCGCATGCTGATCGCGAAGCTGTCGGGGCTGCTGCGGCGGCTGATGCGCAGCACCGATCATTTCGTCACGCTGCGCGAGGAGCTGGAGTCGATCGACGAGTACCTGGCGATTGAAGTGGTCCGGTTCGGACCGCAGCTGAAAGTCGACAAGCAGATTGCGCCGCAGAC
>DATFXR010000091.1:0-14462 GCA_035315685.1 Vicinamibacterales bacterium | reverse complement strand
GCGTCACGGAAGCGCGCGGCATCCTCGACTGCGATGAAGCGCGGGTCGCCGGCGATCCGCACCGTCAGCACGCGACGGGCCGCAACGAGCGACCCGACGCTCGCCGCCACGTCAACGGTGAACGATCGTTCCGCCAGTTCCGCTTCGGTGAGATCGCCAAGCGAGAGCAGCATGTCGTGTACGCCGTCGGCGCTCTTGACGCGGTAGGTCGGATCGAGCCGCTGCAGCTGCCGCTCGATGGCCTCCATCGATTCGGCGTCGAGCAGCTCGCGCAGCTCCGCGTCACCCAGCAGCTCGCGCAGCTGCGACTGATCGACGGCAAGCGCCTGCGCCCGGCGCTCGGCCAGCGGCGCGTCGCCGTCGTAGATGAAGCTCGCGACATAGCTGAACAGCAGCGAGGCCGCGAACGGCGACGGCGTCTCGGAGTCGACCGTGGCCAGCCGGAGCTTGCGCGCGCGCAGATCGGCGAGCGTGCCGACGAGCGCCGGCATGTCGAAGAAGTCGCGCAGGCATTCGCGGTAGGTTTCGAGCAGCACGGGAAACGATCCGTAGCGCGATGCGACGGCGAGCAGATCGGCGGCCCGCTTGCGCTGCTGCCACAGCGGGGCGCGCATGCCGGGCCGCCGCTTCGGCAGGAGCAGCGATCGCGCGGCGTTCTCGCGGAACTTCGCGGCGAACAGCGCCGTCGCGCCCAGCTGCCGGACGACCAGCGCCTGGACCTCCTCGGGGTCGGGAATCATCAGCTGCGGGTCCGGCGGCTGATCGACGTCCGGGAACCGTACCACGAACCCGTCGTCGCCCCACAGCGTCTCGACGTCGGTCCCGGTTTCCTCGCGAATCTTCGCCGCGACGGCCATCGCCCACGGCGCGTGAATACGGCCGCCGCGCGGCGACAGCACGCACACCCGCCAGTCGCCGAGCTCGTCGCGGACGCGCTCGATCACGACCGTGGACGCGTCGGGCAACGCACGCGCGGCTGCGAGCTGGTCGCGCAGATACTGCAGCAGGTTCTCGGCGGCGCGCGCGTCGAGATCGTGCTCGCGTGTCAGGCGATCGACCGCGGCGGCTGGCGACAGGCGCAGCAGCTCCGTCATCAGCCGTCCGATCGCCAGGCCCAGTTCGAGCGGACGGCCGGCGCGATCGCCCTTCCAGAACGGCATCTTGCCTGGCTCGCCGGGCGCCGGCGAGACGAGCACCCGATCGTGCGTGATCTCCTCGATCCGCCAGGAGGAGGCGCCGAGGACGAAGGTCTCGCCGACACGGCTCTCGAACACCATTTCTTCGTCGAGCTCGCCGACGCGGGCGGCGCCGGGGCCCGCACCGAGCAGGAACACACCGAACAGACCGCGATCGGGAATCGTCCCGCCGTTCGTGACGGCGACGCGCTTTGCGCCTTCGCGCGCGCTGACGGTGCCGGCGACGCGATCCCATGTGACCCGCGGCCGCAGCTCCGCGAATTCGTCGGAGGGATAGCGCCCCGACAGCATGTCGAGGACGCCCTCGAACACGGTCCGGCTCAGTTCCGCGAACGGCGCCGCCCCTCGAATCATGTCGAACAGATCGTCGACCGCCCACGCGTCCATCGACGACATCGCGACGATCTGCTGCGCGACGATGTCGAGCGGGTTGCGCGGGTAGCGCGTCGCTTCGACGGCGCCGTCGTGCATCGCCTTCGCGACGGCCGCGCACGCGACGAGGTCGCCGCGGAACTTCGGAAACACCACGCCTTCGCTGATCGCGTTCGCCTGATGGCCGCCACGGCCGATCCGTTGCAGACCGCTGGCGACCGACGGCGGCGCCTCGATCTGGACGACGAGGTCGATCGCGCCCATGTCGATGCCGAGCTCGAGCGACGAGGTCGCGACGAGCGCGCGCAGCGCGCCGGCCTTGAGCAGGTCCTCGACTTCGACGCGCTGCGAGCGGGCAATCGAGCCGTGATGCGAGCGCACCAGCGTCTCGCCGGCCAGCTCGTTCAGCGCACCGGCCAGGCGCTCGGCCAGCCGGCGGCTGTTGACGAAGATCAGCGTCGACCGGTGCGCGCGAATCAGTTCGAGCAAACGCGGATGAATGGCCGCCCAGATCGACGGCCGCGAATCGCCGACCGACGCCGGTCCACTGGGAATGTCGTCAGCCGTCGTCAACTTCGCCATGTCCTCGACGGGGACTTCGATGGTCAGGTTCAGCGATTTCTTCTGGCCCGCGTCGACGATGGTGACCGGCCGGTAGCGAACGGCGCCCTGGTGGATCGCGAATTCACGTTCGATTTCGGTATCGATGGCTGCTTCGCTGTAGGGCCGCCCTTTCACCGCGGCCGGCCTGGTTGCGCGGCCCGACGCGCGGGCTTTCCGCTCGGCACCGCCGAGGAATCGCGCCACTTCGTCGAGCGGCCGCTGCGTTGCCGACAGCCCGATCCGTTGCGGCGTGCGTTCGCACAGCGCCTCGAGCCGCTCCAGCGAAAGCGCCATGTGGACGCCGCGCTTGGTGGGGACCAGCGCGTGAATCTCGTCGACGATGATCGTGTCGAGCGAGCGAAGTGCGTCGCGGGCGTTCGAGGTCAGGAGGAGGTACAAGGACTCCGGCGTCGTGATCAGGATGTCAGCGGGCTCGCGCTGAAAGCGCGCGCGGTCGGATTGCGGCGTGTCGCCGGTGCGGATCGCGATCGCCGGTGTGAAGAACGTCTCCCCGCGCGCCTGCGCGACCTGGGCGATGCCGGCCAGCGGGGCGCGCAGGTTGCGTTCGACGTCAACCGCGAGCGCTTTCAGCGGCGACACGTAGAGCACACGACACCGCGCGCTCCTGGCCGGCGCGGCCGTGAACATCAAACGGTCGAGACACCAGAGAAATGCGGTGAGCGTTTTTCCGCTGCCGGTCGGCGCGAGGATCAGTGTCGAGTCACCGCGCGCGATCGCGGGCCAGCCGAGCATCTGCGGTCGAGTCGGCGCGTCGAACGCCGCCGTGAACCAGGCGCGCGTCGCCGCATGAAATGGCTCAAGCGGGTCGATCGCCGACCGAACGGGCACGCGGCCATCTTATAATTTCTCGAACGGGGGGACAGGATGGGTGACGCGGGCGAAGGACTCATCGACGCTGATGGACGGATTCAGGAGCGGATGGAAGAGTTGGAGCGCGAGCGCAAGCAGCAGAGCAGCGGCAGGCCGGTGCGCGACCCGGAAAAGGCGCAGGCGCTCGAATCGCTGCGGCTGGCGCGTCTCGAGCTCGATCGCCAACTCGCCGCGACCACCAACGAGCGCCGCCGCGCGCAGATTACGCAGGCGATCGAGGAGATCGATCGCCGCATGAAGGAGACGAGCGCGCACGTCGCATCGTGAGCCACGCTCGCGCCGTTTACCGCTACCACGACGGCACGAAACATCACTTCACGCGGTTCGCCCGGTCGCTGGGCTACCTCGATTGGGCGTCGCAGCCCAACCCGTTTCGCTCCTTCCCAGGCGCCCCTTCGGTGTCGCTTCAACCAGCCAGCCATCAGCTGTCACCCATCGCCGCCGTCCTGCGGCATTCACTCGGCCTGTCGGCCTGGAAGCAATTCGGCCAGTCGAGATGGTCGCTGCGCGTGAACCCCTCGAGCGGCAACCTGCATCCAACCGAAGCCTACGTGATCGTCGGCGGCGAGGACGGCCGCGTCTGCCACTACGCGCCGGATCGGCACGCGCTCGAGCAGCGCTGCGCGTTCGACGCACCCGACTGGCGTCAATCTGCCCGCGCGCCGATGTTTCTCGTCGCGCTCACGTCAGTTCACTGGCGCGAAGCGTGGAAGTACGGTGAGCGCGCGTTCCGCTACTGTCAGCACGATCTGGGACACGCCATCGCTGCGGTCCGAATCGCCGCATCCTTGCACGGTCTGCAGGCGCGGATTCTGCCGGACTGGTCGCACCAGGAGATGTGCGCGCTGACCGGGATCGATCGAGAGGAAGACTATCTGGACGCCGAGCGGGAGGAGCCGGGATGCGTGCTCCTGATCGGAGACCGCATGCCGGTCGTGTCGCGCGAACATCTGCTCGCCTCGATTCAACGTGGACGCTGGACGGGCCATGCGTCGCAATTGAGCGAAGACCACGTGCAGTGGACGATCATCGACGAGATTGCCGCCGCGACCCGCGACTTCGGTCAGTCACAGCTGGTCCCTCCTGTCCGTCCCGCCCCTCCTGCCCTTCCTGCCCTTCCTGCCCTTCCTGCCTATCCCGCCCATCTCTTGCTCCAGCGGCGGAGTGCCGTCGCCCTCGATGGCTGCTCATCGACATCGGCCGACTCCTTTTTCGCGATCCTCGCACGCGCGCTTCCATCCGAAGCGCCGCCCTGGGACGCAGTGTGGTGGGACGCGCGGATACACCTGGCGCTGTTCGTCCACCGCGTGGACGGCGTCGAGCCAGGCCTCTACCTGCTGGTGCGGCACGAACCGGCGCTCGTTCGGTTGCGCGAGGCATGCCGTCGTGAGTTTCTGTGGACTCGTGCGCACGACGCGCTGCCCCTATTCCTCCTCGCGCGCGGCGACTGTCGCGCGCTCGCGCGACGTCTGAGTTGCGATCAGGACATCGCGGCCGACGGATTCTTCAGCCTCGGAATGATTGCCGACTTCGACGCGGCCCTGACGACGTTCGGCGACCGCTTCTACCGCCACCTGTTCTGGGAATCCGGCGTCGTTGGCCAGATGCTCTACCTCGAAGCTGAGGCCGCCGGGGCCCGCGGCACCGGCATCGGCTGTTTCTACGACGATCCCGTGCACGACGTCCTCGGGCTTCGCGATCACGCCTTCCAGAGCCTGTATCACTTCACGATCGGGATCCCGGTTGAAGACAGGCGGCTCACGACAGCGCCGGGGTACGAGTGGGAGATAGCTCCTCGCTGCGAAACGCGATCACGGTCCGGCTAAAGCCGGACACTACCGACGTGATCAATCCACCGTGAGCTGGCGATGCGGCACTTGCGAGGGAATGACTCCCGCAGGGTCCGGCTTTAGCCGGACCGTTCCGATGTCCGAGGAAGAATTCAAGGTGGATTTGAACATCACGAGTCGCGACCCGCACAATCGCCGAGTGCCGCAGTAAACCCGCCGATCGATCACGAAGGCGAGGCGGGCGCGGCGAGAATGTCGACGGTCGCGTCGAAGGTGCGCGCGATCGAGCGAGCGAATGCGGCGCGGTCCTCGACGAAGTGCGCTGGAAGATTGCTGGCGCGCGGCGCAGGCAGACGGGCAGCGAGCGGAATGATCCGGCGGTAGTCGTCCGCCATTCCGTCGACGGTATGATTCGCGGCCCAGTAGGCGTACCCGGCAGCCGCAAGCTCGGTGCGCGCACGACGATCGATGGCGAGCGTGCGCATCGCCGCGAGGAGCGACGGTACCTCGTCGAGCAGGTCGACGCGTAACGCGACGGCCGACGGAACGTCCGCGAGGTGCGCGAGATCGGTGATCACCGTCGCCCGCGACGCCGACAGACACTGCAGCCACGACGCTGAGGTCTCGAGCGCCGTCGGCCATCGCAAGCAGAGGCAGGCATCGGCTGCGGCGAGGGACGCGCCGATCCGCTCGTCATCCATGTAGCCTGTGAGGTGGACGCGCGACGCCGCTCGGGCCGATCGCACACGGTCGTGCAGGTCGGTGAAACCGGAGGCATCGCCTGCCAGCAGCAGGTGCGCGTCGATCCCCTCGCGCACCAGGATGTCGAGCGCCTCGAGGATCGGAACGACCCGCTTTTCCGCGGTGATCTTCCCGAACATCGCGAACAGCGTCGTGTCGTCGCCGACACCCAGCTCCGCCCGGAGCCGTGAACGCGCGTCTGTCGGCGGCGTCAGCGCCGGTGTCCCCAGGCGGATCGTTTCGACGCGTGCGCCCGGGAACTCATCGCGCAGGTCGCTGGCGACGCGCGCATTGTGGACGCAGACGGCGCGGGCGGTGCGCAGTACGACGCGCAACATCGACCAGCAGTAGTAGATCGGTCCCCCGAGCCCGGCGACCGCGTACTCGACGACGTCGCGCTCCGCCTCCGGATGGTCGTACCAGAACTCGGCGCGATAGTCGTCTGCGCGCCCCTGCTGCAGCAGCTGTCGCGCGCGCGCGTGGTGCAGCCGCGGATCGTGCAGGACCACCAGCCCGGGATACGCGACGAGGTACGCCCAGATGTAGTCGTGACACGATGCATTGCCGAGCTGGTAGACGACGAGATCGTACGGAGCGCGGCGCGCCATCCAGACGAAGTCGTGCGCGTTGAAGACGCGGGACGCGCTCTGCGCCGGCGCGTCGGCGAAGCGATCGATGACCAGCTCAGCGTCGAGGCGCGGCAGCAGCGCGGCATTCACGGACGCGATGCCCGACTTGACCGGCGGCAGTGGAGAGAACCATGCGACGCGCATCAGGCGATGATACGGGAGCCGCACATCTGTGTGTTAGCATGTGAGGTCGGCTTGGGAAATCGTTCACAAGTCTAGGCACACGCGCATGCAGGGCTGGCTTTCCATCCTGATCATGATCGGGCTCGGCGCCGGGTTCGCGCTGGTTTCGGTCGTCCTGTCAGGTCTACTCGGTCCGCGGCATCCCACTCCCGAGAAGAGCGCTCCCTACGAGTGTGGCATGCCGCCGGTCGGCGACGCGCGCGAGCGCCAGTCGGTGAAGTTCTACCTCGTCGCGATGATCTTCCTGCTGTTCGACATCGAGGTCGCGTTCCTCTACCCGTGGGCGATGGCGTTGCGCGATCTCGGGTGGTCCGGCTTCGTCCAGGTTCTGCTGTTCATGGCGCTCCTCCTCGCCGGCTACGTCTACGTCTGGCGCAAGGGCGTGCTCGACTGGGGCAACGAGAAGGCGTAATGGGTCTCGAAACCGAAATCCCCGTCCTGACGACGACCGTAGAGAAGATGGTGAACTGGGCGCGGCGATCGTCGATCTGGCCGGTCACCTTCGGCCTCGCCTGCTGCGCGATCGAGATGATGGCGATGAGCTGCTCGCGCTACGACGTGGCGCGGTTCGGCGCCGAGGTGTTCCGCGGCAGCCCGCGGCAGTCCGACCTGATGATCGTCGCCGGCCGCCTGTCGCGCAAGATGGCGCCCGCGCTGCGCCGGATCTACGACCAGATGCCCGAGCCGAAGTGGGTGATCTCGATGGGTGCGTGTGCGTCGATCGGCGGCGTGTTCGACAATTACGCACTCGTTCAGGGTGTCGATCAGATCGTCCCCGTGGACGTCTTCGTTCCCGGCTGCCCGCCACGTCCTGAATCGCTCATCTACGGCATCGTGCAGCTGCAGCGCAAGATCGACCAGCAGAAACTCGCGTAATGGATGCCGCCGCGCTCATCGCCTCGCTCCAGGACGCGGTCCCAGGCGCGCAGTTCGAGAGCGCGCCGTCAGTCGATCTCCAGACGACGATCTATGCGCCGGCCGAGTCGCTGCCGGCGATCGCCCGCGCGCTGCGCGATCGGCCGGATCTCGCCTTCACCTTTCTGGCAGAACTGACGGCGGTCGATTTCTGGCCGGCCGAGCCGCGCTTCGAGGTCGTCTACATCCTCGTCTCGCCGGGGAACCGTCTCCGGCTGCGGTTGAAAATCCGGTTGAACGCCGACGGCGCGCACGTCGGCACGGTCACCGGCGTCTGGCCCGGTGCCAACTGGCTCGAACGCGAGGTGTGGGACCTGTTCGGCATCATCTTCGACGGCCACCCCGATCCGCGGCGGCTGCTGATGCCGGAAGACTGGGACGGGTATCCGCTGCGGAAGGATTACCCGGTGCAGATCCGGAAGACGCCGATCGCCAGCGAGCCGCTGCAGGTGACCGCGGAGCAGTTCAGAGAGAACGTCGAGCGCGATCGGCTGACGCGCTCGTGATCGATCGCCGGTTGTAGAAGTCCGATGCCCGACATCCGCACGGAAACGATGACCGTCAACATGGGGCCGCAGCACCCCAGCACGCACGGCGTGCTGCGGCTCGTGCTGGAGCTCGACGGCGAGACCGTGCGATCGTGCGCGCCGACGATCGGCTACCTGCACACCGGCATCGAGAAGACCTGCGAGCAGAAGAAGTGGCAGCAGGTGATTCCGCTCGTCGAGCGGATGGACTACCTGAGCGCGCAGTCCAACAGCATGGCGTTCTGCCTCTCGGTCGAGACGCTGCTCGGCCTGGACATTCCAGAGCGGGTCACGAACATCCGTCTCCTGATCGCGGAGCTGCAGCGCATCAACAGTCATCTCGTCTGGCTCGGTACCCATGCCATGGAAGTCGGCGCCGTGTCGGTGATGCTCTACTGTTTCCGTGAGCGCGAGCTGCTCCTGAACATCAACGAAATGCTCGCCGGCTTCCGGCTGTTCCCGAGCTACATGCGGGTCGGCGGCCTGCGCGAGGATCTGCCGCGCGGCTTTCACGACGCCGTCACCGCGTTCCTGGATCGCTTCGGTCCGAAGCTGGACGAGTACGAGGACCTTCTCACCGCGAACGAGATCTATCTGAAGCGGACCAAAGGCGTCGGCGTCATCTCGAAGGACGACGCGCTCGCCTACAGCCTGGCGGGTCCGATCGCGCGCGCCTCGGGCGTCGACTACGACGTGCGCAAGTACTTTCCCTATCTCGGCTACGAGAGCTACGACTTCGTCGTCCCGACGCAGACGGCCGGCGACGTGTACGCGCGTTACACGGTGCGCGTCGCCGAGATGCGCGAGAGCGCCAAGCTGTGCCGTCAGGCGTTGCAGCGGATTTCGCCGACCGGCGCCTACGCGATCGACGACCCGCGCATCACGCCGCCGCCGAAGGATCGCGTCTACACCGAGATGGAGGCGCTGATTCAGCACTTCCTGATTTACTCGCAAGGGTTCACCGTGCCGGCCGGCGAAGTGTACGTGCCGGTCGAAGGTCCGCGCGGCGAGCAGGGATACTACGTCGTCTCCGACGGAACGAACCGCCCGTGGCGGGTGAAATCGCGTCCGCCGTCGCTGCTGGCCTGCCAGGCGCTCGAGCGCATGATCGTCGGCAGACTGATTGCGGACGTGATTGCGGTGATCGGATCGATTGACGTCGTGATGGGAGACGTGGACCGGTGAGCTTTCATCCGAAGATGGCTTACGATGCCACCTTCCACAAGTCGGCGCGCGCGCTCGAGGACGAAGGGCCGCCATTCGCCTATACGGCGGAGAATCGTGCGCGCTTCGAGGAGATCGTCACGCGGTATCCGCCGGAGCGACGGCGATCGGCGGTGCTGCCGGCGCTCTATCTCGCGCAGTACCAGCAGGGCTACATCACGGCGAACGCCATCCGTCACGTCGCGGAATTGCTCGGGATCACGCGCGCCGACGTCGAGGACGTCGTGTCGTATTACACGATGTTCTACACCAGGCCGGTCGGGAAGTTCGTGATCAACGTGTGCCGCACACTGTCCTGTGCGGTCAATGGCGCGGAGCGCGTCACCGAGGCGCTCTGCACGAAGCTCTCGCTGAGGCCCGGCGAGACGGATCCGACCGGGACGTTCACGGTGATGGAAGTCGAATGCCTCGGCGCGTGCGATCGGGCGCCGGTCGTGATGGTGAACGACGCGTGGCACGAGTGCCTCCAGCCCGAGGCGGCGGCGAGGCTCGTCGACGACCTGCGGGCGCGCGGTGAAGCAGCGCTCTCCGGCTGTCATCACGTAGTGGAGCGAAGAAGGCGCTAGGGGCTCGGGGCTGGCTGTCGCAGGGGAGGGGACTGGGGAACTTGGGGGCCGGGGGACTAAGGACTGGTGCAATCGGGACTACCGACCGCCGACTGATGACTGACGACTGATGACTGCCTACGATCCCGTTCTCATTGCGCACGTTCGCGAGCCGAACTCGTTCACGCTCGACTTCTATCTCGCACACGGCGGCTACGAGGCGTTGAAGATCGCACTGACGAAGAAGCCCGACGAGATCATCGAGATGGTGAAGGCGTCGGGGCTGCGCGGCCGTGGCGGCGCCGGCTTTCCGACCGGCATGAAGTGGCAGTTCGTGGACAAGAAGATCGATCCGCGCTACATCGTCTGCAATGCGGACGAGAGCGAGCCGGGGACGTTCAAAGATCACCTGCTGATGGAACGGAACCCGCACCTGCTCGTCGAGGGATGCGCGATCGGGTGCTACGCCATCGGCGCGACGGTCGCCTACATCTACATCCGTGGCGAGTTCTTCCACGTGCAGGACGTGCTCGAGCGTGCCATCGCCGACGCTTATGCGAAGGGGTTCCTCGGGAAGAACATTCTCGGCTCCGGTTTCGACTGCGATGTCTTCGTGCATCGCGGCGCCGGCGCCTACGAAGCGGGCGAAGAGACGGCGCTGCTCGAGTCGCTCGAAGGCAAGCGCGCGCAGCCGCGCAACAAGCCGCCGTTCCCGGCGTTGTTCGGGCTCTACGGCAAGCCGAGCGCGGTGAACAACGTCGAGACGTTGTGCAACGTGCCGGTGATCGTCTCGAAGGGCGTCGAGTGGTACACGTCAATCGGGCCGGAGAAGAACGGCGGACCTAAGCTCTACTGCGTGAGCGGCCACGTGAAGAAGCCGGGCGTCTTCGAGGCGTCGATGAACGTCACGCTGCGTGAGCTGATCGAAGGCCACGCCGGCGGCGTACGTGAGGGGCGCATGCTCAAGGCGGTAATCCCGGGCGGCTCGTCCGTGCCGATTCTGCTGCCGAATCAGCTCGACACCCGCGCCAGCTTCGACGACATCCAGAAAGCGGGGTCACTGCTCGGATCGGCAGCGATCGTCGTCCTCGACGATACGACCTGCATGGTCTGGCTGGCTGAAAACCTGCTGCACTTCTATCGCCACGAATCGTGCGGCAAATGTACGCCGTGCCGGGAGGGCACCGACTGGCTGCACAAGATCCTGCGGCGGATCGAGCGCGGTGACGGGCAGATGCGCGACCTCGATCTGCTCACGAGCATCTCGGGCAACGTCGGCGGCAAAACGCTCTGTGCATTCGGCGACGCGGCGGTCACTCCGGTCCAGACGACGCTCAAGCACTTCCGGCACGAATACGAAGCGCACATCAGGGAACAGCGCTGCACCGTGCCGGCGCCGTGGCGCGCGGCCCAGCCGGTGGGAGCCCACTGACATGCGCCCACCAAGACACGAAGACACGAAGAGCCACGAAGTGTGGCTTGTACCGAAAAAGACTTCGTGCTTCTTCGTGCCTTCGTGGCTTCGTGAGAGGCCGGTGCAATGACGCCGCTGCTGGTCGCTCAGCTGGTGCTGACGCTGGTGGTCTTCGTCGGGCTGCTGAGCTCGGCGGCGGCGATGGTCTACGTCGAGCGCAAGGTAGCGGCGTTCATCCAGCAGCGGATCGGGCCGTATCTGGTCGGACCGAAGGGCCTCCTCCAGCCGCTCGCGGACGTGATCAAGCTGATGTTCAAGGAGGAGCTGCGGCCGCGCGCCGCCGATGCTCTCCTGTTCGGGCTGGCGCCGATCATCTCGGCGACGGCCGCCTTTTCCGCGTTCGCAGTGGTCCCGTTCGGCGGCGAGACGACGCTGCTCGGGTTGTTGAAGGAGCCGCTGCGCCTGCAGGTCGCCGATGTCAACGTCGCGATCCTCGTGATCTTCGCGATCGCGTCGATGGGCGTCTACGGCATCGTGCTCGCCGGGTGGAGCTCGAACAGCAAGTACTCGCTGCTCGGCGGCCTGCGGTCGTCGGCGCAGATGATCAGCTACGAGCTGTCGTACGGCATGGCGCTCGCCGGTGTGCTGCTCGTCGGCAACTCGCTCTCGCTCACCGACATCGTCCATCGGCAGGCCGGCACCTGGTTCGGCGTGATCCCGCGCTGGTTCATCTTCCTGCAGCCGTTCGGGTTTCTGATTTTTCTGACCGCCGGCATCGCCGAAACCAATCGCGCGCCGTTCGACTTTCCGGAAGCCGAGCAGGAGCTCGTCGCCGGCTATCACACCGAGTACAGCAGCATGAGCTTCGCGATGTTCTTCCTCGCGGAGTACATCAACATGGTCACGGTCTCTGCGGTTGCGACCGATCTGTTTCTCGGCGGCTGGCAGGGACCGTACGCCGAGTCGATCGGGTGGATCTGGTTCCTGGTGAAGGTCGCGGCGCTGCTGTTCTTCTATGTGTGGATGCGATGGACGCTGCCGCGGTACCGCTACGACCAGCTGATGGCGTTCGGCTGGAAGGTGCTGCTGCCGGTGGCCGTGATCAACCTGCTCGTGACGGCCGCGGGAGTGCTGTATTTTGGCCTCTGAGACGGTCGCCTTCTACCTGTTCGGCGCCATCGCGATCGCCGCCTCGCTGCTCGTCATCGCACAGCGCAACCCGATCTACAGCGTGCTCCTGCTGATCGCGTCGTTCGGCGCGCTGTCCGGGCTGTACGTCCTGCTCGACGCGCCGTTCGTCGCCGTCACGCAGATCATCGTCTACGCCGGCGCGATCATGGTGCTGTTCCTGTTCGTCGTCATGCTGCTGAACGCGCCGCATGAAGACACCGAGTACGATGAGCGCGTCCACCCGCTGATGCGTCCCGGGCCGATGCGTTTCGGCGCGGCGCTCGCGCTGCTGCTCGTCGCGGAGCTGTGGTGGGCGCTCGGCCGCGGCGGCGATTCCGGAGGCTTTCCGGCGGGGGCGGTCGCCTCGGTCGGCGCCATCGGACGGTCGCTGTTCACCGACTACGGGTTCGCGTTCGAGGTGACGTCGATCCTGATTCTGGTGGCGATGGTCGGCGCCGTCGTGCTGGCGCGCCGCGAGGAGCGCCGCTGATGGTGCCGCTGAATCACTATCTGATTCTGTCGGCGATCCTCTTCGCCATCGGCACGGCCGGCGTCTTCGTGCGCCGCAATCTGATCACGATCCTGCTGTCGGTGGAGATCATGCTGAACGCGGTGAACCTCACGTTCGTCGCCTTCGGTCGCGCGCTCGGGTCGGCCGACGGCCAGATCATCGTGTTCTTCGTGATGACGGTCGCTGCCGCCGAAGCCGCCGTCGGTCTCGCCATCGTGATCGCGCTGTTCCGGCATCGCGAATCGCTGAACCCTGAATCGTTCGTGTCGCTGAAATGGTAGCTACTGCTCTACAGCAATGCTGTTGCTGATTCCCGCGCTCCCGTTCCTCGGCTTCCTGGTCAACGCCAGTTTCGGCCGGCGTGTGTCGAAGGCGGCGGCCGGCGCGGTGGCCTGCGGCGCGATGATCGGATCGTTCGCGGTCGCGCTGTTGTCGGTGATGCGGCTGCTGCAGCTCGAGCCGGAGTCGCGCGCGATCGTCAACCAGGTCTACACCTGGATTGCGTCCGGCGACTTTCGTGCCGATTTCACGCTGCGGCTCGATCCGCTGTCGGCGGTGATGATCTTCGTGGTCACCGGTATCGGGTCGCTGATTCACATCTACTCGACGGCGTACATGCACGAGGAGACCGCCCCCGAGTACGCGCGCTATTTCTCGTACCTGAACCTGTTCGCTGCGTTCATGCTCGTGCTCGTCCTCGGCGCGAACTTCCTCGTGATGTTCGTCGGCTGGGAAGGCGTGGGCCTCTGCTCGTATCTTCTGATCGGATTCTGGTTCCAGAAGAAGTCCGCATCCGACGCCGGCAAGAAGGCGTTCATCGTCAACCGCATCGGCGACTTCGGCTTCGTGCTCGGAGTCCTGCTCGCGTTCGTGCGCTTCGGAACCATCGACTTTCAGGAGCTCGCGCGCGCAGTCGCGCCGATGGGTCCCGAAACCGATTTCGGCACGATCTCGTTGATCACGCTGCTGCTGTTCGTCGGCGCCACGGGCAAATCGGCGCAGATTCCGCTGTACGTGTGGCTGCCGGATGCCATGGAAGGCCCGACCCCCGTCTCGGCGCTCATCCACGCCGCGACCATGGTGACCGCCGGCGTCTACATGATCGGGCGCAACGCGGTCCTCTTCGGCCATGCGCCGCAGACGTTGCTGGTGGTCGCGGTCATCGGCACGGCGACGGCGCTGATGGCCGGGACGATCGGCCTGGTGCAGAACGACATCAAGCGCGTGCTGGCGTACTCGACGGTGTCGCAGCTCGGGTACATGTTTCTCGCCATGGGCGTCGGCGCCTACGCGGCCGGGATCTTCCACCTCTACACACACGCGTTCTTCAAGGCGCTCCTCTTCCTCGGATCGGGAGCGGTGATTCACGCGCTCGCCGGCGAGCAGGATCTCCGTCGGATGGGCGGGTTGAAGTCGGCGCTGCCGATTACCTACTGGACCTTCCTGATCGGCTCGATCGCGATCGCCGGTGTGCCCGGCTTCGCCGGGTTCTTCAGCAAGGACGAGATCCTGTTCCGCACGTTCGCCGGCGGCCACGTGATCCTGTGGACCGTAGGCATCCTGACGTCGCTGCTGACGGCGATCTACATGTTCCGGTTGGTCTTTTTGACGTTCTATGGGCCTCGCGCACCTGAGCCGGTGAAGCCCGCGCATCCCGGGGACGAGGAACCCGCCGCCCATCGTGCGGCCGCGTCACGTCCGTCCCATCCGTCCGACCGGACACCCCCCACGGGGCCGCCGGTCACACACAC
>DATFXR010000090.1:0-10813 GCA_035315685.1 Vicinamibacterales bacterium | reverse complement strand
GTACACATCATCAGGCGCGGTCTTCTTCTCGTTCGGACCTGTCGGGATGTCGATGTCGATTCCCGGCCAGATCTTCACCTTCGACGACACGCCGGCGACAGCGCGACGCGTCTCGCGGCGCACGTAGTCGGCCGACAGTCCTTTCGTGCGGAATTCGATCGAGCGATTGCTCGCCGCCGTACTGGTGCAGCCGATAGGTGAGCTCCAGCGTCTGCTCGGGCGTGAGGGACTTGCTCCGATGGTGGTACGGCACCGCGGTGGGGTAAAACGCGACGATGCCACCGCCGTTGAGAAGCAGTGCGTCGAGCTCGAGCGATGCCCAGTAATCGAGCCAGCTCGACACGTCGAGCGTCAGCGGATCGCGCTCGTTCAGATTCAGTTGTCCGCACCGCCGCATCGTCGCGTACCACGGACGCTCCGGTGTTGCCGGCTGGTGCGATCCGATTGAGGCGGTGACGAGAGACGCAGACGTTGCCGCCAGAAAATCTCGGCGAGTGATCGTGGCCGCATAAGCCGTTCGCCGCGGAGTCACAGTCACGCCTCCCTCGCTGTCTGGAAAGACGACCGCGCTCGTCGTGCCGCTTATGAACCCGCCGAACGACAGCGATGGCGCTGCCGCGATACTGACCGTTCAGTCGATCACACGAGCCGGCACATCCAGCCGCTCGCCGCGTCGCAATACCACAGCACGCCGTCGCGTATGTCGAGTCCGTGCGGCTCCGGATCGTCTCTCGTCAGGTGGACGGCGGCCACCGGCGCGCCGTCCTTCGGATCGAGCTTGTAGATGATCCGCCCGTCGGATTCGACACACCAGAGGAACCCGCGATCCCACGCGAGCCCGTGCGTCCGCACACCAGGCGCCGGAATCGATCGGACGATCTCGCCGCTCTCCGGCTCCATCAGAAAGAGCTTCCCGGACGCCGGGACGGCCATCCAGTAGTTGTCGTCCACCCACTTCACGCCGTGGCCGCCCGATGGCGTGGTGACGCGTCCGTACGGCCCGGATCCCGGCGTGACCCACGACTTCAATGTCTTGCCACTCGTCGGGTCGACCTTCAAGGTGCGCGGTGCCGCCGCCGGATCACGCATCTTCGTCGAGGTAATCCAGAGCGCGTCGTGTCCGTAAGTGATGCCGCTGCCATGAATGGACTCGGTCTGCAGCCCGCGGATCACCGAGCCGTCGTCGGGCCGGACCTTGAACGCCTTGTTGGGATCGACCTGGTCGAGCACCCAGAGGCCGTCGCTGACGAACTGCAGGTCGTTCGGCTGCGTCGAGCCCTTGATCTTGTACAGCTTCTCGACTCGCTTCGCGATGCGCGGCAGATCCGCCGCCGCCGCGCGCGCAGCGGCCAGCGCGGCAAGACCTGTGAGAAACGCGCGACGCGATACATCACCTTTTCTCGCCATACGCTTCTCCTTCCGGACGCGTCAACGCTGGAGTATAGATCGCAGCGCTACGCACCGAATTGCCGGAATTCCAACGAGAGGCGTCACATGAGAACCGCATCCATCGCAGTTGCCGCGTTCCTGCTCGGCATGGTAACGGTCGACCTGCACGGCGACGCGGCGCAGGCGCAGGGCAGCCGCAGAGTGATCCGTCCCGAGAAGAGTCCGAACACCGGTCTGCCGTTCAGCCCGGGGATTCTCGTGGGGAACACGCTCTACATCTCGGGTCATCTCGGACGCGATCCGGTGACGAGCCGGCTGGTCGGCGGTGGTATCGAGCGGGAAACACGCCAGGCGCTCGCGAATATTCGTGAAGTGCTCAGGGCGGCCGGAATGGATTTCAGCCACGTGGCGTCGGTGACGGCGTACATCGCCAGCTTCGACGATTTTGCGAAATTCAACGCCGTGTACCGTGAATCGTTTCCAACCGATCCGCCGGCGCGCGCCACCGTGCAGGTGGCTGCGCTGAACGATGGCGCGCGCGTCGAGCTGCAGATGCTCGCAGTCAAGCCGTAGTCGAACTTCGTCTTGCTGACCAGCCTGGTCTTTCGCGTGCACCTCGCTATTGACTCGGCGGCGCGAACACCTGGTTGGGGTACGGATTCGACTCCGGCTTCGTGACGCGATTGAACCCGAAGTTCGTCGCCTGGTGGCAGTTGTTGCAGGCGGCCGTGAGCGCATCGTACGCGCGAGCGAACGCCGCTGCATCTCTGCGGCTGACGGCTGCGCGGACGTCAGCGAGCGGCTGCGTGACCATTCGAGGAATCGCATCCTTTGGCGCAACGGGCGAGTCCTTGTGTGTGGGATGGAACTTGACGATGTCGTCGAAGCCCTCGCCGAGCTCGTCAACCTCGTAGCCGGCCAGCTCCCAGTTGGCGGCCTCGCCGGCAAGCCACAATTTGACGTGGCGCATCTGCTGCAGACTCATCAGCTCACCCAGGCCCGGTACGAACCGTTCGTCTGCCGCAGAGGCGCCACTGTCCGATTGCCGTGTCGGCGCGCACGCCGCGGCGATCACGACCGCCACACCCAACACTGACAGCGGCCACGTTCTGTCACGCATCATGCCCTCCGCGACGGCTCACCATGATGCCGTTGGTTCAGCGATCGCGACGTGATTTCACGAACCCGCCATTGGGCAGGTTGTCCAGGTTGCCGGTCCGAATGTCGGATCGGATGTTCCGAAGCTCCTGTGCGTAGTCGCTGTTGAAGCGGTCCCAGTCGTTGACGCACGCCCAGCTTCCCGGCAGGTTGGGATCGCCGCGGCCGCTGAAGCGCGCGATTCGCGGATACGCGCACACGGGACGCGTTTTGTCGGCGACGCCGTTGGTGAAGTGCGACGCGATCAGTTGTCTGGGCGCGATGCCGTGCTCCACCCACCGATCGAGCGCCGCCAGGATGTCATGGTCGGCATCGAGCGATCCGACGGCATTCGCGAGCGTGTACGCGAAGCTCGAGTTGGGGCCGGCACCGCCGCCACAGTGATTGACCCCCGGCGCCAGGAACAGCCGGAAGAAATCCTGCGTGTCGTCGAGATTGCGGCGCCGGTTGTCGTCCTGATCGCCCTGGTCATCTTCGTCTTCATCGCCTTGATTGCGGCGCGGCGTGAGGCTCAGGTGGCCGCCGGTCACTGCCACGACGCTGTTGTAGTAGTTCAACGAGCTGCGCGGCTCGAGCGTGGTGTCGGTCCAGCCGTGCCACATCAGCAGTTTGCCGCCGCGCGACTTGAACGGGCCGAGATCGGGATTGATCGAGTCGATGATGCCGGTGAGCTTCGCGTCGAGGAAGGCGACGTCGCTGCTGAAGTTGAAAGTGTGGTAGTCGAACGACGGATTCTCGACCACCATGTTCTGGAACAGATTGTTCGAGAAGGCGCCGAAACCGACCCACCCGAACTCGCTGCCGCGCTCGAAACCCGGAAACCAGCTCAGCCCGGTGATCGGGTCGCTGGGGCCCTCGTAGATCTTCTCGACGGCGGCAACTTCCGGCGCCGTGAGGCAGGTCGGCGCGTCCGCGCCGGCGCACAAGAGCGACGCAGGCTTGAAGCGGCACGCCTGTGGCTCGTTCAGATAGCCGTCCGGCAGCAGGCCGCCGTCGCGGCCACCGCACTGCGCGACGACGGCAGCGGTGATCATCGCGCGCTTGGCGGGATTGAGGCTCTCGAGCGCGATCTGCCGCGAGATGAATTCGACGTTCTGGTGCGTCCATTGATTCCAGGGCGCGCCGGCGATGATCGCGTCGTAGTCGTCCGGAAACCGCTGTGCCTCCATCAGCGCCTGGTGCCCGCCGTTCGAACAGCCGTGGAAGTACGAGAGGCGAGGGCCGGTGCCGTAGAACGCGTCGACCAGCGCCTTGCTCGCGACCGCAGTGACGTGATCGCCGCGGCTGGCATAGTCGAGCACCTTCTCAGGATGTCCGAGCGCCCAGTTGGCGGTGCTGACCGTGTGGCCGAGATCCGAGTTCGCCACCGCGTAGCCACTCTGCACGGGCCGCACCATCGACGTGTGCCAGATCGCGCCGGTGAGCGCGCCGTTGCCGACGCCGAGGAACTTCCGGTTCCAGTGCGCGGCCTCCGGCATCCACAGCTCCATGGTGATGCTCGAATCGGCGGTCGGTGTCAGCCTCGCCGTCACCATGCAGAAGGCAAACGGGACAGAGACGGTAATCGTCGCCGGCCCGCTGCTCGCGGTGGTCGTGAACGGCGCCGTGACGTTGACGGCAGATGTCACCGTGCCGTTGACCAGTGGTGTGCCGATCAGGTTGGTGCACGGCGTCGCGGCAATCGGACGGACGCTCAGCGACAGGGCGATGGACAGCGCCGCAGCGACGAGGAGCGGCATTGCAATCGTGTTCGTTCTCATGCTGACCCCTCCGTATCCGCGAGACCCGCTCGCGTGCTCGGGAATGTAGGAGCGCGGCAGGCAGGAATCAATCCCTTTCCGGACGGTTCACGATCCTTTTGCGCAGGACCGCAGGCAGGTGTTGCGCGGCGGTTGGCTTCGCGACGACCATATGGAGCCGGCGCCCGGCGGCTTTCTCATCTCGAGTCTCGACACCCACAGGTTGCTCGAACGCGTCGGAACTGCGACGCGATCGATGTGCAGACGACAGGAGGAAGGACATGGCGACCATTCCAGTTGACCTGACCGTGGAAAATCTTCAGATGTATCTCGGTACGATCCAGGCAATCCTGAAACAGGAACTCGGCCGGATGCCGGACTTCGAGAACAAGAACGACTCCATCGGCGCCGTGTTGCTGAGTATGGCGCTGACTGGAAAAACCGGCGCCGACATGCTCGCCTTCGTGCAGCAGACTGCCGAATGGCACGCACGGCACGATCCGAAGCCGCAGCCAACGCCGACTCCGATCACGCCGTCCGGCGGCGGGACCGTCACCGGCCCCGAGATTCGCGGTCGGCTGCGCGTGGATGGACCGCGCCTGTTCGACAACGTCGGGCCGTGGCGGTGGAAGATCGTCACGGCGTTCGACGCGCAGCGCCTGATGATTCGCGGCGAGACGGCTCAGCTCGCGAAATACGCAGACTGGACGCGGTCGGTCGGCGGCAACGGGTGGCGCGTCTTCCTGAACTGGAAGGTCAGCGGCCTCGACTTCCGTCAGGTGCCGACCTACTTCGACGATCTGCGGCACCTGTGCGAGTTCACGGCGGCGCAGCGTCTGCGCCTGCTCGGCACGGCGATCTGCGATCAGATTCCCGACGGTCTCTCCGCGCAGCAGGACTTTCTCGGCCGCGCGTTCAGCGTGCTGGCCGACTTCGATCACACCATTGGCGAGTGCGCGAACGAGCCGTACAACGGCAACAGCGAGCTGCCGACGAAGTTCACGAGCACATGGCCGAGCAAGCTGCTGGTCGCGCGCGGCATGTGCCGGCCCAATGCCGCGCCCAACCCGCAGGATCCGCATTCGACGCCGTACATCCCGTCGCTGGGGTTCACCACCTATCAGAATTCACGCGACCCTGACTGGTTCCGCAAGGTGGGCAAGGACGGATTCGAGATTCGCGGCGGCTTCGAGGGCTTTGCCGGCTCGCACGACGCCTGCGTCAACAACGAGCCGATGGGCGCGGCGGAGGCCATGCAGCCCGGGCGGCGGTCGAACCGGCCGGTCGAGTTCAAGGCCGCCGGCGGCGGCGCCGGGCTGTTCACCTCCGGTGTGACCGGTCACGGCGACAGCAACACCATGCAGAGCTGCGTGGTGCCCGGACCGGTCGAGTCGTCGTGCATCCAAGCGCTGTTCGACAGCCTCGAGATGGTCCCGATCGACGCGCCGACCTGGTCGTACACGCGCTACGGTCCTGCGCATCCGAATGTCCCGATGCCGGTCGCGTTGGATCCGCGCGACAGCGACGAGACCTCGCGGATGCACGCCATGGTCGGGCCGACTCAGGCCGCAGCGGTCAACTACAACTCGGCGTTTTCGGGCCGCGAAGACTGGCAGGCGGTACCGACACCCGGATGGCGGATTGTGCGACAGGACGGCCCCGTCGTGCTGTGCGAGCGCGGATGACTGGTGGCTGACGCTGTCAATGGCTGATGGCTGATGGCTGATGGCTGATGGCTGATGGCTAGAGGCTAATGGCTCGTCGCCGATGGCCGTGGCGCTGCGTTCGGGACGTCTCCGTCTGAGATACTCTACGGCGATGATGCGCAAGCCGGCGTCGTTGGCAGCCGTGGCGGCTCTCTGGTTGACGGCGACGCTGTCCGGCCAGACGCTGAACATGCTGAGCGCTGAAGAGCGCGCGCAGGGGTGGCAACTCCTGTTCGACGGCAAGACTCTCACGGGATGGCACGTGTCGGCGCCGCCGCAACGCGGCGGCCGATCCGGTCCGCCGCCGGCGCCACAGCCCGGCCAGGTCGGGACGCCGCAGCCGTGTGTCGGTGCACCAGCGCCATCCACGCCGGCCGTGCCGGCGGGCGGCTCGCACTGGGAAGTCGTCGATGGATCGTTGACGGCCTGCGGCGAGCCGACCGGCTACCTGACGTCGGATCGCAGCTACAAGAACTTCGTGTTGTCGATCGAATTCAGGTGCGGCGCCGACACGAACAGCGGCGTGTTCGTCCGGTCGCCTCAGGAAAATGGTGGCTATGAAGTGCAGATCTGGCGGCAACAGCCGGCCGGCTACAACACCGGCGCGATCGTCGGCACTGCGAAGACCGCGCGCGAATACGCGTTCAAGGCGGATCAATGGAATCGCTATCAGATCACCGCGGACAGCGATCACCTCGTCGTCGAACTGAACGGCGAGACCACGCTCGACATTCACGACGCGACGTTTTCTGAAGGACACCTGCGGCTTCAGTACCAGCAGTTTCCGATCGCCTTTCGGAACGTCAAAATCCGTGCGCTGCCGTGACCGACGGCAAGTCCGGCTAAGCCGGACACTACGATGGCCCGGCTAACGCGCCGGACGCGACGATGAAGAGGGTGATCCCGGTACTGTCCGGCTTCAGCCGGACCGTGACCCTTGTCGGTAGTGTCCGGCTTCAGCCGGACCGTGATCAGACGATCTGATACTCCGGTGTGCTCATGATCATGTGGACGACCATACGCAGCGGGTCTTCCATGTAGGTCCTGGCGCGGCTGACGCTGTCGGTTCCAAGTTCCTTGGTGAGGAAAGCCACGAACCCGTCGCGCGTCGTCTTTGCCGTCGGCACCCGGACCATCCGCCGCAGCAGGTAGTCGACCGCTTCGCCGGTGGTCGTCGAACCGCCCTCCAGCACCATCTGCGTGAGATCGAACTGCGCGGCCTGCCGTGGTGTCGGAATGAGCTTGCGCGCCGCCTGCTCCCAGCCGACGTAGCCGGAGATGCGCGTGTTGAATTTCTCATCGCGCTCCAGCGCGGCTCGGTCGAATGCGGTCATGTTCGACGGATCGCTGACCGCCGTCGCCGCGCCGATGTCGTATCCGTCGCGCAGCCGGCGGCCGAGCAGGTCATCGCTGCCGGCGGAGAAGTTCCAGTCCCTGAAGCCGGTCATGTCGGGGATCAGGACGTCGCGCGCGACGTTGCCGCGCGCGATGAGCAGACCCGGCGTAATCCAGGCCTTGCCGCCCGCCCAGCCCGCCACCGACGGCGGGTTCAGCAGGTGCTGACCCATCGCGATCGTTGACTGGTTGAAATCGGGAACCCCCGGAATGGTGTCCACGCCGAGGTGCTTCATCATCGCGACCATGTGCTCGACCGGTCCCTTGATGTGCGCCCCGTAGCTGGCCTGGCTGTAGAAGTCCTTCGACGAGAAAATCGCCGTCAGCAGCGGCTTGATCTCGTAGTTGCTGCTCCGCAGGATGGCGCCGAGCTTTGTTCTCAGCGCCGCTGACAGGTCCTCCCGCACGAGAAAGCGATAGATCTTTCCGGCGAGGAATTCCGCCGTGACCGGCTGCTCGAAGATGATCTTCACGGCGTCCACGCCGTCGAAGTTCCCGGTCCGACCCAGGAACGTCTTCGGACCGTCGTCGTGCTTGGCGGCGTCGACCTTGAAGGCGAGGTTGTCGAAGTACCAGCCGGTGAACGCGCGCGCGCCCTCGCGCACGTCCTTCTCCGTGTAGTTCCCGACGCCCATGGTGAACAGTTCCATCACCTCGCGGGCGAAGTTCTCGTTGGCGGCGCCCTTGACGTTGTATTGAGCGTCGAGGAAGTACAGCATCGCCGGGTTCTGGGCGACGTGAATCGTCAGCTCCCGGAGGTTGCCGGTCGCATAGTGCTCGAACAGGTCGATCTGCTGCAGTATTTTCCGGTAGTCGCGAACCTTGTTCTCGTGGGTGGCGAAGTGGCCGTGCCACAGCAATGCCAGCTTCTCTTCCACGGGATGCGTGGTCTGCAGCATCCGGTTCGCCCACCAGTAGCCGAGCCGGCGCGTCTCGAGCATCGTCGCGCGCAGCCAGTAGAAGAAACGATCAGACGTCGGCTGCACGGGCCGGTTGCCGGCCGGCTTGTTCTCGACGCCCATCGAGGCGCCCGTCTTGAGCGCGCGATCGGTCGCTTCGGGCCGGCTCTCCGGAAAGCCGTTCAACGACGGATCCCACAGCCCTGATTCGACGAACGGCTGCAGTTTCGGATTGGGAATGTCCTCGTAGTACACGAGCGAGCGGACCGCGTGCTCGACACCGGCGTCCGACAGTCTGTCGATCTCCGCCGGCGTGCCGCCGAACCCTGCGTGGGCGAGCAGGTGCGCGGCGCGATCGTCGTTCCAGTCGGCGGCGGCGATCGGTGCGAGGTCGTCTTTCCAGGTTGCCGGTCCCGGAGACCAGCCCACACGACGGGCCATCTTCTCCTCCTACGCCCGGAATATTCCCAGCGTCTTGAACTTCTGTCCGAGTACGTGCGCGGAATCGGCGCCCATCCACTCCTCGATCAGCGTCGCGTACACCTGGCGGAAGTCCGTGGTGTTTTCGAGATTGCCATCGAGGATCAGGTTGGTCAGGCTGGGCGGCGCACCATACATCCCGCCCTTCACCGGATTGCCAATCACGAAGTTCACCTGTGCGGTGCCGTGGTCGGTACCGAGGCTCGTGTTCTCGGGTACGCGCCGGCCGAACTCGCTGTGCACGTAGACCACGACATCGTCCGCGCGGCCGATGCGTTTCATCTCCTGGCAGAAACCGGCGATCGCGTCCGAACAATATTCAAGCTGACGGTCGTGCGGTGCCGCCTGGTTCACGTGCGTGTCGAACAGGCTGTTGCGCAGCGGCACGTAATACAGCTTGGTGGGAAAATCCGCCTCGATCAGCGCCGCGACTTTATCCAGATCGAGCAATCGCAGATCCGGATTGTCCTTCCCTTTGTACTTGCCCCACGCGGCGCGGACGATTTCCGACGCCTGCGCCGCACTCCTGGTCACCTCCAGCGCGTACTTGTGCGCGTCGCCAACCGGCGTCGTCTGTGAGCCGAGCACGTCGAGCGCCGCCTTCTCCTGTGCAAACACCCCGCGCTGGAACTTCGCAGGGTCGAGAAACACCAGCGGCACGTGCTTCTCTGCCTTCACCGCGAGGCTCTGGCTGTCCGAGACGTTGACGATCATGTTCGGCCGCGCGCCGGCCGGATCGAGGGCCGTGGCTGTCCGCCCAATCCAGCCGTACTCGTTGCCGCTGTTCGGGGCGGCAGTGTGCCAGAAGGAGATCGAGGTGAAGTGCGAGAACGACGGCTGATCGTAGCCGACACCCTGCACGATCGCGACCTTGCCCTCGTCGTACAGCCGTTTCATCCCGACCATCGATTTCTGCCAGCCGAAGTGCGCGTCGATCTTCAGCACGTCTTTCTCTTTGATCCCGATCGTCGGGCGGTGCTTGTAGTACGTCGCGTCGCCGTAGGGCACGATGGTGTTCAATCCGTCGTTGCCGCCGAACCACTCGAAGACCACGAGAATCTTGCCCGACGTGTTCGCCGCCGCGACTTCACTTGCTTTGCTGAAGACGTAGGGCACCGGTCCGATACCGCCGAACAGGCCGAAGCCGAGGCCGCCGGCGCCGATGCGGATCATGTCGCGGCGCGAGACGCCGCTGCTGTCGGCCAGCTTGTCGTGGGTGCTCATAATGGTCCCTTTACAACGCTGCGCCCGGATTCCGATTCGTTCGGCGCCACGCACGATCGGGCCCGCGAGGGCCCAAGGATAGCGCCGTTCCCTGATGCGCTCAAACGGAATGGCTGCACGTGTGTTCTCCACCATGGCCGACGTCCGTTAGTAGAAGCAGGCGGCCGCCCTTGGCCGGCGCGCGGCCAGGCGACCCTGGCAGGAGGACGCCATGAAGAAGATGACGTGCGTCGCCCTCGCAGCCCTGATGGGTCTCTCGATTTGTGTGCGTGACGTCATCGCGTGGGGCGACGACGGTCACCAGATTGTCGGCCGGATTGCCGCCAGAAAGCTGACCGCAAAAACAAAACGACGGATTGTCGCGATCCTCAGAAATGGAGGCGACGATCAACTCCACCTTCCCGCGTTGCTCGGCGCCCCCGGCGATCCGCCGCCGTCGCTCGCGGCGCTGGCCGAAGCGTTCGGCCGAATGGCCACGTGGCCCGATCACATGCCGGGTGGTAAGGGGAAGACCGAGCCGTGGCACTTCATCGACATCGGATTGTTCGAGGGGCCGAACACAGCCGCGAACAGGTGCGCCACCGGCTGCGTGACGCAGATGATCGACACGCTCAAATCGAATCTCATCGCCAACAAGAGCATCACCATCCATGAGGATGACGGCACGACCCGCAGGTTCCCCGTCGACAAGGAGCTCCGGTTCCTGATTCATTTCCTCGGAGACATCCACCAGCCGCTGCATGCCTCGACCAACGCCGATGCGGGCGGCAACTGCGTGAAGACGACCGGTTTCACTCATGACGGCAACCTGCATCACACGTGG
>DATFXR010000089.1:0-5205 GCA_035315685.1 Vicinamibacterales bacterium | reverse complement strand
TCCACCGTCGCAGGTCGTGCTGCCGGTCGATCGCGAGACCGGGCGTCCCCGCGGGTTCGCGTTCGTCGAATTTGCCGACCGCGCACACGCCGAACAGGCGATCCAGCGCTTCAACGGCCAGGTGTTCAACGGACGGCCGCTCGCCGTCAGCGAGGCGCGTGCGCGCGAGGACCGCGGTCCCGGCGGCCCGCGTCCCGGCGGCTTCTCCGGTCCGCGTCCGGGTGGCTTTGCGCCACGGCCGCCCGGATCCTTTGGCGGGCCGCGGCCCTTCGATTCAGGCGGCGGCGCGCCGAGCAGCGCGCCTGCCCGCAACCGCAACTTCGGTCCCGACGCAAAGCCTCAGCGTGGTCCTGGCGCCGCGAAGAAGAAGAAGCAGGGCGACGAGAAGCCGCGCGGGCCGATTCCCATGAAGCAGACCGGCCGTTCGTTCAGCCTCGACGATGTCGATGCGATGGACGACGAGATGCCGGACATGGACGACATCGCGACGAGCAAGCCGCACGACGACGACGAGGACGAATAGACCTCGGCACGAAGGGCGGGCGGGCACGAAGGGCGGGACGGGCAGGAAGGCGGGACGGGCAGGAAGGGCGGGACCGGCAGGAAGGGACGAAGTCGGGCTCGTCACGTGACTCGCGTGACGAGCAGCGCCACGCCGCCGCCCGGAACGCTCACTGGAGTGAACGCCCCGTACATCGCTCAGGAGGACTGTTCGGGTCCAGGAACAGTCCCAGTCAGCGTCGCCGGCCTCACCGAACGTTCCTCGTAATGGCTAGCCCCGAGCCGCAGCCCCGAGCCCCTACTTCTGCGCGTTCGCGTCGTAGACATGCGTAAAGGTACGCGGCTGATTGCTTCCGCCTCGTCCCTCCATCTGCACGGTGACGCGCAACTGATGCGTCTCGGGAACGACGACGAACGTCTGTGTCGCCTTGCCGGAGCCGAGACCGCTGATCTCGCTCACCAGCTTCGTGCCGTCCCATTTCGTCTTGCGCTCGACGCCAGTGTTGTCGTCCCTGACTTTCTTGCCGTCGGGTGAGAGCCGCGTCGTGCGTCCGTCGGCGCCGGTGATCACGATCATCGAGTCGGTCTCGGTGATCGTCAGACGATCGGAGGGATTGGTCAGATCGCGGATCGCGTCGCGCATCCGGGCGGCGTCCTCGGGATTCATCCGGCCGCCACCCGCCATCCCGCCGCGCCCGCCACCGCCTCCGTAGCCACCACGGCCGCCGCCGTAGCCACCGTGACGCCCCCCTCCCCCGTACCCGCTGCGCTGTCCGCCGCGATCGCCGCCGGAGTCGCCGCCCTGCGCGCCCGGCGGCGCATCGCTCTGATCCGTGTTCATCGTCCACGCGCCCGAGATCGATGGCTTGTCAGCAGCCGCCGGCGGAGCCGGCACGAGCGTCGCGGTCAATATTGCTACCAGAGTCAACATGATCGAATTATCCAAAGCCGCTCTGCGGCACGGACGTGAAAAGACTGTGACACCCAGGCGGGGGGATTCGGGATTTGGGATTGGGGATTAGCATGAACCTGGAACCTCGAACGAGAACCAGAACCCAGAACCCAGCACTCTGAACCCAGAACTCTGAACCCTGAACCCTGAACCCTGAACCCTGAACCCCTGTGCGCTGGTACCGCAGCCTCTACTTCCGGATCGCGCTTGGCGGCGTCGGCCTGCTGGCGGCGATGCTCGTCGTGCAGGCGATGCTGTTCACCTGGGCCGTGTCGCAATCCGGGCGAAGTCTGCCCGGCCAGTCGCCGATTCGCTTCGGCCAGACCATTGCGCTCGACCTCGCGAGCCTGCTCGACCGCGATCCGCAGGCCGACCTCGCGCAGTACGTCCACGAGCAATATGCGCAGTACAACCATCCGTTCTTCGTCGTGCTGGGGGATGGACGCGTGATCTCGAGCGGCAGCGAGAAGATCTCGGAGCCGCTGCTCGCCATGGCGCGCGGTCAGCTGGTGAAGTGGGCCGAACGTCCGCCGATGCGCCGCTTCGAGCGTGGCGATGGACCGCGATTCGGACGCCCGCCGGAGGAGCCGCCTGACGGCCTCGAGCCTCCAGCACGCGGCCTGCCGCCGCCGTTCTTCGGCCGTGGCGAGCGGTTCGAGCGCGGTCCCGGCGGCATGCCGTTCGTCCGGCCGGCGCCGATCATCGTCGCCGGACACATCGCCGGCGTCGTCGTGGTGCCACCGCAGGCGCCGTTCGGATTTCTCCTCGGGCGCTTCGCGCCGATGCTCGCGCTCGTCGCCGCGGGTGTGTTGATCGTCGGCACGATCGCGACGTCGGCGCTGATTTTTGGTCCGCCGCGACGCCGGCTTCGCGAGCTCGAATCGGCGGCACGCCGCCTCGGTACTGGCGACCTCGCGGCGCGCGCACCCGATCGCGGCGGCGACGAGATCGCGGCCGTCGCCAGCGCGTTCAACGCGATGGCTGCCGACCTCTCCGCGCGTGCCGAGGCGCTCAGCGAGTCCGATCGCGTCCGGCGGCAGCTGCTCGCCGACGTGTCGCACGAGCTGACGACACCGGTGACGGCAATGCGCGGCTATCTGGAAACGCTCTCGATGCCCGAGCTCGAGATAGACGAGGCGACGCGCGCAAGGTACCTCGCCATCATCAGTGACGAGACGAACCGCCTGGAGCGGTTGATCGGCGATCTGCTCGAGCTGGCACGGCTGGAGGGGGGCGGCGGCACGCTCACGCTCGATCGGGTTGCGGTGGTGGAGCTCTTCTCGCGCGTGGTGGCCCGCCACGAGCCGGTGTGTCACGCGGTCAACGTCACCATCCAGACCACCATCGAACCTGGCGCGGAGATGGTCGTCGGCGACCGCGATCGTCTCGAGCAGGCGGTTCAGAACCTCGCGGCCAACGCGATCCGTTACGCGCCGCCGGGGACCGCGATTGCGCTTGCCGCCCGGCCGCGAGACGGCCGCATCGCCATCACGGTCGCGGACCACGGCCCGGGCATTCCGCCCGAACACCAGCCGCACGTCTTCGATCGGTTCTACAAGGCGGACGCCGCGCGTGAAGGCGTCTCAGGCGGCAGCGGGCTCGGACTCTCGATCGTGAGAGCGATTGTCGAGCGCCATGGCGGAACGATCTCCGTCGAGAGCGCGCCCGGGCGAACGGTCTTCGAGATGCTGCTGCCCCTGGAGCGTGGCTGAGCTGGACTGGCGAACCACGTGAGTCCAGTTGAAGCCGCACACTGACGCACACGGAGTCCGGCTGAAGCCGGACACTACGCACGAGAGCGGACGGGCTGAGCGGGAAACCGAAAGGCGGGAACGGGACCTGGCGACGGCGCGGTGGCCGTCGCTCAGTGCCAGATTCCGACGTCCTTGTTCATCAGGCCGGCTTCCGTCACGGCGACCTGGCCACGCACTTCGTCGCGAATCCGCTCGAGCAGCCAGCTGACCGGCTGCGGGTGGCGGGCGACGAACGCCTGCCATTCGGCTTCCGACAAGGTGATCGAGATGACTCGGTCGCGGTCGTTGCTCATGATGCGAATAGAATACGTATCGCCGACGTCCGCAAAAAATAGAATGATCTGATAGAACCCATCTCATCTCGTCATGGGTTCTTCCGCCGCGTCCTCGGCGGCATCAGGCGCAGCTTGTTGCGGACGGCTTCGAACGCCGTGAGCAATTCGCCAATCATCCGCGGCACGCGGTTGGCCTTTGCATACACCCATCCGGTCTCACGGACGAGCTCGTGCCCCTCGATTCGCGTGCAAAAGAGCTGTCCCGCCTTCACCTCTCGCGCCACCGCCTGATACGGCACGATGCCCGCGCCGAGCCCGGCCTTGACCATCGCCTTGATGATTTCGACGTTTTCCGTGTCCATGACAATCGTCGGCTCGATGTTCTGGCTGGCGAAGAAGTTGTCGATCACCTTGCGCGTCGCCGAGCCGATCTCGAAGAGGATGAACGGCAGCCGGGCCAGGTCGCGCGGCGCGACGTTCCGCCGCCGCGCCAGCGGATGCCTGGGCGTGGTTACGAGGAGCAGTTCCTCGCGGAGCACCGACACGGTGATCATGTCCGCGCCCTCGACGGGCAGCGTCAGCAGCCCGGCGTCGACGCGGCCGGCGCGAATTTCCTGCACCGAACGGCCCGCGGTCGCGACCATGAGCCGGACGTCGAGGTTCGGGTGCACGCGCCGCAAATGCTTCAAGAGCGGCGGAAACACGTACATGCAGACGGTCATGCCGCCCGCAAGCCGAAGGGTGCCGCGCAGCTCGCGAGTCCGATCGGTGATCGTGCCGACCGTCTCGCGGACGTCGAGAAACACGCGCTTCCCGAGCTGGACGAGGCTTTCCGCGGCGGGAGTCATCCGCACCTGGCGGCCGACGCGGAGAAACAGCGGCTCGCCGAGCTCTTCTTCGAGCAGGAGAATCTGCCGGCTGATCGCTGATTGCGAGACGTTCAGCTTGCGTCCACAGGCGGTGAACGATCCGGTCTCGGCAATCGCCTGGAGGATTTCGAGCTGGCGGAGATCCATGACACGTGTCACGGCTGATGGCTGATGGCTGATGGCAATCGCTCACCACCAGCCAAGAGCCATGAGCCATCAGCCATTGACAGGTTTTCTGAACGAGATCCCCTTGGCCTCCGGTCCAGCCGCTGTGACGATGAACGCGATCACGAACACGAGCGAAACCAGACCGCCCATCGCCTGCGTGTAGGTGAAGCGCTCGCCGAGCGCGGCTTCGACGTACGGAATGCTCGCCGCGAACATCACGCCCAGCTGGTAGGCGAAGCCGGGGAAGAAGCCGCGCAGATGATTCGGCGACAGCTCGTTGATGTGCGCCGGAATGACGCCCCACGCGCCCTGCACGAAGAACTGCATCAGGAACACCCCGACGACAATGCGCCACGGGCTGTGCCCGGCAATCCAGAACGGCACGACCACCAGGCTGAGGACGATCGCGGTCAGCATCGCGCGGCGGCGTCCCAATCGATCGGAGTAGTAGCCGAAGCACAGACCGCCGAGGATCGCGCCGATCGCGGAGAGCACCGTGATGTCGGCGATGCGCGCCTTGCTGTAGCCGATCGTGCCGAGCAGGGTCGGGTAGATGTCCTGCGTGCCGTGCGACATGAAATTCATCATCGTCATCAGCAGGACGAGATAGACGAAGCGGCGCCAGTAGAGCGGCAGCGATCGCCGGTAGGATGCCCAGTCGGTGCGGTGTTCGTGCCACGCGTCGG
>DATFXR010000088.1:0-4937 GCA_035315685.1 Vicinamibacterales bacterium | reverse complement strand
TTCGGGACACGGGTGACGAACTCCTGCAGCGCGGCGGCCGCAGCGGGGAAATCGGACTGTGCGACCGAGCTGTCGGCGGCGAGCTCGACGACCTTGAACCCGGCTTCGCCCTGTGTCTCCGCAATCCTCCAGCCGAGGAGCGCGATCTGTTCCCGGCGGCCGGGATCCCGGTCGAGGAGCCCGCGCAGGATCGCGACCCCGTCGTCAGGAGACTCGCCGCGCAGTGTGATGTCGGCAACCAGCAGCAGCAGTTCGGGATCGTCGCCCGCCGTTTCCGCGGTGAGGTATGCCGCCGCCGCGCTCATGTCGCCGCGTGCGATGAACCTGCGCGCCAGGTCGGTCCGCAGGCCCGTCTCGTCGGGATGCGAGTCGGCCGCGAACCGGAGCGTGTCGAGGGCGCCGTCGGCGTCGCCGGCGGCTTCCTGCGACGCCGCAATCGTTCGAAGCTGTTCGAGCGAGATCGCGGACGCGCGCGCGCGCGCGTAGTCGCCGGCGGCGAAGTGGACGTCGTACAGCTTTTCGCGGATCTCTTCGTCGTCCGGGTTCAGCTCCGCCGCCTGGCGCAGCGCATCGACGGCTTCGGCGCTGCGGCCCTTGTCGGCGAGCTCGGACGCGATCTCCTTGAGGTCGCTCAGCGCCCCGCCCTTGTCGCCCATCTCGATGCGGGCGCCGACGGCCATCAGGCGGCCCTGGTAGTCTTCGGGATCGAGCGACCCGATCCGCACCTTGGCCTGCAGCGCGCCACGGGTGTCGCCGCGGGCGCTGCGCAGGTCCATCAGCGCGGTGAGATGGGCGCGCGCGTCAGCGTAGAGCCGCTGCATCGCGAGCACATCGGCCACCTGCACGAGCGAGTGTTCGTGGTCCGGCTTGAGCTTGAGGATTTTCTTGTAGAGCGCGCCGGCCTTGGCCATCTGGCCTTCGTCGCTCAGGTTGTTGGCGATCTCGACGAACTGCTGGACGGCCTTCTCGACCTGACCGGCCCGCCCGTACAAGTCGCCGAGCGTGTTCTTGGCGGCCCAGTCCTGCGGCTGATCTTCGACGATGCGCACGTATTCCGCGATCGCGGCGTCGATCTTGCCTTGCCGGATCAGCTTTTCAGCGTTGCGCAGCGTTGCGGCGCGATCAATCGGCACAATCAGTCTTCAGTCGTCAGTCGTCAGTCGATCAGTCGTACCCGACATCGGGGCGTCGGCGCTCGTCAGATCAATCGTATCAAACAGCGTAGGCGGCCGGAACGAACGGCGGTGCACATCCGAGTAGCCGAACCGTGCAACGGCGTCAAGGTGATCGGCAGTGGCGTAGCCTTTATGGCGATCGAAACCGTAGCGCGGGTCGAGGCCATGGAGCTCGAGCATCTGGCGATCGCGCGTCACCTTGGCCACGATCGACGCCGCGGCAATCGCCGAACAGCGTCGATCGCCGTGCAGGACGCCGCGTTGCGCCATCGGGATCTCCGGTATGCGAAATGCGTCGACGAGCACGATGTCGGGCAGCGGCGCAAGCGCCAGCACCGCGCGCTGCATCGCACGCAGCGACGCCTGATGAATATTGATGCGATCGATTTCGCGCGGATCGGCGGCGGCGACCGCCCAGGTGATCGCGTGCTTCACGATCCGGTCGTAGAGCCGCTCGCGCTCGGCCGCCTGCACCGCCTTCGAATCGCAGACACCCGGAATATGCCGGTCAGGATGGAGCACGACCGCGGCAGCCACGACCGGACCAGCCAGGCAGCCGCGTCCCACCTCGTCGACGCCCGCCACGTGCACGAACCCGACGCGCCGCAGCGCGTTCTCGAGCGTGCGCATGGCGGGGACGCGAGTCATGGGGGGAGTGTGGGACCGATCGGCCCGTGGGCTGGGTTGGACGGACCGATCGGTCCTACCCTAGCAGGCCCATGGGCCCATCGGTCCCATCGGTCCTCACGCTTTCGCCGTGTCCTTCATCCGCGCGGCCTTGCCCTTCAGATCGCGAAGATAGTACAGCTTCGCGCGGCGGACCTTCGCCGATCGCGTCACCTCCACCTTCTGGATCGTCGGCGAGTGCAGCGGAAAGATGCGCTCGACGCCCTGTCCGAACGACACCTTGCGCACCGTGAACGAGGCGCGCGTGCCGCCGCGGTGCAGGCCGATCACGACGCCTTCGAAGATCTGAATGCGCTCCTTGTCGCCCTCGCGCACCTTCACATGCACGCGAACCGTATCGCCCGCTTTTATCGCCGGCCGTTCGGCCAGTTGCGATTTTTCCACCAGCTCAATCGCGCCCATCTCTCGCTCCTTTAAGCTCTCGCAGCAGCTTCAATTCTTCTTCGTCCAAAACCGCGTCGTCCAGCAATTCCGGCCGGCGATCCAGCGTTCGGCTCAGCGCTTCGCGCTTGCGCCAGCGGCGAATCTCCGCGTGGTTGCCAGACAGCAGCACGTCGGGCACCTTCAGGACCCGCCCGGCTGAAGCCGTTGCGCGACGCTCGACAATCTCCGCCGGCCGGGTGTACTGCGGAAAGTCGAGCAGGCCGCGGTTGAACGAATCCTCCGCGACCGATTGCTCGTCGCCGACGACGCCGGGCACGAGCCGCGCGACGGCGTCCAGCACGACCAGCGCCGGCAGCTCGCCGCCGGTCAGCACGTAATCGCCGATCGACACTTCCTCCGTGACACGCTCGCGCACCCGATCATCGAACCCCTCGTAGCGGCCGCACAGGAGCACGACGTGCTCGACGCGGCTCAGCCGCTGCGCGTCCGCCTGCGTGAACCGCCGTCCCTGCGGCGAGGTCAGAATCACGGTCAGCGCTCCGCCCCGCCCGGCTTCGATCGCATCGAGCGCCCGGAAAATCGGGTCCGCCTTCAGCACCATTCCGGGCCCGCCGCCGTACGGCACGTCGTCGACCACGCGGTGACGATCGGTCGTGAAGTCGCGCAGATCGCGCACCTTCACGTCGAGCGTGCCGCGCTCGATCGCCCGGCCGATGATGCCCGCCGCCAGCGGCGGTTCGATCATCGCCGGAAAGATCGTCACGATGTCGAACGTCATGCGCTGATCACGGTTCGGCTAAAGCCGGACGCTACGGCTGCCCGGCTGAACATCATCCGTCACGGTCACGGTGGGCTCGAACACTACGCACCGCCAGATCAACTCCGCTGGTGTCCGCGGCTTAGCCGGACCGTGCGTTCAACTCGATCAGCCCTTCCGGCGGATCGATCACGATCCGCTTGCCGGCTGCGTCGATCTCGCGGCAGATTTCCGCGGCAAGCGGTATCAACACTTCGCCGCCGGATCCGTCGATCACCAGCCGGCTGCCTGCCATCGACCCTTCCACGTCGGCGACGACACCGAGGTCGCGGCCGCTCATCGTCTCGACGCGGCAGCCGATCAGATCGTGCCGGTAGAACACACCGTCGGGCAGTGCGGCCAGCGCGTTCACCGGCACGCGCAGCTCCAGCCCGGCCAGCGCGTCCGCCGCGGTCATCGACTCGACGCCGCGAAGCCCGATAACCGGACGATCGCGATGGAACCGCACGGTGGTGACCGTCAGCGGTTCGACGCGGCCGCCGCGCTCGACGAACAGCTCGGCGCCCGGTTGAAATCGTTCCTCGGGAAAATCGGTCTCGAGGTTCACGATCACCTGACCGCGCAGGCCGTGGGCTCTCGCGATCCGTCCTACGAGAGCCATGTCGGCCCAGGTCATTACCGGCTCTCGCGAATCTCCAGCGTGACCGTCTTGCCTTCACGCTCACCGGCGCTCGAGGCCAGCGTGCGCAGTGCCGCCGCTGTTCGCCCCTGGCGGCCAATCACTTTCGCGATCTCCTGCGCCGGCACGAACAGCTCGACCAGGGTCATGTGCCGATGCTGCGACTCGACGACGCGGACGGCGTCCGGGCGATCGACCAGCGCCTTCGCGAGAACCTCGACGACGGCGCGGACGCCGGTATCAGGCGTCGCGTCGCTCACTTCGCCTCGGCAGCCGCCGGCGCAGCCACGGCGACAGGCGCCGGCGTCAAGTGACGGGCGATCAGCGTCCGCACCGAATCGGACGGCTGCGCGCCCTTCTGCAGCCAGTAGTCCACGCGCGCCTTGTCGACCTGCACGACGGCCGGCTTGCTGCGCGGGTTGTAATGGCCGAGGATTTCGACGAACGAACTGTCGCGCGCCGTGCGCGAATCGGTGACCACGACGCGGAAGAACGGGCGCTTCTTGGATCCGGCGCGACGCAAACGAATGGCAACCATCTGACGCTCCTGATTGACCTCCGGGGCTCGAACCCGAACGTCGGTTTCGCTGCGACCCGCTTCATTGGGAGTGTCCGGCTTCAGCCAGACCGTGATCCCGACTCGCTACCACGGCCCACCCGAAGGCGGACATTCCCGACGAAACGCTTCGAGCACCGCGAGACCTACCCGCGGTTGCGCAGCATCTGCATGGCCTGGCGGCGCGCCTTCTTGCCGCCGCCAGACAGCCCGGCCATCCCGCCGAGCTGCCTCAACATCTTCTGCATCTGCACGAACTGTTTCAGCAGACGATTCACGTCCTCGACCGAAGTCCCGCTGCCGCGGGCGATGCGCTTGCGGCGGCTCCCGTTGATGATGTGCTGCTTCCGCCGCTCCTCGGGCGTCATCGAGTTGATGATCGCTTCGATGCGCGAAATCTGCCTCTCGTCGGGCTGGTTGTCCGCCAGCGCCTTGGTGTTGCCCATTCCGGGCAGCATCCCGACAATCTGCTCGAGCGGCCCCATCCTCCGGATCGTCTTCAGCTGATCGCGGAAGTCCTCGAGCGTGAACTCGTTCGCGCGGAGCTTCTCTTCGAGCTTCTCCGCGTCTTCGGCGTCGATGGCCGCTTCGGCGCGCTCGATCAGCGACAGCACGTCGCCCATCCCCAGCACGCGCGAGACGACGCGCTCGGGATGAAACGGCTCGAGATCGTTCAGCGTCTCGCCGCTGCCCACGAAC
>DATFXR010000087.1:0-3372 GCA_035315685.1 Vicinamibacterales bacterium | reverse complement strand
GATTACGTCGTCGAGCTGACCGCGCGAGGAAAAGAACAGATGGCCCAGCAGTTCGTCGCGTTCCGCCTCGCCGCGCGCTAACATTAGCGCTATGGCCAGCCGGATGCGCACGCTCCTCTCCGCTTCGGTCGCGTTGCTTCTCGTGCTTGGCGTGCAGGGACACGCCCAACAACAGCAACAGCAACAGCAACAGCAACAGCAGCAACAGCAACAGCCGCAACAGCCCCCGCAGCAGGCGGGGCAGCAGCCAACCGACCCCACTCAGCCGCCGATCTTCCGCAGCGGCATCAACTTCGTCCGCGTCGACGTCATCCTCACCGACAAGGCGGGCAACCCGATCGGCGACCTGCAGCCGTCCGACTTCGAAGTCACGGAGGACGGCAAGGCGCAGAAAATCGAAACCTTCAAGTTCATCAAGCTCGACGGCGGCGTCGCCGAGGCCAAGAACGAACCGGTCAGAGAAATCCGCACCGACTACGACGAGGAAAACGAAGCCGCGCGCGACGACGTACGTCTGTTCGCCGTGTTCCTCGACGACTACCACGTCCGCCGCAGCTCGAGCATGTCGGTCCGCAAGCAGCTGTCGACATTCGTTGAGAACAACCTCGGGCCGTCGGACATGATCGGCGTGATGTATCCGCTCGAGTCCACTGCCTCGGTGCGGATGACGCGCAATCATTCGGCGGTGATGCGCGGACTCGAGCAGTTCCTCGGCCGCAAGTTCGAGTACGAGCCGAAGAACCAGTTCGAGGAGACCTACGCGCATTACCCGACTGAAACCGTCGAGAGAGTCAGAAACCAGGTTTCGCTGTCGGCGATCAAGGGCCTGATCGTGCACATGGGATCGTTGAAGGAAGGGCGCAAGGCGCTGATCGTCGTCAGCGAGGGCTACACCAACATGGTCCCGCCGCAGATGCGCAACGCCGACGCGCAGATGCCCGGGTTGGGCAACCCGGCCTACGGCAACGCCAGTGCCGGCGTCAACGATCCGAACGAGGAGCGCGCGTCATGGCTCGCGGGCCTCGACATGGATTCCGATCTGCGCGACGTCTTCGACATGGCCAACAAGAACAACGTCGCGATCTACACCGTGGATCCGCGCGGTCTGCCGGTGTTCGAGTTCGACATCAACGATGGCGGCGGCATCGGCATCCAGACCGACGCCACCTACCTCCGCTCGACGATGGACACGCTGCGCGTGCTCGCGGAGAACACCGACGGCCGCGCGATCGTCAACCGCAACGACGTCGCCGCGGGCATGAAGCAGATCACCCGCGATCAGAGCGCGTATTACCTGATCGGCTACAACTCGACGCAGGCGCCCACCGACGGCAAGTTCCACGAGATCAAGGTCCGCGTGAAGCGGCCGGGCGTGCAGGTGCGGGCGCGCAAGGGCTACTGGGCGATGAACGCGGAGCAGAGCGCGCGTGCGCTCGCGCCGCCGAAGGTTGTGCCGAAGCCCGTCGAAGCGGCGATCGCATCGGCGGTCGCTCGTCCCTCGCGGGCCAGTGTCGTGCGCACGTGGATCGGGACATCGCGCGGGGAGAACGGCAAGACGCGGGTCGCGTTCGTCTGGGAGCCGCTTCCGAAATCACCGGGTGAGCGGTCCGACGGACGCGAAGAACCGGCGCGCGTGTCGCTGATGGCGCTCTCGAACGAAGGATCGCTCGTCTTCCGCGGCCGCGTCCCCGACGTTGCCGTGGCGTCGACGACGCCCGCCACGTCGGTGGCCGCCGCGAACGCCTCGGGATCCGCCGCCCGCGGCCCGCAGCGCGTCGTCTTCGACGCTGTGCCCGGCAAGGTGCAGCTGCGACTCTCGGTCGAGGGGGCCTCCTCGCAGGTCCTCGACAGCGAGACACGGGAAATCACGATCCCCGATTTGACCGGGCCGCGATCAATCGGCACGCCGTCGATTCTCCGTGCGCGGACGCTGCCCGAGCTGAACAAGATGAAGGCCGATCCCGAGGCCATTCCGACCGCCGCGCGCGAATTCAGCCGCACTGATCGTCTCGTTGTCCGCGTGCCGACCTACGGGCCGGGTGGCACGGCTGAGCTGAAGGTGCACATCCTGAACCGCGCCGGCAATCCGATGAACGAGCTGCAGGCCACGGCGTCGCCAAAGGCGGGGGAGCAGCAGATCGACCTCGCCGTCTCGGCGCTGCCGCCCGGCGAGTACGTCCTCGAGATCAAGACGGGCGATCAGGACGGCGACGCGAAGGAGCTCGTCGGCTTCAGAATCACCGGCTAGCATGCGTGCGGTGCTTCTGCTGTTGATTGCGGCCGCGCCCGTGGTGACGGCCGCAATCGGCATGCAGTCATCCTCGGATACCAGCCAATCGACCGTCAGCAGTCCAGCGTCTGCAGCGCCCGCTCCTGCGCCACGCCTGTTCACGATCGACGTGGTCGCCACCGACGCGCGCGGCCGCGCCATCGAGGACCTGAAGCCGTCGGACTTCGAGCTCCGCGAGGACACGACCGTGCTGCCGCTCGAGTCGGTGCGGCTCGTGCATTCGCGCACGGGCGGGCCGCCTGGCGTAACGCCCGCCGGCGATCGCCAGCCAGACGCGATCCTGACCGCAGCCGACGAACGCCTCGCCGCGTCGCGAGACGAGACGCGCCTCTTCGCCATCTTTCTCGACGATTACCACGTCGAGAGCGGCGCCAACGCCGATCGCGTGCGGGACGCGCTGCTCGAGTTCGTCGATCACGAGATTTCGCCAGGCGATCTGCTCGTCGTGATGCGACCGCTCGACTCGCTGCTGTCGCTCCGCCTGACCCGCGATCGCGCCGCCGCCCGGGCGGCGATCGAGGGCTTCACGGGCCGGAAAGGCGATTACGAGCCGCGCAACGCCTACGAGCGCGACTACATCGCGGGAACGCCGGCGCGGATCGATACGGCACGGAACCAGGTGGCGTTGTCAGCCATCAATGCGCTCGCCGTGCATCTGGGCAGTCTGTCGGACCGGCGGAAAGCGCTCGTCGTGGCAACCGAAGGCGTCGGCCGCGCCGACCGCCGTCGCGGCCAGGAGTTCCTGCCGACCGTCGACACGATTCTGCGATCGGCAAATCGCGCCAACGTCGCGGTCTACCCGTTCGATCCAGCGGCGCGCGAAGCCGGGGCGGCGCCAGACGAGACGCTGCGGCGGCTTGCCGACGACACCGACGGTCAGCTGGTCTTCGACGCCGCTGCGCTGCGCCGCGCCGCGGGCGAGCCGACATCCTATTACCTGCTGTCGTTCCGCGCGCCGCATGGCGACGACGGCCAGTTCCGGCAGCTGACCACGCGCGTCAAGAAGCCTGGCATCCGAGTGCATGCGCGCAAAGGGTACTGGACTGCATCTCCGGACGAGGCGCTGCGCGCCGCGATTCTGG
>DATFXR010000086.1:0-6665 GCA_035315685.1 Vicinamibacterales bacterium | reverse complement strand
GAGGTCCACGTTGGTCGCGGCAATCAGACGGAACTCGGTCTTGATTGGCTTGGTCCCGCCGACCCGCTCGATCTCGCCCTCCTGGATGGCGCGCAGCAGCTTGGCCTGGAGGTCGAGGCGCAGGTCACCAATCTCGTCGAGGAACAGCGTGCCGTTCGACGCGAGCTCGAACTTTCCGAGCTGCTGACGATGAGCTCCGGTGAAGGCGCCGCGCTCGTGGCCGAACAGTGCGCTCTCGGCCAGCTCGCGCGGGATCGCCGCGAGGTTCACCGCGATGAACGGCGCGTCGGGATCGCCGGCTTCGCGGTGAATCAGCCGGGCCAGCAGCTCCTTGCCGGTGCCGCTCTCGCCGAGAATGAGGACCGTCGCGGAGAGCTTCGCGATCTTGTGGACCAGATCCACGATGTCCCGCGTCATCTTGCTCGGCCCGACGATGAATTCGCGCTCAGCCTGATCGGCGACCTGCGCCGAGAGCGTGAGCACCTGGCGATTCAGGTCCTGCCGCTCGCTCGCGTTTCTGACCAGCGATCGCAGCTGGTCGTAGTCGAAATCCTTGGTGATGTAGTGGTAGGCCCCGAGCTTCATCGCCTGCACGGCGGTTTCGATCTCGGTGACGGCGGAGATCATCAGGACCTCGATGAGGCTGTAGTTTTCCTTGACGATCCGCAGGACCTCGAAGCCGCTGATCCCGGGGAGGCGCACGTCGAGCAGGATGAGGTCGACGTCCTCTCGATTGAGGATGGGCAGCGCCGCTTCGCCGCTCGACACGCGCAGGACGCGATACTCGCGCTTGAGAATCGCAGTCAGGGTATCGCGCATCCCTTCATCGTCGTCGACGATGAGGACGGTCTTCGGTTTGGAACTCATGGGCTGGCGCGGGGAAACGCCCGGTAATTGTCTCAGGCGGTTGACACTGTTGCAAGCCGTTCGATAAGGTGGAGTTTTGTTGACCTTCCAGTGGCTGCTCACAGGCGCCGCCGTCCTGCTCGCGGCTGCGGCGTTCGCCAGAGCGCGGCGTCTCGCGCGCCGGCTGGAACGGCTCACCGAGTCCTACTGGGAACTGCGGTATGAGCACGGACAGCTGCGCGCGCGCCTGAACCGGCTGGATCCCGAGCCGTCGGCAGGCGGCCCGGAACCGGCTGCCGCCCCCGGCGTCACCGCGTTCGTGCCCCTCTCATCGCTGAAACGATAAAAGCGAGTCATTCGTGGCGACTGAATACGACGTGATTGTGATTGGCGCCGGCACCGGCGGCTACGTCGCAGCGATCCGCGCGGCGCAACTGGGACTGAAGACCGCGGTCGTCGACAAACAGCAGGCTCCCGGCGGCACGTGTCTGTTGGTAGGGTGCATTCCGACCAAAGCGCTGCTCGAACACGCGCACGCGCTGAAAGTCGTGCAGCGCGCCAGGGAATTCGGGGTGTCCATCGCCTCCACGACCGGCTCCAGCCAGTGCGACGCCGCGAAGGCGACGATCGACATGGCCGCCGTGCAGACGCGCAAAGATCGGATCGTCACGGGTCTGACCAAGGGTGTCGAATTTCTGTTCAAGAAGAACAAGATCGATTGGATCAAAGGGACCGCGCGCCTGGTCGGCAGGGGCGGAGTGGACGTGTTCGAAGGCGAGAAGCAGACGCTGCACGCGCGCAAGGAGATCATCGTCGCCACCGGATCGGCGCCGCGCGGCGTACCGGGCATCGAAATCGATCGCACGCGGATCATCACGAGCGACGAGGCGATCGGGCTGCGCGAGGTGCCGAAGTCAATCGTGGTGATGGGCAGCGGTGCGATCGGCGTGGAATTCGCGTCGATCTTCAACCGTTTCGGCAGTGACGTGACGATCGTCGAGCTGCTGCCGCGGCTCGTGCCGGTCGAAGACGACGCGATCTCGGCTGAACTGGAAAAGTCGTTCCGCAAGCAGGGCATCACCAGCCACACCAGCGCGAAGGTGACCAGCGCGACGGCGGAGGGCGACGGCGTCGACGTCGAGATGCAGCTGAGTGACGGCACGACGAAGCAGGTTCGCGGCGATTATCTGCTCGTGGCGACCGGCCGCGGTCCGGTCACGACCGGTCTGAACGCCGAAGGCGTCGGGCTGCAGATGGAGAAGGGCTACGTCAAGGTCGACGCGATGTACCGGACCAGCGTCCCCGGCATCTCTGCGATCGGCGACGTGATCACGATCGACGGTCCGCATCCACAGCTCGCGCACGTCTCGTCCGCCGAAGGCATCGTCGCCGCCGAGCGGATCGCCGGCGTCGAGACGCGTCCGATCAACTACGACCATGTGCCGGCCTGTACCTATTGCGACCCGGAGATCGGCAGCGTCGGGCTGACGGAAGCGAAGGCAAAGGCGCGCGGCTACGACGTACGGATCGGCACGTTTCCGTTCGGTGTGCTCGGCCGCGCGAAGATGGCGGGCGAGACCGAGGGGTTCGTGAAGATCGTCGCCGACAAGAGGTACGACGAGCTGCTCGGTGTCCATATGATCGGACCGCGGTCCACCGAGCTCGTCTCTGAGGCGACCGCAGCGCTGCAGCTCGAGTCGACGGTCGAGCATCTGATTCGCACGATTCACGCGCACCCGACGTTTGCCGAGGCGATCGGCGAGGCGGCGCACGCGGCGCACGGCGCCGCGATACATCTCTAAGGAGCGCGGGCCTTTCAGGCGAGCGAGGAGCAATGGCGACAGACGTAGTGATGCCCCAGATGGGCGAGTCGATTGCCGAGGGCACGATCGTCCGTTGGATCAAGAAGGTGGGCGACCGGGTCGATCGCGATGAGCCGCTCTTCGAGATCTCGACCGACAAGGTCGACGCCGAGATTCCGTCGCCGGCCGCCGGCGTCGTTTCGGAGATTCGTGTCAAGGAAGGCGAGACCGTTCCGGTGAACAGCGTCGTCGCCGTGATTGGTGGAGCCGGCGGCGCGGTTGCGGCTGAACCGCCGGCGGCGAAAGCGTCCGCGCCTGTCTCTGCGCCGACAACCTCCGAGGCTGCGCCGGCGCGGCAGGCGGCCGCGAAGGCTCCCGAGGCTCCGAAGCCGTCGGCGCACGCTGACGGATCTCCAACGGCAACGGCACCTCCCACGGGGCAGACGGCGCCCGGCCCAAAGTCGACGGAGGATCTCATTCGCGAGCGCTCGTCGCCGCTCGTCCGCAAGATCGCCAAGGAACACAACGTCGACATCTCGCAGATCCGCGGCAGTGGAATCGCGGGACGGGTGACGAAGGACGACATCCTTGCATTTGTCGAAGGCGGGAAGGCCGTTGTCGAAGGCGGGAAGGCGGGAAGGCAGGAAGGGCAGGAAGGGCAGGAAAGGCTGGAAGGGAAGGTCGGAAGGTCGGAAGGAAAGGTCGGAAGGACGGAAGGAAAGCCGGAAGGAAAGCCGGAAGCCCAGCTGCCCTCGATCCCAGTGCCACCCGCTCCGAAGTTCACGCCTGGCGCCGGCGACGTCGTCGAAAAGATGTCGCCGATGCGCAAGCGGATCGCCGAGCACATGATCCTCAGCCGGCGGACTTCGGCGCACGTCCATTCGATCTTCGAAGTGAACTTCTCGCGGCTCGCGCAGATCCGCGAGGCGCGCAAGAGTGAGTTCGAGCGGGCCGGCGCGAAGCTCACCTACATGTCGTTCATCATCAAGGCTGCCGTCGACGCGCTGCGGGTGGTGCCGGTGGTGAATGCCTCGGTTGATGGCGACAGCATCGTGTATCACCAGGAGGTCAACGTCGGCGTCGCGGTCGCGCTCGACTGGGGCCTCATCGTGCCGGTGGTCAAGCAGGCGGACGAGAAGAATCTGCTCGGGCTGAGCCGCGCGGTCGCGGACCTCGCGAACCGCGCGCGAAACAAGCAGCTGAAGCCCGACGAAGTCCAGGGGGGCACGTTCACGATCACCAATCCTGGTGTATTCGGCGCGCTGCTTGGAACACCAATCATCAACCAGCCGCAGGTGGCGATTCTCGGCGTCGGCAACGTGGAGAAGCGTCCTGTCGTCATCGACGATGCGATTGCGATCCGTCCCATGGCGTATCTCACGCTTGGCTACGATCACCGCGTCATCGACGGCGCCGTTGCCGATCACTTCATGTCGCAACTGAAGCGGCAGTTGGAGAACTGGGACGCCAATGCGGTCTGACAGGGAGTGCGGGACGGATGGGCCCGCAGGGTGGGTGGGTAACGACCAATCGGTCTTGCCCAACCAACCCCATGGGCCCATCGGTCCCACACACCTCACCGTGAGGCGGCTTGGCGTCGTTCGGTACAGCGACGCGCTCGCGCTGCAGCGCTCGCTCGTCGACGATCGCCGCGCCAGGCGGATCGGCGATACGTTGCTGCTGCTGCAGCATCCACACGTCATTACTGTCGGTGTTCGCGGAGACGGCGGTCGCTCCCACATCCTCGCGACCGACGCTGGGCTCGCTGCTCGTGGTATCGACGTCCACGAGACGGGTCGCGGCGGCGACGTGACATATCACGGTCCGGGACAACTCGTCGGCTATCCGATCTTCGACTTGAGTCCCGATCGCCGCGACGTGCACAGGTACGTGCGGGATCTCGAGGAAGTACTGATTCGAACGGCGGGCGACTATGGGATCGACGCTGAGCGGGTCACCGGCCTCACGGGCGTCTGGGTCGGACGCGAAAAGCTCGCGGCAATCGGCGTCCGGATCGCTCGCTGGATCACGAGCCACGGGTTCGCTTTGAACGTGTCGACCAACCTCGACTATTTCAACCTCATCATTCCCTGCGGCATCGCCGATCGCGGGGTGACCTCGTTGAGTCGGCTGCTCGGCCGACCGGTCGAGCTTGCAGGCGTCGAGGCGTGTATCGCCAAGCACGTCAGCAACGTCTTCCAGTTCAGCAGTTTATAGAAAGTAGTTCACCGCTGGAATATTCGGTGGTGCGACGGGGTTCTAGTCCGCATCGAGGGACAGGACCCATGCAGGACGCAACACGGCTGGCCCAGAACGAATTGCTCGCCCGGCTGAAGAGCGGCGACGAGCAGGCGCTGGTCGATCTGGCCGATGAGTTTGGCACCAAAATCTATCAGCTGGCCTTCCGCTATCTGAGGAACAAGGAAGACGCCGAAGAAGTGACGCAGGACGTCCTCTTCAAGGTGTATCGGAAAGTCGATGCCTTCCGCGGCGATGCGGCGTTGTCATCGTGGATTTACCGGATTACCTTCAACGCCGCGATGTCGCGCCTCCGGACCGCGAAGTATCAGCGCTCACACGACGATGATCGCCAGGCGGCGCTCCCGGACGCCGAGGTGAACGGCGACAACCCGCGTGGCAAGGATGTCGCCGACTGGAGCGATCTTGCCGACGAGCAGGTGCTGCGGTCGCAGCTGCGGGCGCGCGTGATGCGGGCGATCCTCGCGCTGCCGGCGATCTACCGCGCGCCGGTGATGCTGCGCGACATCCAGGGCATGTCAACGGAAGAGGCGAGCGCGATGCTCCGCGTCAAGGATCAGACGCTGAAGTCACGCCTGCATCGCGGCCGCTTGATTCTCCGGAAGCAGCTCGCCGATTTCGCCGGCGGCCTGTCGCTGCACCGCCCGATCTACGGGACCTAGGGGCAGGAGGGGTCCAGCCCATCCCGCCCTCAGAGCGCCATCGCGTTCTCCAGCGCGACTCTTTCCACGACACTCAACGAAGGCGTCACGACGTCGACGATGCCGGCAGGTCCGAGCCTGACCGGCATCGCGGCCGTGCGCGAGCGAACGCCGGCACTCGTGTCCGGCGCGACGAAGCAACTGGCGAGACGGCGCGTGCGCCCGGCGACCGCGTCGATCACGAGCGCCGCTGCGGTCGCCAGCGCGTACGGACCGGGCGGCCACAGTGCGGCGATGCGAGCAGCAATGCGACGCCGCGAGGGGTCGTCGACGAGCCGTGTGACCGCGAACCCCCCCAGCGTCGCGTCTTCCCACGGAATCACCGTGTGCGACGGCGGAATCCCGAGCACCGACAGCGACACATCACGCGGCGATCCGTTCGCGGCCAGCGCGACCATCGCGCGCGCGCCGCTGGCCAGCGCCTCCGGCGCCGACCCGATCAACCGCCCTCGCGCGACCCGCAGTTCACGGACGCCGCGATCGATCAGCTCCCGCTGCCCTGCACCCGCACACACGAGCACGGCCATCTGCGAGCTGCGTGAGAGCTGGCGCAGCAGTTGGAGGCCGTCTTCGCCGGTCCACTCGCCGCCGCCGACGCGATCGGCGATGACGACCACGGCGGCGCCTGCTGCGGTCGCCCAGTCCGCCGATCCCGACAACTGAGTCGCGAACCCCTCGACCGGCGCTGCCTGCGCGATGTCGAGCGCCTTGCCCTCGGCGACGCGCCCCTTCTCGTCGATCAACCGGATCGTCCGTGCGACGTTCTGCCGCGCGAGCGCGTGCGCGAGCGCACCGCCAAGGTCGCCGGCGCCGATGATGGCCACCTCCTGCATCGCTGCGATATTGTAATGGCTATGCAATCACTGCACGGGAAGGTGGCGCTCGTCACCGGCGGATCGCGCGGCATCGGGCTCGCGATCGCGCGTGCGCTGGTCGCCGACGGCGCACGCGTTGCCGTCACCGGGCGCAGCGCTGCACATCTGTCGTCGGCGCGGCCGACCATCGAAGCCGCGGGTCCTGGATCGGTCGAGACGCTGCAGGCGGACGTTCGGCGCTA
>DATFXR010000085.1:0-15397 GCA_035315685.1 Vicinamibacterales bacterium | reverse complement strand
CGCGCCCGGCAGTTAGATGGCCCCATCATTTCGGCGCGATCGCACTGCATTCGACCCTCTAGGGCGGCTTACTCACAGAGGAGGCAGCAGATGCGCAGACTCCTGGTTCGCGCGGCGGTCATCGGATTCTTCATCGTGGGCGCAGCGGCTCCGCTGTTCGCCCAACAAGGCACTTCTGACATAGGTGGCAAGGTAACCGATGAGCAGGGCGCGGTGTTGCCCGGCGCGTCCGTGATCATCACGAACGAAGAAACTGGTGCGGTTCGCGAACTCACCACCGGTCCTGACGGCAGCTTCCACGCCTCGCAGCTGATGCCCGGGCGATACAAGGTGACCGCGAAGCTCGCGAGCTTCCGCACCTTCGAGCGCGGCGGGCAGGTGCTGCCGGTCGGCAAGACGCTGACGATCAACGTCGTGCTGGCGCTCGGCGCACTCGAGGAGACGGTCAAGGTCACTGCCGAATCGCCGCTGGTCGACACGACCAGCGTGAAGGTGGGCGGCAACATCGGTACCGCTGAGTTGAGCGAGCTGCCGGCGATGAACCGCAACTTCTTCGCGACGGTCGCGCTGCTGCCGGGCGTGCAGTTCGCGCCGTCGAACCAGATGGGGAACGACACCATCGTCGCGGCCGGCCAGTCGACGCAGGGCAACAACGTCTCGGTGGACGGCGGCTACAACAGCGATGATGCGCTCGGCACGAGCGCGGGCGCGCAGGTCCGCACGCCGATCGAAGCGGTCCAGGAATTCCAGGTGCTCACCAGCATGTACGACGCCGAGTTCGGCCGGGCCAGCGGCGCCGTCGTCAACGCGATCACCAAGTCCGGCACCAACCAGTTCAAGGGCGTCGCGTTCGCGACGACGTCCCCCAATGCGCTGACCGCGGAGGACTATTTCGTCCGCACGCAGAATCTCCCGAAGCCGACTTCCGTGCGCCGCGACTGGGGCGGCGTGATCGGCGGGCCGATCGTCAAGAACAAGGCGCAGTTCTTCTTCAGCCTCGAGCGGCAGGTGGACAACCCGAACCGCACCCGCGTGTTTCCGACGCGGCCGTCGCTGAACTTCGCGATCGCCGAGGATCGCACCGACTGGAACACGCTGATCCGCATCGACCATCAGATCACCAAGAACCACTCGTGGGCGGTCCGCTGGCTGCGCGAGTGGGCGCCGCAGTGGTACACGATCGGCAACAAGACGACGCTCGACTCGTATCAGGACGAAACCGACCTCGATCAGACCGCTGTGGTGACGTTCACGAGCGTCCTCGGCAACTCGCGCGTCAACACGATCAAGGGCGCGAGGACGTGGGAGCACTGGTGGCACGGGAACGAGTGCTTCCGCGCGCAGGGACCGAACGGCGGCCAGGCCGGCTATGACTTCGGCAACGAGACGATCGGGGACCAGTCGAAGTGCCCGCCGCAGTTGAACTACACGAGCTTCCTCGCCCAGGCGAGCACCGAGTCGCAGGGCCCCTGGGACTCGAACTACCAGATCGAAGACGACTACTCGTGGTTCATCCCCGGCAAGCACGGCGACCACGATACGAAGTTCGGCGTGCGCTACAACTACACGGAGCTGCGCCGCAGCTCGCAGGTGAACGCGAACGGCACCTTCTCGTTCAGCGCGACGTGCGCGACCGGGAGCTGCACGCCGGCAACCACCGACCTGCCGTTCGACCCCGCGAATCCGCGGACGTATGCCGAGCGGTTCACCGTCCGCACCGGCCCGTTCAACGAGTTCATCAACAACCACACCTACGAGATGTACGCGCAGGACAAGTGGCGCGTCAGCGCGCAGACCACGCTGAGCCTCGGCCTGCGCTACGACCTCGAGATCATCCCGCTCGACGAGACCGACAACCCGCTGTTCCCGGCCGGCAACAAGAAGTCACCGACCGACTGGAACAACTTCGGACCGCGCGTCGGCTTCACACACGCGCTCGACGCCGCCGGCCGGTCGGTCGTGCGCGGCGGATATGGGGTCTTCTACAACCGCACGATCCTCGGCGCGCTCGACGACACGCTGGAGTTCGGCAAGTACTCATCGTCGGTGAACTTGACGTTCCCGGCCGCTGCGGCCGATCCGGGCCCGAGCAGCGGGCGGTTCCCGACCAACCCGTACCTGGTGAACGGACCGACCGTCAACTGGGCGCTGCTCCGGCAGTCGTATCCGCTGGGCGTGCCGGTGAAAAACGATGGCGTCGTCATCTTCGACTCGCCGGATCGCAAGCTGCCCTACGCGCACCAGTTCACGGTGGGGTACGTCCGCGAACTGAACGAGTCGCTCGCTGTACACGCCGATTTCGTGCGCATGATGAACCGCGACATGTTCCTCTCGCGCAACCTCAACCCGGGGATCAAGCAGACGACGAGCCGGACCGAGCCGGTGGTGCGCGTCGACGCCTTCGGCGTGCTCGGCGAGCCCTACACGCAGCAGGTGTGGGTGATGGAGAACACCGGCGAGTCGAACTACAACGCGCTCGACCTGTCCGTGGAGAAGCGCTACTCGAACCACTGGTCGGGCCGCATCTCCTACTCGTTGTCGAAGGCGACCGGCACCGCCGACGATCAGGCCGACCGCAACCAGTATCAGGTGCTGACCAGCAACAACCTCGATGCGCGGCTCGGGCCGACCAACGTCGATCGGCGCCACATCCTGTCGATCGGCGCGCAGTACGACGTGCCGAAGACCGGCGGCCTCACGCTGTCGACGACGACGCGCTACATGAGCGGCGCGCCGTTCACGATCTACGACAGCAGCATCGACGCGGACAAGAATGGCGAGCTCGTCGATCCCGTTCCGGCCGGCGTCTACAGCGGCGCCAGCACCAACCCGGACGCGTTGCAGAACGTCCAGTACGCCGGCGGTCGCAATGGCGCCTATGGTCCGGACTACTTCCAGATCGACATGCGCACCGGCTATCGCCGGAAGCTCTCGCAGGCGAAGACGCTCGAGGTCTACTTCGATCTCTACAACCTCACCAACCGGGCGAACTTCGACAATCCGATCACGACGAACCAGGATCGCCGGCTGCCGGCGACGTTCCTGGTCCTGACCAACCTGCGCGGCGGCGGCGGCTTCCCGCGCCAGGCACAGCTCGGCTTCCGCTTCGTGTTCTGACGCTTCGCTGAAGGGGCTGGGGGCTGGGGGCTAGGGGCTAGGGGCTAGCCCCCAGCTCCGAGCCCTCATGCCCTGCGCGATGGAAACACGCCTGCGCAGCCAGACCCGAGCCCCTAGCCACCAGCCCCGACTCGCGGCCGTATAATGCGCCGCTATGAAATCATCGGCGCTCGTTCTCAACGCCGTCATCCTCGCGCTGCAGATGAGCGGCCAGGCCGCGGCGCCGCCGGCGAAATCGAGGACACCGAAGCTGAACCTTCAGACGCTCTCTACGCGCGCCGATCGAGTGACGGGCGGCGACGTGCTCGTCTCGATTGCCGCGCCTGCAGGCGCGCCGGCGGCGCGGCCTGAGGTCCGCTTGAACGGACGCGACATCTCCGACGCCTTCCGCCAGCAGCGCGGATCGCTCGTCGGGCTCGTCACCGGCCTCGTCGACGGCCGCAACGAGCTGAAGGTGAGCGCGTGGGGCGTCCGCGATCAGCTGCTGACACTCACGAACTATCCAATCACCGGCCCGGTCATTTCCGGTCCACACATCGAGCCGTTCGTTTGCCAGACGGATACGTTCAAGTTGCCTGACGGGACGACACTGACCGACGCTCGGCTGACGGCTGCGCGCGACGAAGGCAAAGAACGGAGCGCAGATGATTGCAGCGCGCCGACGAGGGTGCAGTACGTCTACATGCCCTATGACGGCAAGGAGTTCCAGCCGCTGGCGAACACGCGCGAACTACCGGGCAATGTCGCGACGATCACGACGACCGCCGGAAAGACCGTGCCGTTCGTGGTGCGCGTCGAAACCGGCACGATGAACCGCGGTATCTACCAGAACCTGGTGCTGCACGACCCGACGCGCGATCCCGCGCCGACGCCGTTCACGCCGCCGCCGGCGTGGAATGGCCGCTTCCTCGCGATTCACGGCGTCGGCTGTCCGAGCGGGTGGTTCCGGCAGGGCGGCGTGATGGGCGTGAATCCGCTCGGCGGGCCGATGATCGCGCGCCTCGGGGAAGGCTACGTGATCTTCACCAACACGCTGAATCATCCGACCAACAGCTGCAACCCGTTCCTCGCCGGCGAGACGACGATGATGAACAAGGAGCACGCGATCGAGACCTTCGGCGTGCCCGAGTTCACGATCAGCATGGGATCGTCCGGCGGCGCGTACACGAGCCTGCAGATCGCCGACGAGTTCCCCGGCCTGTTCGACGGCATCCTGATCAACGCGACCTTTCCCGACGCGCTGTCGATTGCCCTCGCCGGTGCCGACGCCCACCTGCTCGCGCACTATTTCGCAACCGCGTCGTGTAGCGCGACGGCTGTCGCCGAGCGTTGTTTCAGCGAGCTGCAGCAGGTTGCCGTGTCCGGCTACTCGGGCATGAAAGCGTTCATCGACGCGGCGAACCAGAGTCAGCGCACCGATCCGGTCCCCGGCCGCAAGGACATCGAGGGCTACGACTCGGCGCGGTGGAACGAGGTGGTGCCGGCCGCGCTGCGCTACGATCCGGGGGCCAACCCGCGCGGCGCGCGCCCGACGGTGTTCGATGCAGCGCGAAACATCTACGGCGTCGATCCGCAGACCGGGTTCGCGCTGCGGCCGTTCGACAACGTCGGTGTGCAATACGGACTCGCCGCGCTCGAGAGCGGGACGATCACGCCGCCGCAGTTCCTCGATCTCAACGAGCGCATCGGCGGCTTCGACCAGGACGCGAACTTCGTCGCCGCCCGCTCGATCGGCGATGCCGGTGCGATCAAGCGGGCCTACCAGGCCGGGCTGACGCTCGGTGGCGGCGGCGGCCTGCGCTCGATTCCGGTGTTCGATGACGGTGCCTACAACGACGAGCGCGGCTACCACTACCAGTGGTTCCATTTCGCGATCAGGGAGCGCATCGCGAAGCAGAATGGCGGCGCCGCGAATCACGTGATGTGGCGCGGTCCGGTCCAGGCCGAGCGGGCGTGGTCGACGCTGATCGACTGGGTCGCGACCAGGAAGAAGCCGGCGGCGGCTGTCGACGGCTGCTGGAGCCAAAAGGGGAGCGCGCCCACGTTCGTCGCGGAACGACAGACCTTCAGCAGCAATCCGGACTCGGCGTGCAACACCGAGTACCCGTCGTTCGGCTTCACCCGTCTCGTCGCCGGCGGTCCGCTCGATGCGAACATCCTCAAGTGCCAGTTGAAACCGATCGACCCGAAAGACTACCCGCCGCCGTTCACGGCCGCCGACCTGCAGCGGCTGCGCGCGATATTTCCCGGCGGCGTCTGCAACTTCGTGAAGCCCGGCGTGAACCAGACGCGTGTCGTCACCTGGGCCTCGGTCGGACCGGCGCCCGAGAACCTGATCGTTCCCGCGCCGGCCATTCCTAATCGGAGCCAGCCATGAAATCGGTTCGTGTCCTGTCGCTCGTCGCCGCGCTCGTCATCGCGTTCAGCGCCCAGTCGCTCGTCGGCCGATCGGAGCAGCCGTCCGCGTCGCCGGCCGTTCCGGGAGGCGGTCCGTTCGACACCCTGCACTTCCGCCCGATCGGTCCGGCCTCGATGTCGGGGCGCATCTCCGACCTCGCCGTCTACGAGGCAAACCCGGCGATCTACTACGTCGGCACCGCGCACGGCGGCGTGTGGAAGACGACCAATGGCGGTACGACCTTCGAGGCGCAGTTCCAGGATCAGGGACTGATCTCGATCGGCGACGTCACCGTGTCGCAGAGCAACCCCGATCTCGTGTGGGTCGGCGCCGGCGAGTCGAACAACCGCCAGAGCACATCGTGGGGCGACGGTGTCTACAAGTCGATCGACGGCGGCAAGACGTGGACGCGCATGGGCCTTCCCACGTCGCGCTCCATCAATCGCATCCTGATCGATCCGCGGAACAACGACGTCGTGTTGGTGGCCGCGACCGGCAGCCTGTGGGGACCGGGCGGCGAGCGCGGCGTCTACAAAACGATCGACGCCGGCAGGACATGGAAGCAGGTATTGAAGGTGGACGATGACACCGGGGCAAACGATCTGGTGATGGACGCGACGAACAACCGGATCCTCTACGCGTCGACCTATCAGCGGCGCCGCACGCCGTGCTGCATGAACGGCGGCGGACCCGGCAGCGGCATCTGGAAATCAATCGACGGCGGCGAGACCTGGACCCGCTTCAAGGGCAACGGCCTGCCCGACGGACCGCTCGGGCGGATCGGCCTCGACGTGAATCGCAAGCGGCCGAACATTCTCTACGCGCTGATCGAAGGTCCGGTGCCGAGTGCCGGCCGCGGCGGCACGCCCGACGAGACGCCGCAAGCCGCCGGCCGCGGCGCCGAAACCGCGACGGCCGTGACGCCGAACACCGCCACCGGCCTGTACCGCAGCGACGACAGCGGCGCAACGTGGAAAAAGGCGAACGACGAGAACCCGCGCCCGATGTATTTCAGCCAGGTGCGCAGCGATCCGAACGATCCCGACGTGATCATCTACGCCGGCGTCAAGCTGCACCACTCGACCGACGGCGGCAAGACCGTCACGTTGAACGCGACCCGGACCATCCACGACGACGTGCACGCAATCTGGATCGATCCGGCGAACTCGCAGCACGTGATCATCGGCAATGACGGCGGCGTCGCGGTGAGCTGGGATCAGACCAAGACCTGGAACTTCGTGCCGAACCTTCCGGTCGGCCTCTTCTATCACGTCAGCGTGGACAACGCATCGCCGTTCAACGTCTGCGGCGGCATGCAGGACAACTACGTGTGGTGCGGGCCGAGCCAGGTGCGTGGCTCGGCCGGCATCGCCGGGTTCCACTGGGCGACGATGCAGGGCGGCGACGGCTTCGTCGCGCTGCAGGACCCGAACGACTTCCGCACCGCTTACAGCGAGTCGCAGGACGGCAACATGGTGCGGATCGATCGAGTCACGGGCGAGACGGTGTCGATGCGGCCGGTCGCCGGACCGGGCGAGCAGCCGTACCGCTGGAACTGGGACACACCGTTCATCCTCTCGCCGCACAACTCGGCCGTGATCTTCGCTGGATCGAACCGCGTCTTCCGCTCCTCGAACAAGGGTCAGACCTGGGAATCGGTCGGCGGCGATCTGACGACCAACGCGAACCGTGACGACGTCGTCACCATGGGCGTCAAAGGCAGCGACATCAACATCGCGAAGAACGATGGCATCGTCGCCTGGGGGACGGTGATCTCGCTCGCGGAGTCGCCGAAGCGCGCGAACCTGCTCTACGTCGGCACCGATGACGGGCAGGTGCAGGTGTCGCGCGACGGCAAGCAGTGGACGAACGTTGCCGCGAACATTTCGAACGTGCCGAAAGGGCTGTGGGTATCCGAAGTGGCGCCGTCGCGGTTCGACGAAGGCACCGTCTACGCGACCTTCGACGGCCATCGTTCGAACGATTTCGAGACCTACATCGTCGTCAGCCACGACTTCGGGCAGACGTGGCAGTCGGCGAACGGCAACCTGAAGGGCGAATCCGTCAAGACGATCACCGAGGATGCCAAGAATCCGGACGTGCTCTACGTCGGCACGGAGACCGGGCTGTTCGTCTCGCTCGATCGCGCCAAGTCATGGACGCGCATCAAGGCAAATCTGCCGACCGTGCGCATCGACGAAGTCACCATTCAGCCGCGCGACAATGCGATGGTGCTCGCCACGCATGGCCGCGCGCTGTGGATCCTCGATCACCTCGAGCCGGTTCAGGAATACGCTGCGACACAGGCCGCTGCCGACTCGAAGCTGTTCACGCCGGCGCCGTCGGCCGTGTACCGCCGTCCGGCGCGCGATCGCAACTACGAGTTCTGGGGCGATCAGGTGTTCTACGGCGAGAACCCGCCGGCGGCCGCGGTGATTTCGTGGTTCAACAAGAAGCCGGCGAACGACGTGAAGCTGAAGATTGCGGACGCGGCAGGGAAGGAGGTCCGCGAGATCTCGGGCAACGTCCTCGCGAAGAGCAACGGCGCCGGCATCCAGACCGCGTGCTGGGATCTGCGCGTCCAGCCGACCATCGCTCCGCCGCCCGATCCCGCCGGTCGCGGTCGTGGCGCCGGCGGACGCGGTCGCGGCGAACGTGGCACGACGGCCGCGCCGCAGACGACGACCGCCGAAGATCAGACAACGTCGCCCGCCGGCGGTCGCCAGGCAGCGGAGCCTCCGGCGACGCCGCAGACGCCGGAGTCGAGCCCGTTCGGCGCTGGCTGCGGCGGTGGTGGCGGCTTCGGCGGTGGCGGCTTCGGCGGCGGCGGCGCGACGACAGCCGGCCCGTTCGTGCCCGGCGGCAGCTACAAGGTGTCGCTGATCCTCGACGGCAAGACGGTCGATTCGAAGACGCTGCGGGTGAACGACGATCCGGAGGTCCTGCTCACGTCGGTCGAGCGCAAGCGGATGTTCGACCAGGCGATGGAGATGCACGCGCTGCAGGCACGCGTCACCGAGGCGGCTACTGCGCATCGATCGCTGTCCCGGCAGCTGGCAGAATTGGCGACGACGCTGAGTGCTCGCAGCGACGTGGCTGCTGACGTGAAGAGCGCGTTCGACGCCGTCAAGAAAGACGTGGATGCGCTCGCGCCGAAGCTCACGATTCCGGCAGGTGGACGCGGCGGCGGCGGCGGACGCGGCGGCGCGCCCGAGAGCCTGCTCGCGCGGCTCGGTCAGGCGAAGAATGGCCTGATGGCGGGCATGACGCCAGGCGAGCAGACCACGACCGCCTATGCAGACGTGAAGGCGACGACGCCGAAGGCGATTGCGGACCTCAACGCCGCGATCGCCAAAGCGACGACGCTCGCTTCGTCCCTGACGAAGTACAACCTGACGCTCAATGTGCCGCAGCCGGTGAAAGCGCCGGAAGCCGCGCCCGCTCGCCGTTCGACGAACGGCTCGCGGGGGTAGGCGGGTAGGTAGGTCAGGTGGGTCGGTTCGTAAGCCGGGCCACTCGGCCACGCTGTTGATCCACGAAGCTGCCACGCGACGATCCGCCATGGACCGCAGAGAGCGCAGAGCACGCAAAATCTTTTCTCTGGGCACGACGGTAGTGTCCGGCCTCAGCCGGACCAGTGATCTGATCGTGACGATGAAAACTGAGACGCCTGGTGCGGACCTGATTTCAGACCCCAATTGCTACAATAAGGGTCATGAAAGAGGTCTCCATTCAGGCCTTGAAGGCCAACCTTTCCGCGATGGTCGCCGACGCCGAATCGGGCGATACGATCATCGTTACGCGCCACAACACGCCGGTGGCACAGCTCGGTCCGGCGCGCGACCAATCGCTGCATCGCGGGCGCAACGTTGGCCGGTGCCGCCTTAAAGCGGCCCTGAGGCGCGGATCGAAGGGACGATATTTGGAGGTGCTCCTCGAAGACCGGAGCAACCGGTGACCGTCCGCTCGGCCGCCGCTCCGCGGCGACGGCGCCTCTATCTCGATACATCCGCCTACCTCTGCATCCTTCTCGGCGAGTCCCGCTCGGAAGATCTGTCCAAGGAGACCGACGGCGCCGAGCTGATGTCGAGTGTGCTGCTCGTCCTCGAAGCAAGGCGGAGTCTGGTCCGCCTCGCGCGGGAGGGCGTGCTCAAGCCGGACTCGTACAAGGCATGCATCGAGCGCGTCGAGGGGGACACGGCTGCGTTCGTGTTGCGCGATCTCACCCTGGACCTGTGCCAGTCCAGTCTTCTCCCGGCCATCATCACGCCGCGCTCGCTCGACCTCGCGCACTTGCGTTCGGCGCTGTGGTTTCATGCCAGCGAGCGGCTCGATCGGTTCGTGACGTTGGATGTTTCGCAGGAGCAGGCTGCGCAGGAACTCGGTCTGCCGGTGTGATCGCTGAGAGTGTCGGACTGACAGGCCCATAGGGTTGGCAGGGCAGGACCGATCAGTGCTTCCCCACCCGCCCTATGGGCGATCGGTCCCGCACGCCGGAGTGCTCAGGTTCACGAATCCCGCAACACCACAGCGGGATTGATTCTGATCGCCCGTCGCGACGGGATCCAGGTCGCGGCGGCTCCGATCGCGACGACGATGCCGACCGGGATCGCGAACGACGGCCAGTCGGGATCGTAGACGCTCCCGGCGCCGCCGCTCGCGCGCACGATGCGCGAGAGCGCGAACGTCAGGCCGACGCCCAGCGTCGTGCCGAGCAGCACCAGCCGCAGGCTGTGCGCGCTCACGAGGCGCACGAGATCGCGGCCGGTCGCGCCAATCGCGACGCGGACCGCCAGCTCGCGCGCACGCCGCGCGATCGCGAACGCCAGCACGCCATAAATCCCCGCCGTCGTCAACAGCATCCCGATCGCGATCAGCGGCGCCAGCGGCGCGGTCCCGACGAGCATCTCCGCGGCGGCAATCTGCGTGATCTCGTCGTAGGTGAACGCGCCGCCGACGCTGGTCCCCGCCGTCCGCAACTTGCGCCGCAGCGTCTGCACCAGCGGCGCCGGATCGCCGCTCGCGCGGACGACGATCTGGACGCGCTTCACGCTCGTGCCGTCGAGCGCGATCGGCACGAACAGCTTCGGCGCGGCGTGCCGCGGCTGGAACTGCGACATCGCGTAGTCGGCCGCGACGCCGACGATGTCGGCCGTCTCGCCCGCGCCCTCAGTGAAGCGGACCCGGCCGCCGACGGCGTTGCCCGGCGGAAAGAGCGCTCTGGCAAGCGATTCGTTGACGATGACCACCCGTGCCGACGCCGCATCGGCCGCGGTGAAGTCGCGACCAACGATGAGTGGCACCCCGAGCGTCGAGAAGAGGCCCGGCGTCGTCGCGACGCTGTCTGCAGCGATCTCCGCCGCTCGGCCGCCGTCCGCGCGCACCCGCTGCGTGGCGCCCGATCCCATGAACGGTACGCCGGTCGCGGCGGCCGCTGCCGCCACACCGGGCACGCTCGTCGTCGCGTCGAGCAGACCGGCGACCTGAATCCCGCCGGTGTTCTCGATCCGCGCGATCAGCAGCGGGTGCCGGTCGAATCCCAGGTCGGCGTCGACCGTCCGCTGGTATCCGTTGATCATCCCGCCGGTCTCGACGAGCAGCGCGATCGTGACCGTGATCTCCACGACGACGAGCGCGTGTCGCCAGCGCTGGCGGACGCGATCCGACGCCGCCAGCCGGTTGAGCGGGTTGCCGTGCAGTCGCCGCGTCTCGTAGAGCGCCGGCAGCAGGCCGGCGACAATGCCGGCCGCCAGCGCGATCGCCGCCGACTTCACCAGCAGCGACGGATCGATCGAGAGATCGAAGAACGCCACGTTGACGCGCGAGCGCGCGACGATGATGCCGCGCAGCGCGAAGGTGGTCGCGACGCCGAGCGCGCCGCCGGCCGCGGCGAGCAGCACCGACTCGGTGAGCAGCGCGCGGACGATCCGGCCGCGGCTGGCGCCGAGCGACGCGCGAATCGCGATCTCGTGCTCGCGCGCGGTCCACTGCGCGATCATCAGGATTGCGACGTTGGCGCAGGCGATGATCAGCGTCAGCACCACCGAGGCGGCGAGCACATACGGCAGCAGGGCCGTCACCGCCGCGCCGAGCGGCGTCCCCTCGACGCCGTGCGTGACGACGCGCCGCTGCCGTTCGTCGGCGGGCAGCCTCGCGGCGTGCGCGTCGAGCGCCGGCTGCAGCGCCGCCGCCAGAGACGCGTGGCTCATCGATCCCGGGCGGCGGGCAACCACGAGGAGCGTGTCGTCGTCGGTGAGGCGCGCGCGATCGAACGGCACCCAGATGGCCGCGTTCGTCTCGGCGAACCAGAATTCGTCCGGCATCACGCCGACGATGGTGTGCGGCGTGCCGTCGATCCAGATCGTGCTGCCGATCGCGTCGGGGCGGTTCTGGAAGAGCCCCAGCCAGACGCGACTGCTGAGCAGCGCCGGTTTGAGCGCGCCCGGCTGCGACGGCGCATCGGAGAAGGTCCGTCCCACGGCTGCGCCCACGCCGAGCACGTCGAAGAGGTCGGGCGACGCGCTGCGCACCCGGACGCTCTCCGTGCGATCGCCGATCCGCACGTCGCGGATCCTGCCGGACGCCGCCGCCGCAATGGCAGCGCCGGGCACGGCGCCGTCGCGCCATCTGTTGTAGACGGTGCCCGGGACGGTCGGCTCGTACGGGTAGACTCCGCCGCGGCGGTCCGGCCGTGCCACCAGCACCAGCGAGAGATCGGCGGGCCGCTGATAGAGCCTGGGCGGCCTGCGGAACACGACGTCGCGGACCATCAGCGTGGTCGTCATCGCGCCGATGCCGAAGGCGAGCGAGACCACGGCGACGGCGGCGGCAATCGGATATTTCGCGACGCTGCGCGCGGCGACGCGGACGTCGTGGCGCAGCTGATCGAGCCAGAGCGTGCGGGCCGATTCGTAGTAGCGCTCTTCGACGGCGGCAACGCGGCCGAACGCCTTGCGCGCGGCGAGCCGCGCCTCGTCCGGCGGCAAGCCGTCGGCGATCAGGCGATCGACCTCCAGCTCGAGGTGAGCCTGCACTTCGCGCGAGAAATCGTCGGGCGGCCGGCGGCGTTTCCACATCAGGGCCTCCGCGTCCTTGGCTTGCTTGGCGTCCTCTGTTGCCCTTGGTGCCCTTGTCAGCGCAGACGGGTTGACATTCTACAGAAGTCGCCGATACTTGGGTAGAATGTCTATTCGAAAGCGCGCCGACGGCGAATACGCCGCCCACCTCCAGGGAACGCTCGATCTGCTCATCCTCCGCACGCTGATCTTCGGCAGGCAGCACGGCCAGGGCATCGCCCGGGCGATTCAGGAGCAGTCCGACCATGTGCTGATCGTCGACCACGGGTCGCTCTATCCGGCGCTGCAGCGGCTCGAGGATCGCGGCTTCATCGACGCCGCGTGGGGCGTGTCGGACAACCACCGCCGCGCGCGGTTCTACACGCTGACCAAGAAGGGGCGCAAGGAGCTCGCGCGCGAGCAGGGCGAATGGCGGCGCATCGCGTCGGCGATCATGCGCGTGCTGGGAACGGAACCCGTCACCTAGCCCGGCCTGTTCGAATCCGGACAATCGCGTCGGCTCGATCGCGCCTTCCGGGAGTTGTCAGGTTCGGCGTCGCGGCCGGCGTCGCGGCGTCCCGCGTCCGGTGCTACGATCGCGATTCACATCACTGTCCTTGAGCACGGTCCGGTTCGAGCTGGACACTACTGCACAAGAATGCCGTCGCCTTGCCGACAACGGTTCAACGAGGATTCGCGATGCTCCGTAACTTGATCGTGTGCTGTGCGCTGACCGTGGCGGCCGTCCCGGCGTCCGCGCAGATCGACGCCCGCATGTTCCGGCAGCCGGCCGTCTCCACCGACAAGATCGCGTTCGTCTACGCCGGCGACATCTGGCTCGTGCCGAAGGCCGGCGGCACCGCCGTGCGGTTGAGCTCGCCACCCGGCGAGGAATCGTTTCCGCGCTTTTCGCCTGACGGCTCGAAGCTCGCCTACAGCGCGGATTACGACGGCAACACCGACGTGTACGTCGTCCCGACGGCCGGCGGGACGCCGCTGCGGCTGACGCACCACCCGATGCCGGATCGTGTGATCGGCTGGCACCCTGACGGCAGGCGGATCCTGTTCGCTTCCAGCCGCGAGAGCGGGCGGCAGCGCTACAACCAGTTCTATCTCGTCGATGCCAACGGCGGCATGCCGGAGAAGCTGCCAGTGCCGTACGGCGAGTTCGGCAGCTTCTCGCCCGACGGCGCGCGTTTCGTCTACATGCCGATGGCGCAGGACTTCCGCAACTGGAAACGCTATCGCGGCGGCTGGGCGCCCGACCTCTGGCTGTTCGACCTCAAGTCGTTCGCGGCGAAGAACATCACCAACAATCCCGCCAACGACGCACAACCGATGTGGTATCGCAACACGATCTACTTCATCTCCGATCGCGGCGCCGAGCAGCGCAACAACATCTGGGCCGAGGACCTCGGCAGCGGCGCCGTCCGCCAGGTCACGCAGTACAACGACTTCGACATCACCTTCCCAGCGCTCGGGCCGGACGCGATCGTGTTCCAGAAGGGCGGCCGCATTTACCTCCTCGCGCTGCCCGGCGACAAAGTAACCGAGGTGCCGATTCGCGTCGTCACCGATCAGATGACGTTGAGGGCGCACGCCGCGAAGGCCGAGGACCTTGCGAACTCGCCCTCGGTCTCGCCGAACGCCAGGCGCGCTGCGTTCGAAGCGCGTGGCGACATCGTCACTGTGCCGGCCGAACGCGGCGCCGTGATCAACGTCACGCGGACTTCTGGCGTCGCCGATCGATATCCACGCTGGTCGCCGGACGGCAAGACGATTGCCTACTGGAGCGATCGCAGCGGCGAGTACGAGTTGACGCTCCGCTCCGCCGATGGCTCGGGCACCGAGCGGAAGGTGACCGCCCTCGGGCCGGGATTCCGTTACCCGCCGCAGTGGGCGCCCGACAGCAAGAAGATCGCCTTCATCGATCAGGCGATGCGCATTCGCGTCTACGACGCCGCGCGCGAGAAGGTGAGCGACGTCGACAAGAGCCCCGACTGGCTCGCGCACGACGACCTCGAGAATTTCCGCTGCCGCTGGTCGCCCGATTCGCGCTGGCTCACCTTCGCGCGCCCCGCGGCGACGAGCAACTACGCGATCTTTTTGTTCGACACGAAGGACGGCAAGCTCCATCAGGCAACGAGCGGCTACGTGAGCGATCGGCAGCCGGTCTTCGATCCCGAAGGCAAGTATCTGTTCTACGCGTCGGACCGTGCGTTCGATCCGGTCTACGGTACGTTCGACAACAGCTGGACCTACGCGAACCCGACACAGATCGTCGCCGTCCCGCTCCGGAAAGACGTGCCGTCGCCGCTGGCGGCGCGCAACGATTCAGAGACGGCGGCGACCGACTTCGATCCGCCGCGTGACAAGGACGCCAAGGGCAAGGCAGAGGACGCAAAGGGGCAGGCAGAGGGCGCCGAGAAAGGCGGCAAGAGCAGGGAGAGCAAGGCGGAAGACAAGCCGGCGACGCCGGCCAACGTCGACATCGATCTCGACCGGTTCGAGGCGCGCTCCGTCGTGCTGCCGCCGAAGGCGGGGAGCTACGCGGACCTGCAGGCGGTGAAGGGCAGGCTGTTGTACCGGCGGACGCCACGCGCCGGCGTGCACGAGGAGAAGAGCCCGATCGTCTATTTCGATCTCGACGAGCGCGAGGAGAAGACGATTCTCGACGACGCCGACGGCTTCGAGGTCGCGTTCGACGGCAAGAAGATGCTCGTCGCCAGCAAGAAGAAGTTCGCGATGGTCGACGTGAAGGAGAACCAGAAATTCGAGAAGCCGATGAACCTGGCTGACATCGAGGTGCCGGTCGATCCGCGCGCCG
>DATFXR010000084.1:0-4901 GCA_035315685.1 Vicinamibacterales bacterium | reverse complement strand
GTACTGCTCAGGCAGAGGATGCAACGAACGGATCTTCTCCCAGAGGAAGACGTCGGGGTTGGCGTCGATCAGCGCGGACACCCAGAGGACCGGGAAGAGCGAGATCGAGAACACCCATGGCTTGATGAAGATGCGCTGCAGTCGTCCCAGCAGGAGCCGATCGCGGACGCGCTTCTCGCTCGGCCATGGCAGCGCCTCGACAATCTGCCGCACGCGCGCCGCGACGGCACGATCGCTGACCAGCGCCGCGCCACCGCCGTAACAGTTGAGCGGCTTGAGCGTCTGAAAGCTGAAGAGCGCCCCGGTGCCGAACGTGCCGACCGGCTTGCCCTTGTAGCTCGCGCCGAGCGCGTGCGCGCAATCCTCCAGCACGATCAGGTCGTGTTTCGCGGCGATCGCCAGGATCCGATCCATATCGCACGGCAGACCGTAGAGGTGCGTCGGCACGATCGCACGCGTCCTGTCGCTGATCACCCGTTCGACCGAGTCGGGGTCCATGTCGAACGTCTTCGGATCAACATCAGCGAAAACCACCGACAGCCCCGCCACGCGCGCGAGCTCCGGCACCACCCAGAACGTCAGCGAGGGGAAGATGATTTCGGATCCGGGTGGCAGATCGAGCGCCTTCAGCATGTAATAGAAGGCCATCCGCCCGTACGCCGCGGTGATTGTCGCCTCCGCATCGAGGCCGTGGCGGCGGGCGAACGCCGCCTCGAACTCCTGGATTCGGGGACCCTGGATGAACTCGCCGCGGGCTGCACAGGCCGCGACGATCTCTTCGGTGTTGGGCAGGACCCGCGCCCCGTAGCGCGAGATGGCCGCTCGCATTCGATCAGGTTACAACGGCACCGCCGAGACCGCGGAGGCGGCCGAGGCCGCAGAGAAAAACAGACTCTGCGTTCTCCGCGCGCTCCGCGGTTTCAACGAGGTGCGGGTCAGCAAGCGACCGGTCGCGAGAAGTCTGCGATCTCTTCCCGTGAATGGCGATCGTTGACCCGCCGATCCATCCGGCTCACCCACTCGCGGATCGCCGTGTTCTGGATCTTGAGGAAGTTCGCCAGATATGACGGCCGCATGTAGAACCGCTTGTACGCTGCGCCAAGCAGGAACCGCAACTCCCGATCAGTGAGGTTCGGGTGGCGGAACGTCGGCGTATAGCCGTCGAATCTCTCCCAATCGGTTTCCGTGAGGAGCGGCTCGATCTGCTTGAACATCGGCGTCCCGGGATAGGGCGTCAGCATCTTGAACTGAGCGAACGTCGATCCGAGATCGGTCGCATAGTCGATGGTCGCGGCAATCGAATTCCAGTCGTCCTGGAGGAACCCCAGCACATAGAACGCCGCCGTGACGACGCCGAGCTTCCGGCAGTGCGCCATGATCTCGCGCTGATGCGACTGCGGGATCGGGCGCCGGCCGGATTTCTTCAGCGTCGCCGGATCGAGCGACTCGACCCCGAAGCTCATCGCGCGGAAACCGGCCGCGTAGAGCCGATCGAGCAGGTCGACGTCCAGCCGATCGAGCCGGGTCTCGGCCTCGAAGGTGAGCACCAGGCTGCGCCGGTGGATCTCGTCACACAACTCGACGACGCGCTCGCGCTGCTCGGTGAACAGCGGATCGCGGAAAATCACGTACGGCCGCGGCACCTGATCGCACAGCCGCTCGATCTCGTCCACGATGTTCTGAATCGAGCGGGCGCGATAGCCGGCGAGGATACGGTGCGGGCAGTAGGTGCAGAACTCGGGGCAGCCGCGGCTGGCGAGCAGGGGGTAGCCGCCACCGACCGGCCGCGACGACCACTTGATTCCGAACTTCCGCCCGCGATCCTCGGTGACGAGATCCCAGCGCGGGAATGGCAGCGAGTCGAGATCGTCGATCTGCTCGCTGACGACCGTCCCGGACGGTACGTCGCCCTGCGCCAGCCGCATCACCGCCGCCTCGGGCTCACCGTTCAGAATGAAGTCACAGTGATCGCGGAAGAGCCCCGGCATCTTCGACGCGGTGATGCCGACGAACCCGACTTTCACGCCGCGCGCGCGCATCTGGTCGGCCCACGCGGTCTCGGCCTTGTGATCGACGAGCGACGACAGCACCAACGCCACGTCTCCGTCGACGAAGTCGCCGCGGGTCCATTTCACCTCGTGACCGGCGCGCGCGAGAATCGCGGCGCTGTAGGCCATGTGCACGCTGGGGACGTCGTGGAACTGTTTCTTGCAATAGGCGATGACGCTCGTCACACGTGTAAACGGATCGAGCCGCGATCCGTAGCCGCCGACGACCGTATCTTTACTGACGAAGCCTCGATTGGATTTCAAATCTGCGAGCACGACTCGCATCTCGGCACCTCTCCATTGGCAAACCAACAACGATCGTGTGAACGACCAGCGTCAGGCGGCCGATGGAGGTCCCCGGGGTGCGCGCGGCGAGAAGGTCGGACTGCGCGGCCGGATGTCGGCCGCATGAGGTAGCAACCCGACGAGCAGCAGTGACGGAACCGGACGGCCGTCCTCGTTGATGCGTGCAGCCTGCGCGTCGCTTTGAATCGCAGCGGGTTCGTTTTGGAAGTTCGCGCGCGTGCCGCGGCGCAGTCGCGCCGTGGGATCGGTCAGGCCGAATTGAAGCGGCGGCGCGGGTTTGAGCGGGCCGCCGAACGACTTCGTGTGCCGTGGGATCTTCCGGACGGCGGTCGGCTGCGCCTCGCATGCCGGTGCGCCGTTCAGGAGGGGCGCCGCGGACACCGGCGAGACGGACGCTATCCAGACCAGCGCAACGCCGCCAGCAGTCGTCAGCGCACGGACAATCGATGACAAAACACGCATTGAGCCGGTTACGGTCGAGCGGGGCGGCATCACTATCCCACAGCCCACCGACCCGGTGCAACCGGGTAAACGGTATGAACCGTTCAACTTATAATGCGCCTTCCGCGCACAACTGCGCTCTTTTTCGTGGAATCCACTGGTGATCGCCGTATCTTCGCCATCTGACTCCATTATCGTCGTCGGGGGCGGCCCCGCCGGCGCGACGGCGGCACGGGCGCTCGCGCTGCGCGGCCTGTCCGTCCGTCTGCTCGATCGCTCCACGTTTCCCCGCAACAAACCGTGCGGCGGCGGGATCAGTCTGCGCGTGCTCACCCGCTTTCCCTATCTGGAAGACGCGCTCGGACGAATCGCGACCCACACGGTCTCGCGGCTCTATCTCGAAGGGCCGGACGGCGATGCAGCCGTCGTGGAATCGGACGGTCCGGCCGCGCTGATGATCCGGCGCGTGGAGTTCGACGCCCTGCTCGTGTCGCTCGCCCAGCAGGCTGGTGCCACGCTCGTGACTGGCGCAGACGTCGTGCAGGCGCATCAGGATAACGACGCTGTCACGCTCGTCACACGCGACGGCCGGCGTTTTCGTGCGCCGATCGTCATCGCCGCCGACGGCGTGCACAGCGGCGTCGGGCGGCGCCTCGGGATGAATTCGGGATGGAGCGCGTCGGCGGTTGCGCTCGACATGATGGAGGAGACTCCTCGATCGACGCTTCGCGACGTCGATCCATCCACGCTCTGGGTCTCGTACGGCTTTAACCCTTCGGGTGCGCGAATTGTCAAAGGAAGGAGCGCGGCCGAAGGGTATGCTTACATCTTTCCGAAGCGCGACCACGTGAACATCGGGATCGGCTATGTCCTTTCGCACTATCGCGCCGCGGTGGACCATGCGCCTTATCAGCTGCAGCGGGCCTTCGTCGCCGCGCTGCGCGAACGCGGCATCGTCGTCGGCGATTCGGTACGGAACAACTTCACGCCGTTTCTGATCCCGGTCGGCGGCCCGCTCCGGCGTCCGGCGCGCGGTCGCGTCCTGCTGGCCGGCGACGCCGGCGGATTCGTGAACGGGTTCACGGCCGAGGGGATTTACTACGCGATGGTGACGGGTGACCTTGCAGCGGCGGCGGTCGCCGAAGGGGGCGATCTGACGAACCTGGCGGCTCGCTATCGGCGCGCCTGCGATTACGAAATTGGCGCCGAGCTTCGGGATTCCGTTCTGATCCAGCGCTATCTCTTCGCCGATCGGCGCAGGATCGCGAGGGTGATTCGAGGCACGCGACGTGAACCGGAGACGACCCGAGCGATCCTGGAATTCGCCGTCGGCCGGCGGTCGTATCGCAGCCTTCGCCGGCGGCTGCTCGCGCGGTCGCCGGTCCTGGCGGGCCGGCTCGTCTGGGAGAAGCTTCGCACGAATTTTGTTGTCCGGCGGTCGCAGCATTCCTAGGATGTGAGCAGGACAGAACGATGCCCCGTACCTCTGATCGCGAAATCGAGCACTTGCTGCGCCGCGCCGGTTTCGGCGCCCGCTCCGACGAACTCGACATGTACGGCCAGATGTCGATTCCCCAGGCGGTCGACACCCTGGTGAATTTCGAGGCCGTCGCGGACACGGTCGACAGCCTGATTGGCACGACCGGTTACGTGAACGTGACGCTGCGCGGTCAGTTCTCGCCGCAATCGAATATCACCGACGCCAGGCAGCGATGGCTGTTCCGGATGGTGCACACCGACCGGCCGCTGCAGGAGAAGATGACGCTGTTCTGGCACAACCACTTCGCGACCGGCTACAACAAGATTGCCGGCGCGCTGGGTGCGACCGAAGGCGCGCGCTACCTGGCGGCGAAGTCGTCGGAGGATCCCGGCCGCGTTCGCGGACAGCTCGAGATGTTGCGCGAGAACGCGCTCGGCAACTTCCGCGACATTCTGGTGAACATCGCCAAGGACGCCGCGATGCTGGTCTGGCTCGACGGCCGGACGAACACGCGCGCCAAGCCGCAGGAAAACTTCGCGCGCGAGATCATGGAGCTGTTCACGGTCGGCGTCGGCAACTACACCGAAGAGGACGTCTACGCCGGCGCGCGCGTGTTCACCGGCTGG
>DATFXR010000083.1:0-40391 GCA_035315685.1 Vicinamibacterales bacterium | reverse complement strand
GCGCCGCCACCGGCCTACGCCGAGACCTGGCAGCCGATGGACATCTCGAGGCACGTCGCCTAGGACGGCATGCAGGATGACGGGCATGCGGCTGATCTTCTGGGTCTCGACGCTCACGATCGTTTACGTCTATGCGGGCTACCCGCTGCTGCTGACGATCTGGGCCCGCGTGCGGTCGCGGCGTAGCGCGCCCGAGGCCGCCTGCGCGTCGGAGATGCGGCGGTCCGCGCCGCCGACGATTTCCATCGTCATCGCCGCTCGTAACGAGGCGGCGCGGCTGCCGGCGCGGATCGAGAATCTGCTCGCGCTCGCGTATCCGGCAGATCGTCGCGAAATCATCGTCGTGTCCGACGGCTCGAGCGACGACACCGCGGCGGTTCTCGCGCAGTTCCCCGCCGTGCGGGCGATCGCGACGCCGGCAGGTGGCAAGGCGGCCGCGCTCAACCTCGCCGTCGCCCATGCCAGCGGCGACATCCTCGTGTTCGCGGACGCACGTCAGATGTTCGCGCCGGAGGCGCTTCAGGCGCTGGTGGCACCATTTGCCGATGCGTCGATCGGCGGTGTCACCGGCGAACTCGTGCTCGACTGTGAAGCGTCGGACATCGCCGGCCGCCGGAGCGGCGGTGAGCGGCGGCGCACGGAGGGCACCCGGCGCGAGGCGACGGACCACGGCGGCGACCGTCGGATCAGCGCCGATCGTCGCGGACAGATCACGTCGACGATCGGCGACGGCGTCAGCCTGTACTGGCGGTACGAGAAGCGCCTCCGCCGGCTCGAGAGCGCGATCGGTTCGACGCTTGGCGCGACGGGCGCCATCTACGCGCTCCGCCGTACGCTCTACCAGCCTCTGCCCGACGACGCGATTCTCGACGACGTCCTGACGCCGATGCGCGCGGTCCTCGCGGGCTATCGCGTCGTGGTCACCGATCGGGCGATCGCCTTCGACCAGGCCGCGATCGACGCCGACACCGAGCGGCGACGCAAAGTGCGGACGCTGGCCGGCAACGTGCAGATTCTCGGGATCGAGCCGCGGCTGCTGGTGCCCTTCGTCAACCCGGTGTGGTTGCAGTACATGTCGCACAAGGTCGGCCGCCTCATCGTGCCCTACTGTTTCCTGGCACTCTTCGCCGCCAGCGTCACGCTCGCCGCGGAACACTTCGTTTACGCGGTCGCGCTCGCAGCGCAGTGCGGCCTGTATCTGCTCGGCGGCTACGGCGCCTGGCTCGACTTCGTGTCGCGGCCGGCAGCGGAGCCGACCAGCGAATCGATGACCCTCGCGGACAGCGGCGCCGCCCGCCTGCCGGCTGGCGCGGACAAACGGATCGCCAATGCCTGATCGCAGATCGTTGCGCCGGTCATCGGTCGTCGATCGCATGGCGCGCGTCGCGTTCACCTTCATCGTGATGAATTGTTCCGCCGTCGTCGGCCTGCTGTCGGTGCTGATGCGGCGAAGGGTATGGCGGTAGAGATGGTGACCCCGAAGGAACGGCTCGCCTTCAACTTTGGCCGCGGCATCGTGCCGAGCCAGCAGGCCATCGACGCGGCGCTTGCCGCCGACACGCGGCCCACGTTCGCCACCGCGCTGTTCGCCGAACCGCGCGATTGGGGCTACAAGGGGCTGATTGCGTTCACGGCGGTGCTGCTGCTGCGGCCGCAGGATACGTTCAAGGCGCTCACGCCATTTCACCTCGCCGAGGTCTGCGCCCTCATCGGGATCGCACCGATGCTCGTGCACCGGTTTTCACGAAACCTGTCGGTGTTTCGCATCACCATTGAAACAGTGGCCCTGTTCGCATTCGGGGGCGTCATCGCCGCCACCCTGCCGTTCTCGATCTGGCCCGGCGGCGTGTTCGAAGTCCTCGAGGACTACCTCAAGATCGTCGTGGTCTTCATCCTGATGATGAACACGCTCACCTCGGTGAAGCGGATCGAACAGCTCACGTGGCTGATTCTGATGTGCAGTGGCTACATCGCCGCGCGCGCGGTCTTCGACTATGCCCGCGGCGTGAACCTCGTGGAAGACGGCCGGGTCTACGGCGCGGTCGGCGGAATCTTCGGCAACCCCAACGATCTGGCGCTGAACATGGTGACGTATCTGCCGGTCGCGTTGATGATTGCGCTGAGCACCCGGCATTCGACGCTGCGGCGCCTGACCGCGGCGTTCATCGTCGTCCTGATGCTCGCGACCATCGTCTTCACCAAGTCCCGTGGCGGCGCGCTCGGCCTCGGCGGCATTCTCGTCGCGATGCTCTTTCTCGGGCGCCAGATCCGCCCTGGCTTTGCCGCCATGGCGCTCGGCGGCGTGCTCCTGGCCACGCCGTTCCTGCCGACGACGTTCTGGGATCGCATGTCCTCGATCTTCAATGAGGAGGAGGACAGGACGAAGTACACCGGGTCGAGCGAGGCGCGACGGGAGTTGATCGCGGAGGGCATCGACACCTTCATGGCGTTTCCGTTGACCGGCGTTGGTGCGGGCCAGTTCAAGAACTACAACCCACCCGGACGAAGAGAACGCTGGCGCGAGACGCACAACGCCCTGATCCAGGTGGCGGCGGAGACGGGTATCCTGGGCCTGGTGGTGTTTTCGTTCCTCATCGTCCGCGGTGCGATCGCGGCCGCCACTACCAGGCGCCTGCTCGCGCGCCCCCGGAAGAATTGGATGCCTGACCCGCTTCGTGCGGTCTTGAGCGACACCGATCGCCGGATATTGGCCGGGTACACCGCCGCGATGTCAGCCGGGCTGGCCGGCTGGTTCATCTGTGCGATGTTCTCATCCGTAGCGTACAGCTGGACGTTCTATTACCTGCTTGCGCTCATCGTCGCGGTGCGCGAGCACGCCCGCGTCCGGCTGAAGGCGGCGCGGGCCATCGTCGGAGGCGCGAATGACGCGGCCGTGCGTGCGAACGGGTTCTCCCGACGAACCGCGCGTGTGGTGGCGTGACCGCTGACGGCATCGCCGAACCGTCGCCGGACGACGCGATGAACCGTACGCTGGACCCGACCGTATGGGGACCTCCCGATCGTACGGTCGAGCTCGTCGCGCGGAACGTCAGCACGCGCTATATCGCGATCTTCGTCGATGGCCTCATCGGCCTGATGGTGCTGCCATTCAACGTGGCGCACCTCGGCAAAGCTGCCTACGGCCTCTGGGCCCTCACGACCTCGATCACCTGGTTTTTCGGCGTACTCGACCTCGGTTACAGCGGCGCGCTGGTCAAGTTCGTCGCGCAGTACCGCGCGTGGCGTGACCACGCTGCGTTGAACGAAGTCGTCAGCACCATCGGCACGGTGTTCACGGCGCTGGGCGGCCTGTGCTTCGTCGTCACCGCGGTCATCGCCTGGCAGGTTGGTTCGCTCTTTCACCTCGACTCCGGGCAGGCCGACACGGCGCGCCGGCTGCTGTTCATCATCGGAGCGTATCTCAGCGTGCAGCTGCCGATTTCCGTCTTCGGCGCCGTCGTATACGGATTTCAGCGGTTCTATCGCAACAACGCCGTCAGCATCTGCCTGAGTATCGTCGTCGCGATCGTCAACGTAACGGTGCTCGCGACAGGCCACACCCTGGTGACGCTCGTGGCCTCGACGACGGCCGTGCGGATGGCGTTCCTCGGACTGTTCGTGTGGAATGCGTACAGAGTCTTCCCCGGGCTGCGCGTGCGGCCGTCGCTGTTCCGGCGCGCACGGCTGCGAGAGGTCACTGTCTTCAGCGTTTACATGGCCGTACTGGACTGGTCGGCGAAGCTGAACTACTCGTCGGACACGATGGTGATCGGCGCGATGCTCGACACGAGCGCGATCGCGCTGTGGACCGTCGGACAGCGGCTCACGCAGCTTGCACAGCAGCTCACCAGTCAGTTGAACGGCGCGTTGTTCCCGGCTGTCGTCGACAGCGACGCGACCGAACGTCACGATCAGCTGCAGTTGATCCTGATCCAGGGCACGAAGCTGTCGCTGGCGCTTGCGGCGCCACTGTGTCTCGGGCTCATCACGCTGGCCGACCCGCTGATCAGGCGCTGGGTCGGGAGCCAGTTCACCGCCAGCGTTCTGCCGCTGCAGATCATGCTGACGATCGTCCTGGTGCGAAACATCACCGCCTCAGCGAACCTCATTCTCAGGGGAGCCGGTGAACATCGGCTGCTCACTTACACCAACGCCGCGACGGCTGCCGTCAACGTGTTGCTGAGCATCGCGCTCGTACGATGGCTCGGGTTGCTCGGCGTCGCGCTCGGCACGTTGATTCCGGTGACGGCGTCGAGCCTGTTCATCCTTTACCCCGCTGCATGCCGGCGTGTACACGTTCGTGTGCGCACACCGCTGGCGCAGGCGATCTGGCCCGCCACGTGGCCGGCCGTGATCATGACCGCCGCGCTGCGGCTTGGACAGCGCGTGCCTCCGACAAGCCTGTTCGAAGTGGCGGCCTATCTTGCCGCGGGAGGCCTGTTGTACGCCGGGCTATTCGTCGGTCTCGCGATGGGGACGGAGGAGCGCCGTTTCTACTGGACGAAACTGCTGGCGATCGTCGCTCGCCGGCCACGCGTTCCAGCGGCGGCGTGACCGCCAGCGGCACGTCCTCCTCTCACTCGAAACGTTAACTGTCCGGGTCGATTGCCGGCACGTAGAGTCCGACATCGACGAACTGATTGTCCTGCCACGAGGGCCCGTTGGTGGTTGGGACATCAGTCAGCACCTTGTAGATGTGACCGTCCCTGTAACAGACCCGCGACGCGGAGAAACTCCGCCCCTTCCACGCGACGATGTTGTCGCCGCCGTCCTTGCGCAACAGGCCGAACCCTTGATCGCGCAGTTGCCACGCGACGCGCTTCGTCACTTCGAACGCGCCTTCGACGGTGTGCGCCGGATTGATGGCGGCGATGATGCACTGCACCAGCGACGTGCCAGGCTGCGACGCGCACTGCCGCCAGGCGGCGCCGGTTCCACTACCCTGACTCGGCGCAGGCGAATGCGCAGGGGCCGGCGCCGGCGGCGCGATCGAACGCAGCACGATGGCGTAGTTCACGTCGGCGGTGCCGAGCGAAACCGGCTGGTCCTGCGAGCACCACGGCGCATATCCCGCCGCGTCGACCAGCAGAGTCACTGCGGCCGCGGGACTGATCTCGGGGCCCTGAAAATACAGATTCGCGCCGCCGTCGCCGCTCGTGTAACGCGTTGGCGGGTCGATGAGCTGATTGCGACTGAGCGCGGTCACCCTGGCGCCGGCCACAGGAGAGCCGGCGTCGCTCTTGACGAACACGTTGAAGGTCACAGACATTGATGAATCCTCGTAACGTGCGACTCCAGGCACCGGCGCCACGACGATGGTTTTCGTCGCGCTGCCGCCGGCGGCCCATGCGCGACCTGGAATTGTAGTCGCCTTTGTCGGGGTGGCTTTCACTCGAAGGATCTTGCTTGCGCCGCCGCAGAGGTCAGCTGCGATACACGTGCTTGCCGTAGACGAAGCCGAGCAGATCCCACCAGGCAAGCTCGTTCTTGAACGTCCGGGCCGGCTCCTGGCGCCGGAAGACTCGCCGCGCGGTATCAAGTGCCGCCCGGACGGCGACGCCGATCATGTAGCGGGGCACGCCGAGCAGGTACGGCACGGGCGCAGGCTGTCGCCGGTCGAGCAGACCAAGTGACACTCCGTGCCAGAACGACCACCGTCGAAAATATCGCTTGGTGAGACGGTCTGGCGGCACGTAGTGAAAGATCACGAGGTCGGGCCGATAAAATCCCTTCGCGCCAGCCGCCAGCAGCCGGTTGAACATATCCCGGTCCTCACAGGACAGAAGCCGCCCGTCCGACGAGCGGCCGAGATCGGTGGAGTACGAACCGACGCTATTCAATACCGACCGTCGGACGATCGCATTGCCGCCCATGAGCATGCCGTCGAACCCGGGTCCGTACTGCCGGACGCCCGGGCCACTATCGACCCAGCCGACGGCGGCCTTGTAGGCGGTGCCAAGCCACGCCGGCCGTTCGGCTCCCCACCGGGGCACATATGGTCCGCCGATGAAATCGGTCGCCGGATCCTCGAACGCCTTCGCGATCGTGAGCAACCAGCGCCGATCCACCTCCTCGTCGTCATCGATCATGCCCACGAGGTCGCCTGAGGTGGCGGCGATGCCGCGGTTGAGCGCGTGCGATCGGCCGGCCCGGGATTCGTAGAGGTACTGAAGCCGGCCGTCGAAACGCGTGACGAATGATTCGACGACGCCCTTTGTATCGTCGGTCGAGCGGTTGTCGATCACCGTGACCGTCACCACCATGCCACTCGGTCGATCGGCCGTCGCGAGGCTCTCGAGCGCGCGCGTCAACAGCTCCGCGCGGTTGTACGTCGCGATCAACACGTCGAGCCGCATCTCGTTCATCGGGAGATCGCGCGCCGGCAGGATGCGAGCGTCGCGCGCGCCGGCGAGGGCGGCTGGACGCGGACCGGGAGTTCGAGCTCCATCACCGCGTACAGTTCGTCGATTGCGCGTTCCGTCGCCCGACCTGGAGCATGAAACAAGTCAGCCGCAAGTACACGGCGTGCGTGGGAGAGCCGGTCAGGATCGGCGAGCGAACGTTCCACCGCCGGCAGGACGGCGGCGGCGCTCTCCACTGTCGTCGACACGGCGCCGATGAGCTCGACGTATTCCCGTCCGATGTCCGCGCTCGACACGAGCTCGGGCAGGGCGATGCGAATGAGAGGACGATCGAGCAGCAGATACTCGAATCCGATCGAGCTATGGTCGGTAACGAGCACATCCGCCGCCACGAGCCACGGCGACGCATCCGCAGACGTGATGAGGTGGCCGTCTCCCCTCGCCAGGATTGGCGCGAGCCGCGCGACCCAGTCCACGCTTCCAGAGTTGACGTACGCCGAATCGAGCGACAGATCGTGCAGTTTGACGAGGACGCGGTATCGGGCGTCGATGAGCCGCGCGACCAGCTCCTCACCCATCGCGTTGAGCGACGAAAAGCGCGTCCACGTCGGAGCGTACAAGACGGTGGTTGCGGACGGGTCCATCCGGTTGGCGGCGAGAACGCTGTCGCGGCTCAGGCTGCCGTTCACCAGACAATCGCTCTTCGGCATGCCCACGAGGCGAATGGCAGGGCTGTCGCGGTCGACGGCCCCACTCGAGATGTAGTTCAGCATGCGCCGGCGGTTGATGAAGAACAGGCGATCCCATTGCCGCATCGACACGCCCGGCCGGTCGTACTCGCGACTGAACTTGCCGGAGACGCCGTGGAACATCTGGACGCGGCAGGTACCGCGCGGCAACGCGGCCCAGACGAAGTCGGCGGCGACGTACGCATCGAAGTGCCGCATCATCGCCTGGCGAGGCGTGAGCACGGGTGCCTCGCGTGGCGCCTCGCGGAAGATTTCGCGTGCGCGATCAGGGCGCGCGCTCGACACGAGCGCGCTCGTCACGCGGCAATCCGTCGACAGGCGGCGATGGACCGGCGCCATCATTCCGTATTCCATCGCGCTGCGCGCGTCAAAGACGACCGCGCGCGCCTCGGGCCACATTGCCCGATGCCATCGCGTGTCCAGTCGACGCGCCGCGCGAATCAGCGGCGGCACGATCCCGTCGAGTGTCACTTCCCGCCCGCCACGCGTGTACGCCTCGCCGGCGTCGTGACCGGCCCGCGCCGCGGGATGGGAAGGAGTCGTCGGAACTCCCGCAGCCGTTCGTGGAACGGCCTCTTCGCGAACTCACGCCGGCGCGTCTTGAAGAACGATGAAAAGAACCGAAGGCGAAGCTCATGCTGGAAGGCTCGCTCGGGCGCACGAGTCACGACCGCGCGTGCCCACCCGATGAGGTCGCCGACGGCCTGCCGATACAGATGCGCCGGAACACCGAACAAGGTGCCGACGCGTGTCTGTTCCATGTCCTCGGAACGCAAAAGCGCATGAAAGTGCCCGTGCCCGCTGTGCCAGCGACGGTGATAGTCCCGCTGCAGACGGTTCGGCTGGATCTCGGCGTGGACGATGATTCGCGGGTCGTAGAGAACGCGGCGACGGGCGCGCATGACCCGCAGCTGGAGTTCCTGGTCCTCGACCGAGCCGAGGATGCCGTCCTTGCCGAGGCCGAACTCGGGCGCAAACAGTCCGACCGCGTCGAATATGCGACGGCGGAACGAACAGTTTGCAGTCACCAGACAGATGGGGTGGTTCGCGTTGACGGCGACCGGCAAATCGCCGTAGTCGACGAGCGCCAACGGCGTCCAGTGATTGCGCGTCAGCCACTGAGGTGGCGTCGCGGGCCAGATCGGCAGCACCCGTCCGCCGACGACGTCCGCGTCGGGATGCTCGTCGAATGCGCGGACGATGGACGCCAGCCAGTCCGGCTGCGCCCTCACGTCGTCGTCGGTGAACGCAATGAGCGGCGCACGAGCGGCGCGAATGCCGGCGTTCCGGCCGTACGACGATCCCTGCTGCGGTTCGAAGACGTAGCGCACGCGCGCGTCGAGCGCCTCGAATCGCTCGATCACCTCTCGAGTGCCGTCGGTGGAATTGTTGTCCACGACAATCAATTCGAATTCCGGCGTATCGGCGTGCTGTTGAGCCAGTATGCTCCGGACGGCGTCGGCAAGGAGCTCACCACGGTTGTAGGTGCTCATGACGACCGACAGTTGCACCCGGGGCAAGATGGTTCGCACCACCCGCCATTACAGCAGAGGCCATGCCAAACGCGTAAATGTTCGGTTTGGTAAGGGGACCGTTACGTATTTCGCACCGTCTCGCCGCGGCTGACCAGCCTAGTTCACAAATTGAGAAAGTGCCGGACCGGGTTCGGTCAATCCGTCGAAGTCGCGTCGCATACATCCCGAATTTCCGGACCGGTCCGGTCGGTTACGCCCGGACGTCGCAACTGCCCCCGCGGCACACGCGTTGCCTTTGCGATTCGCATGAGCCAATGGTTTTCCATTCTCGTTGCTTTGTTTCTACTCGTTGCCGCGCCGCTTCGCGCGGTCGCCCAGGTGCAGGTTCCACCGCCGGAGCGTCTCTGCGATCCGCGATACGAGGATTGCCGTGAGCCCATCCTCAACCTGATCCGCAACGAGCAGATCGGAATCGACGTCGGCTTCTGGTATATGCAGGACTCTCGCTACGCGACGGAGCTCATTCAGCGCTGGCAGGCAGGTGTGCCGATCCGGGTCCTGGTCGACACGCGCGCAAATCCAACCTACCCGGGAAACCCGGTGATGCTCCAGATGTTGAGCAACGCCGGGATCCCGATGCGCGAGAAATTCGGGGAGGATGTGCTGCATTTCAAGATGATGCTGTTCCATGGCCAGAACATGGTCGAGTTCAGCAAGGCGAACTACGATCCCTTCTCCTACGTGGCCGCGACGCCTAACTCGAACTACGAGGACGAAGCGGTTTTCTTCACCAACGACAACTCGATCACCAACAGCTTCCGCCGCCGATTCGATGGTCGCTGGATCGACACCACCGTCTTCCGGAACTACGCGAACATCAATGGCCCGCTGGTGCGAAATTATCCGAAGTACGATATCGACCCGGCGATGGACTTCCCGCCCACCGAAGATTTCGGCGCCCGCCTGACGTCACGAATCGATGCGGAGTGGCAGGCGATCGACACGATCGTGTTCCGCGTCACCGACGATCGCCCGACCGACGCGATCATTCGTGCGGTCGGACGCGGGGTTCCGGTCCGGCTCATCACGGAGCCTCAGGAATACCGGAATCCCAAGCGCCTGTACGATTCGAAGGAAGTCGACCGGATGTACATGGCCGGCGCCCAGGTCAAGATTCGACAGCATCAGGGCCTGACGCACGAGGCCTCGGTGATCCTCTACGGGCTCGGCGAGGCGATCTTCGGCTCGTCGAACTGGACGATCGCGTCGGCGATCAATCAGGACGAGCACAACTACTTCTACAATCCGAACCTCGGGAAGCCATGGTTCTTCCAGTGGTTCGCCAATCAATTTCAGACCGTGTGGAACGACCCGTCGCTGTTCGTTCCGTTCCAGCCGCTGCCGCCCGACCCACCTGCGTACTCGTCGCCGTCGAACGGCGCAACCGTGAGCGGCACGAGCGTGACGCTGACGTGGGACGGCGGACCATGGTCGCATTTCTACGACATCTATTTCGGGACGTCGTCGAACCCGCCGCTGTTGCAGGGAAATCAGCAGATCGGTGCGCCCGATCCCGGCGTCATCGAAACCTTCACGATCAACAACCTGCAACCCGGCACGACGTACTTCTGGCGCATCGTCGATCGGACGTGGGCCCAGCAGGTCAACGGCGGACCGGTCTGGAGCTTCACGACCGGCGGGTCGGGCGGTGGTGGTGGTGGTGGAAATACGCCGTTCGGTGGAACGCCGCCGCCGCTGCCTGGATCCGTGGAGGCTGAGAACTTCGACGAAGGTGGCCAGTCGATCGCGTACTTCGACACGACCGCCGGCAATGCGGGTAACGTCTATCGCGTCACTGATGTCGATATCGAGCCGACAAACGACCCAGCCGACAGCGGCTTCGACGTGATGAAGACCCGCGCAGGCGAATGGCTGAAGTACACGGTCAATGTCACGACGGCCGCCACCTATCAATTCTGGGTTCGCATCGCCAACGTCGGCACCGGTGCCGTCTTCCACGTCGAAGTGGACGGCGTCGATCGGACCGGACCGGTTGCCGTTCCCGACACCGGCGGGTGGCAGAACTGGGCGAACCTCTACGCGGGGAGCATGTCGCTCACGCCCGGTCAACACGTTCTCCGCGTTTCGTTCGACGCCAACGGCTCGGGCGGCGGCGTTGGCAATTACAACTACTTCTGGATCGGGTTCTGACGAGGACGACTGTAATGACCTTCTCGATCGTCATCCCGACCTACAACCGCGCGGACGAATTGCGCCAGACGATTCGCAGCATTGCGAGACTCGATGTCGCAGACGACTGGGAGCTGCTGGTCGTCGACAACAGATCGCCCGACCACACGCGCGAGGTCATCGAGGAGGAGGCGCCAGCCTTTCCGGCGCCGCTGCGCTATCTCTTCGAGCCCGAACAAGGCCGCTATGCGGCTCTCAACACAGGCATCCGCGCAGCGAGGGGACGGGTCATCGCGACCACTGACGACGACGCGCGCGTCGAGGCGGATTGGCTGACCAGGGCGGCTGCCGCTCTCGACGCGCACGGTTGCGACTACGTTGGCGGAAGGGTGCGGCCGCTGTGGGGCGGCCCTCGTCCGGCATGGCTGCCAAACGGGCCGAGCGGCGGCCACTGGGCGGTGCTCGCCTTGCAGGATTACGGCGACGCCCCGCGCGAATTCGGCGTGAACGGCATGCCATGGCCCCTGGGCATCAACACCGCCGCACGCCGGGAAACCTACGAACGAATCGATCTCTTCGACAACCGGCTTGGCAGGAAGGCCGGCACGTTGCGCAATCAGGCCCAGCGCGAATGGCATCTCCGGGCCCGTGCCGCGGGACTGCGCGGCTTCTATGTTCCGGACATGATCGTTCATCACGTCGTCGACGCCGAACGGCTCACGAAGGAGTACTTCCGTCGGTGGTACTACTGGCACGGCATCAGCCGCGCGATCCTGTTCACGAAGCTCGGCGTCGACATGGATGCTCCCGATCAGTCGCGGCTCGATTTCTCGACGGTACCTCGGATAGGCGGCGTGCCGCGATACATGTATCGAACGCTCGTGGCACACACGAGGGACATGATCCGTGCACGCCTGCGCGGTGACGCCGCGGTGGCCTTCGAGCACGAGCTCTGGCTCTGTTTCTTCGCCGGCATCGCGAAGCAGCGGTGGGCCGAACGGAAGGTCGTGATACCGTCGCCGCAGGTCAGTCTGTCGTAAGCGGCAGTCATGTGACGTGGCGAAGCTCCTGATTCTCACCTTGAGCACGGGAGAGGCGGCCCTCCCCGTACTGACCCGACAGCTGACGCGTCAGTCCTTTCAGGATTTCGAGCACGAGATCATCGGCGGTCTGGCGAACCGTGAGGCGCACAATCGCCTGTACGCGACGATCATGGACCGCGCGGCGGCGTTCGACCTCTTTCTCAAAATCGACGCCGACATGACGCTGCGGTCGGACACATCGCTCGCCGATGCGGTTCGCGCGGTCGACGACTGGCCGGACGTCGGGCACTTCGCCTTTCCGATCTGGGATTGCTTCACCGAAGAGGAGACACTCGGCGTGCACCTGTTCCGATCGGGGGTTCGGTGGGGCGAGATCACCGACGAATTGTTCGTCGACCCTGACCCGGCAGATGTCGAGCAGCGGCTGTGGACAGGGCCACCGGCGCCGTTCGTCAACCATGGCGAAATCGTCTCCGACTTCGAGTGCTTCTCGTTCGGCGTCCACAAATTCCTGAAGGTCGCGCAGCGGGCCAGAACGCGCGATGGACGGCCGTACAAAGCCCACAAGCATGCCCGCCACATGCAGAACTGCGCGCGCATCCGAGACCTCTATCGCAAGACGGGCGCACGGCGTCACCAACTGGCGCTGGCCGGGATGATGTGGGCCATGCGCGACGACGGCCTCGTCGCGCTCTCGAGCAAGGCCGCACTGCGAAACGTCTTCGACCTCGAAGTCTGTGGGCGTGAGCAGACGTGGCAGCGCCAGGTGGACCGGCTGTCTTCGAGCCTCGTCGCGTGGCGGCTTGCGCTGCTCAGGAGCCTTGGAGCGCGTCGCGCGTTCGCGTGAGCGCGAGCTCACCGCAAGCAGCTGTCCAGCCGAACACCAGCCCGTGTTTCGCTCTCCTTGTGTTGAGACGTCGGGCCAGCAGTGTGCATTGTCTGATTACAACCCTCCACTAATCTCAACAGTAAAACAGCCGGATCCAAGTCATCTGTATGAGAATCGGACGCAATCTTTGGCCGACGGCGTCCGTGCAGTGACGTTTTTGGGCGTGAAAAGCCAGCTCTGTCGAGCTGCCTGGTAAAATTTACAAACGGCAGAGTTCCGATTCTGTTCAGCTTCGTCCGCCAGGGAGCACGCAAGCCTCGAACCCGCCGGAAACCTGTGAGAAATGAGACGTTGCCGAACTGGCAACGTGCTTGCCCGTAGGCGGCCAACAGTCAGACCGTCTAGACCGTTCCCGAAAGTTCCGACCAGCGATCGAGACGTGCGCGGTGACGCCCTGTCGATGCGATGCATCGGCCGGACGCCAGACTGCACGTCTGCACGCCTCGCGTGATGCGCGCGTCGGGCGGGTCGCGTCTCGATCTCGCGCTAAGAACTTTCGTCGCGCAACCGATAAGAACGCGGAACGAAAGGTTCGAACCAACCGCAATCATCAACGCGCCGACGCCGGCGCGCGCAAATTTTCGGAGGCCCGATTGTTTATGGCGCATGTGTGCTCACCGCCCCGTACTCTGCGATTCATCCGTCAACTGGTCGTCCTGATCGCGCTGTGCGGCTTCGCTGCAAGTGCGTCAGCGCAGACCACGACGACGCTGAGTGCGCCGGGAACACAGATCAACGCCGATCTCACTATCCAGGGCGGCGCCGCCGGCATGACCGATTTCAGCAACAGCGGCGTGCTCGCCTCGAAAGTCAGCAACTCCGACAACTATCAACGCCGCATCCTCCTGAAGATCGACACCCAGAGCAACATCCCGGCGAACGCCGTGATTCAGAGCGCGACGCTGTATCTCGTGCTGAAGAACGCCGAGAGCGGTGAATACCGGCCGTTGACCGCGTTCAACGTCACACAGTCGTTCGTCAAAGGCCAGACCAACTGGTACTACTTCCGATCTGGACAGGGCTGGTCGAACTGGGGCGGCGATTACGGCGACAGTTTCGGCACTACCTGGGTGAACAACGCAATCGGATCGGCGTACGCATTCGATCTCACCAGCCTGGTGCAGCGCGCCGTCAACGGTGAATTCGGTTCGCGGTACACGCGCGTCGGCCTGATCGACACCGGCGGCGCCAACGGCGGCAACTACCGGGAGTTCTACTCGACGCGCGCATCGGATCCCAACGTCCGGCCGCGGCTCGTCGTCACCTACGGAGACTCTGCTCCACCGCCGCCACCGCCGCCGCCACCTCCACCGCCGCCACCTCCGCCGCCGACCGGCGGCACGCTTCGCGTGATGCAGTACAACATTCACAAGACGATGGGGTCGGACGGCGTCTGCAGTCCCGACCGCATCACGGACACGATCATCGCGCAGAACGTCCAGGTGGTCAGCCTGAACGAGGTGAACTTCTATTCGGGCACCTGCGCCTACAACTTCGACATGAGCGAGTGGCTGCGATCACTGATGCAGCAGAAGACCGGGATGACGTGGTACATGCAGGCCGTCAACCCGAACGGCGTCGGCAACGTGATCCTGTCATCGTTGCCGCTCGTGTCGGCGAATTCCTTCGTGCTGGACTTCGGCCGCGGCGTCGCACAGGTGGGAGTGCTCGTCGATGGCCGCACGGTGAACCTGTTCTCGACCCACATCGAATACGACAACGCCTCGTGGCGGCCCACCCAGATCGGGGAGGCGATGTGGTGGCTGTCGAATTTCTCCGAGCCCCGAGTATTCATGGGCGACTTCAACACGTGGCAGGACACGCCCGACTACTACTCCCTCGTCGGCTCGTATGTGGACGGCTGGCTGAACGCGGCGTACTCCGGAACGGCGAGTTCCTATAACGGAAGCGGCGCGACGGAAGGTCAATCGCGGATCGACTACATCTTCCTCTCCCCGAACCTGGTGTCGGTCGACGGCGTCGCCGTGCCGTACACGGTCGTCGACGGGGTCAGGCCGTCCGACCACGATCCGGTGGTTGCACAGCTCACGATCAGATAGCGACGTCGAGGTTTCGATCGACTGTTGTCACGATCCTCACGCTAACCGATCGGCGCGAGCGCAGGCGCGCGCGGGCTTCGTGGACGCTCGGCGACCCGCTCGCAGGCCGTTTCCAGAAGGCGGAATCAACCGTGTCTCCCCGATCTGGTCGCGCAACATCCGGGCGGTCGCCCTCGTTTTTGCTGCGCTCGCGACGACACCCCCGCACCGCTCGGTTCTCAATCGACGATCAGCCGCGGTCCGTACCTGCAGCTCGGCACGCCGACCAGCATGGTCGTGCGCTGGCGGGCCAACTCCCCGAGCGTCGGCCGCGTGCAGTTCGGTCTGTCGCCGGGTGTCGTGGCTGGATCGGCTCAGGAAGCCTCCGCGGGCACCAATGGCATTGCGAACGTCAATTTTCTGCGAGTGGTGCCGTTACCGTGTCGCGCTGATCATGCGCGCATCAACGCTGAACACACTGACAGCGATGTCTGACGGTCGAGCGCGCGTTTTCGCATGTGTTCTCGCAGTCGAGCCTGCTCCGGCGTGTAAGTCTTACAACATCGACGCGTCGTCCGTGGCGCCGATCGCGTCCTTCGTGAAGCGTTGCGGCAGGAAACTCACGCGAATGCGCCGTGGACGAGCATCGGCGTCATCTTTGCGGTGAGCCGAGCCGCAGCACTTCTGCCTGATCGAGGAGAGACGATGCGACGAGTGGTGAGTTGTGTGTGTTTCTGCGCTGCGGCAGCAATGGTGAGCGGACGCCCGACCATTGCAGCGACGTCGGCGCCGTTCACCGGAACGGCGGCAGCGATTCCCGGCACGATCGCGGCGTCCGACTTCGACAACGGCGGGGAAGGAGTCGCCTATCACGACACGACGAGCGGCAACACGGGAGGGGTTTACCGACAGACCGACGTGGATCTCGAGGCCAGCACCGAGGGCGGCTACGACCTGATGAAGGTTCGCGCAGGCGAATGGCTCAACTACACGGTCAACATCGCGAGCGCCGGTTCATACACCGCCACGTTTCGCGTCGCGTCGCGCGGACAGGGCGGAACATTCCACGTCGAGTTCGACGGTACGAATGTCACCGGCGCGATCACGGTCCCGAACACCGGCGGCTGGCAGACATGGCAGAGCGTGTCGACAACCGTGACGCTGTCGGCCGGCACACAGATCGCGCACCTCGTCATGGACTCGAATGGTGCCTCGGGCGGAATCGGAAATCTGGCATCGATGACGTTCATGCAGGCGACGCCGACCGGTTCGACACCATTCACCGGGACCGCCGTGTCGCTGCCCGGCGTCGTTCAGGCAGAGGACTTCGACGACGGCGGCGAAGGGATCGCCTATCACGACGCCACCAGCGGCAACAGCACCGGCGCGTACCGATCGACCGATGTCGACATCGAGCCGGCGGCGTCGGGCGGCTACGACGTGTGCAAGGTCAGGCCCGGTGAGTGGTTGAAGTACAGCGTCAATGTCACGGGGACCGGCAGCTACACTGTCAATTTCCTCGTCGCCTCCCTCGGACAGGGAGGTACGTTTCATCTCGAGATGAACGGCGTGGACGTGACCGGCAGCGTCACCGTGCCCGATACCGGTGGCTGGCAGAACTGGCAGACGGTCAGCCGAACGGTGTCGCTCACGGCGGGACCGCAGATCGCACGGCTGGTGATGGACACCATGGCCGCGTCGGTCGGCAACTTCGATTCGATCGAGTTCGTGGCCGGAACTCCGACGCCGGCGCCGACACCGACGGGCGGAACGATCAATGTTCCCGCCGGAGGCGATCTGCAGGCCGCGATTGATGCGGCGCAGCCCGGCGACACGATCGTGCTCGATGCGGGCGCCACGTATCCCGGCAGCTTCATACTGCGGGCCAAGGGCGGCAGCAGCTTCATCACGATCCAATCGTCCGCCCCCGCATCGAGCGTGCCGCCTGACGGTGTCCGAGTCACGCCCGCCAACGCCGGTCAGCTCGCGAAAGTGGAAGGCGGCGTCGCGGGCATGGCGGCATTCATCACCGAGCCCGGCGCGCATCACTATCGGCTCCTGCTGCTCGAGATCGTCAGCACCTACGCCGAAAATCAGATCGTCGAGGTCGGCGGCTACGGCCTGAACACGTTTGACGACGTGCCGCACGACCTCGTCTTCGATCGCTGCTACATCCACGGCGATCCGGCGAACGGGGCGAAACGCGGAATTCTGCTGAACGCGGCGGCGACGTCGGTGATCAATTCGTACATCTCGGACATCAAGTCGGCGGAGAGCGACTCGCAGGCGATCGGCATCTCGGACGGGCCGGGGCCGTTCACGATCGCCAACAACTACCTCGAGGCGAGCGGGGAGAACGTCATGATCGGCGGATCGGATCCGTCGATTCCGTACCTCGTGCCCTCGGACATCACCATCTCTGGCAACACGATTCGGAAGCAGCCGGGCTGGGTCTATGAAGGCTGGATCGTCAAGAATCTGATTGAGTTCAAGAACGCACAACGCGTCACCATCGACGGCAACCTGATCGAGTACTGCTGGGCGGCGGAACAACAGGGCTATGCGTTCATGATCACGCCGGTGAACCAGGACGGCGGCGCACCGTGGGCGATGGTGCAGCACCTGCAGTTCACCAACAACGTCGTCCGTCACGTGGCGTCAGTAGCCGACGTGCTGGGCATCGCGCCGAACACATGGACCGTGACGAACGACGTGGTGTTCCAAAATAATCTGTTCCTCGACGTCAGCAGCGCGAACTGGGGCGGCGCCGGCGTGATGTTGACGGCGGACGGCGGACAGAACATCGTGTTCGATCACAACACGTTGTTTACCGATGGCACATCGGTGGTGTTTGCTGACGACCCGCCGACAACGGGCTTCGTCTTCACCAACAACGTCGTGCCCGACAACGCCTGGGCGATCATGGGATCGAACGCGAGCCCGGGCAACGGTACGATTGCGATGTATTTCCCCGGTGCGATTGTGGCGGCGAACGCCTTCATCCAGGGAAGCGCTGGCGGCTATCCGATTGCCAACTACTTCCCTGCGAGCTGGAACGACGTCGGGTTCTCGAACCTCGCGGGTGGGGACTACCGGTTGTCGGCGTCGAGCCCGTACGTGAACGCGGCTACCGACGGAGGGCCAATCGGATACGCGGGTCCGATCGTCCAGTAGCGCGGCAGGACGGGCGGGACGGGCGGGCGCTGTCCCTCCTGCCCCTCCTGCCCTTCCTGCCGTACGATGCGTCTTGCGCGGCGGCCACGCCCTCGATGTCCGAACTCATCAGCGCGCTCCTCTCGATTGACGGTCTCCTGATCGGCCTGGCCTGCGGCATCGCATGGCTCTGGATTGCGTCGCGATCGCGGGCAGCGCGCTGGGCGCTCACGGGTCTGCTGATCGTCTACCTGTCACTGAGCGTCCACGCCATCGCGCGCGTCATCAGCGCACCGCTCCGGCATGGGTTCCACAGCTTTTCGATGAGTGACGCTCCTCCGGCTCCGCGCGCGATCGTGGTGCTCGGCGCGGGCGCCCGCACCGTGCACGGCCGCACGCAGATGCTCGGCGTTCTGACGCTGGACGGCGCCGCCCGCGTCCTCGAGGCCGCTCGCGTTTACCGCCTGCTGGAGGGCACCTGGATCGTCAGCTCTGGCGGCCCGCCGGAAGGGCTCGCCATGCTGCCAGAGTCTGACGTGATGCGTCAGGCCCTTCTGCAACTCGGCATTCCCGACTCGATGATCCTTCTCGAATCGGAGTCCAAGGTGACGCGTGACGAGGCGATCGTCACGGCACAGATCCTTGGTCAACGCGGCATCACGTCGTGCGTCGTCGTCACCTCGGACATACACATGCGTCGCGCGCTTGCGACGTTCCGACGGGTGGGGCTGCATGCGGTCCCCGCCATTGTGGTCAATCCAATCTCGATGGAACACCCGTCGAGGCGGTGGGTACCAACCCAGCAGGCGGTGGAGTTTTCGCAGGAGGTCATTCACGAATACATCGGGCTGGCCTGGTATCGCCTCCGTGGCTGGATATAGGCGGCCTGGTGCCGGCCGCGTCGCCTGCTCAGCTCAGCCAAACGTGCTGATGAGGACGCAGTTCATCTGAAGAGCGCATCGGTTACTGTTTTTATGGCCGACGTCTGCCATTGACGGGACCGTTCTAGTGGCGAGCGACATGCACGTGCAGATCTTTGACTGGTCCGTTCATTGCACCAGCGGAGCGCCGTGGCCCGACCTCATCCGCCAGATGTATCGGTAGTCGTCAGCACCCACAACCGATCCGCTGTTCTGGCGCGCGCGCTCGATTGTCTTACCCGTCAGATAGTTCCCCCGAATCTCGAATACGAAGTCATCGTCGTCGACAACGCGTCGACCGACGAGACCCAAGGTACGGTCGACTCGTTCAGCGCGATTGCCGGAAACGTGCGCTACGTCCGCGAGCCGCGGCTCGGTGTGTCGTACGGGCGCAACACCGGCGTCGATGCCGCGCGTGCGCCGATCATCGCGTTCACCGACGACGACAACGTCGTCGGGAATCGCTGGGTCGCGACGATCAAGGCGCTCATGGACGCGCACCCTGATGCGTGGGCCGTCGGAGGACCGATTCGAGCGGAATGGCCGAACGAGGTACCGGAGTGGCTCGATAGCCGGCACTGGCCGCCGCTCGCGATTCTGGATTACGGCGACCAGAAGTTCTACACCAGCGTGCGAGATCCGCGCTGCCTCCTGACCGCGAATCTCGCGTTCCGCAAGGCGGTGTTCGAGCGCATCGACGGCTTCTCGGCAGAGTTCCCGCGATGCCAGGATCACGAGCTGCTGGTCCGGATGTGGCGCGCGGGTGGCCGCGCGTTGTACGCGCCCGAGCTCGTCGTCGGCGCGACGATCCCTCAGGAGCGACTCACCAGACGCTACCATCGGCGTTGGCACGCCCGGCACGGTCGGTTCTCGGCTCAGATGCGTAACGAGGAGCTGCTCGCTCGTGACGGTGGTCTTCGCCCTGAACCGCTGACTGGTACCTACCTGTTCGGGGCGCCGTCACATGTCTACGCCGAACTGTTCCGCGCGTTATGGAGTGCTCTCATCACGCGGATTCACGGCGATCAGTCGGCGGCGCTGCGCCGGTGGTATCACGCCGTGTACCTCGCTGCATACATCCAGCGCACGGTCACCCAGTATCAGCCGACGGGCCGTCAGATCGTTGTCGATCCCTTGCGCTTCGCGATCGCGCATCTGCGGCGCGAGGCGGCGGGCGTGAACCTGTCCCTCACGAGATTGCTGTTCGTCCATGTTCTTCTCGCCGTCTTGATAGGCGGATCGTTTTACGACATTTATACCGGCCGCGAGCACTGGCCCTTGTCGCCGTACCCGATGTTTTCGATCGTCGAGCCGGAAGCCTCGCTGCGGTGCCTCCGGATCGTCGGCGTGCCGGCTGGCACTGGCCAGGAGATTACGCTCCTCGACAACGATCTAATCTTCCCGTTCGACCAATGCCGTCTGACGAGCGCGTTGTCCCGCACCTATACGGACCCCGCCCGCCGCAACAACATCCACGGGCAGCTGCGCGACTGCCTCGATCGCTATGAGGAGCGGCGGCGCGCCGGGCTGCACGACGGGGCACCCCTCGAGGGCGTCCGCTTGTACGAGATGCGATGGACACTGCAGCCCGACGCAGCCAATGTGACTACGCCGGACTCGCGTCAGCTCATAGACGCGGTCTATCTCGCATCCGCCAGTGCGGTTTTTTGACGAGCGCACGTGATCTCCCTCTGGTCTCGTTTCTGGTTCACCCCGTCGTCGCCGGTTGATCTCGGCGTCGGGCGGCTGTTCTTCTTCGCGGGTGTGTTCGCCACGTACGCGACGGAGGACTTCAGCGCGTGGGGTGGGGTGTCGGACGCTTTCTGGCTGCCGCTGCCCCTGTTCACCCTCCTTCACCTGAAACCGCTGGCGCCCGACGTGCTCGCCGTGCTGCAAGTTGTATGGCGTGCCGCCCTCTTGTTGAGCGCAGTTGGCCTCTTCACGCGGGCGAGCATGGTCGTCGCCAGCCTGCTCGGCGTTTATCTCCTCGGCCTGCCACACAACTTCGGGCAGACCTATCACTTCGACGCGGTGCTCGTCATCGCGATGTGCATCCTTGCGTGTTCGCAGGCGGCCGATGCCTGCTCGATCGACGTGCTGTTGCGAGATCACCCGGCGCCGAGGCGGAGCGGCGAGTATGCGTGGCCAATCCGCGCAATCTGGGTTGCGGTGTCGCTGGTGTTCTTTGCCGCGGGTCTGGCGAAACTGCGCTACGGCGGCCTGGCATGGATCACGTCCGGTAATATGAGCATTCTGCTGACACGCGCGCTGTATCACGTGTCGGACGCCGATCCCCTCACAAGCGCGGGGCTGTGGATTGCCGCGCATCACTGGCTCGCAAGTGCCGTCGCTGCGGCAGCCGTCACGACGGAGGTCTCGTTTCCTGCAGCGCTGATTAGCCGCCGTGCGCGGATGGTGCTGGTGCCGGCGGCCATTGCCATGCTGGTTGCTATTCGCCTGCTCATGGGACCGACATTTGGAGGCTTCCTGATCGTCAATGTCTTCTGGGTACCATGGTGTGCCCTCGTAGTGCGGGCCGAGACGTGGGGCATCGTGCGACGACGTGCCGCGACGAAACCCGCAGCTGTCGACAGTCAATCGGCGCCCGCGCCCCAGTCGTCCCACTCTTCGTTTGACAGCCATCACTCCATAACACATTAGAGTGCCGCAAATCAGCACAGTGACGACATAACGGCTGCCGGTCACACTTCCCCACTCCTTCACTCCTTCACTCCTTCACTTCTTCACCCTTCAGGCCTTCACGCCTTCATTCCTTCATTCTTTCCTTTCCTCGTCCTTTCATATGGTCCACATGTCACATGCTTCACAACTTCCCGCCTTCCCGCTTTCACACTTTCACGTCTTCGCGCCCTTGAAGCGTTGCTAGCGGTCGTGTCTCACAATCGACTACAGCACACTTCATTTGTGCGTAGTGTCAACCTTCAGGCGGACCGCGAGAAGTCCGGCTAATGGCCGGACACTACGTCAGATAGGAAAACCGGGAAACGCTGTAATCGCGCACGCTCGCAAATGGCTTCAGTCGAAGACTGATTCCGATATTGCGGAGTATCCACGATATGTCTGCGTAATCAGTCAAGCACGTGGACGCAAAGAAGAGCGATTTCGCTCTGAAGAAACCACGCATGTCATCCAGTGTCGCGTGGCATTGTCATTGTCCTGGATCGCTCCGGTTCACGGCTCGAACCTCACATTTTCAAAATAAGGAGACGCGATGACTTGCCGTATTGCCTTGGTGGCGGCGTGCGCGACGTGTGTCTGTGCGGCGCTAGGTTCTTTGCACGTGGTGGCGGCAACCGGCGCAACACCCTTTGGCGGCAGCCCCATAGCGCTGCCAGGAACGATCGAGGCGGAGAACTTCGATGACGGTGGTCCATCGGTCGCCTACTTCGATACGTCGCCTGGTAACCGCGGGAAGGCGTATCGACAGACCGACGTCGATATCGAGGTCTGTACCGACGTTGGCGGCGGTTATGACATCGGCTGGACGCGCCCAGGGGAGTGGCTACAGTACACGGCCAATGTAACGGCGAGTGGCACCTACGCGATTGAGTTGCGCGTGGCCAGCCGCAGCACCGGCGGCAAACTGCGTGTCGACTTCGACGGTGCGGACGTCACCGGTCCGCTCACCGTGCCGAACACCGCCGGCTGGCAGGTATGGACCACGATTCGCAAGGACGGTATCGTCCTGCAAACGGGAGTGCATCAGATGCGGCTCGTTTTCGTCGAGTCGGGAACCGACGGCATTGCCAACGTGAACTTCCTGAGCGTGGTCGCGTCGGCACCGCCGCCACCCCCACCGCCGCCACCCCCACCGCCACCTCCGCCACCACCGGGTGGGTCGCCGACGGCGTACAACGCGGTGACCGACCGCACCCCGTACGCGAAGCCGGCGCTGCCACAGATCGGTCCAGCGGGCTCGACGTTCACCGATCCGACGTTCGGGTCGAAGATCCTGCGCGTCACCGACCCGTTCACGCGGCCCGGGTTCCCCGGCCGGTCGTACCGCGTTCCTTCGAACCCCATGCTGACCGCATGGAACGCGACCTCAACGGCGTTCTACGTGGTCAGCAACGACGGCACCGCTATCCCGTTCTCGTTCGACGGCCAGACGCTAACGGCCGCGCGGTTTCAGCCGACGGCCACCGGCGATGGCGGCGCGACGCTGGAGTTCTACCAGGAGCCACATTTCAGCCTCGTCAACCCGAACGTGATCTACGGCGCCATCAGCGGTGTGAACAACCGCACCGTGGGGCAGTACGACTTCCAGTCGGGTACGTACACGACAGTCCTCGATCTGGACACGATCGTCAGCGGTCTCTCCGGTTTTCTTGGCCTCGTGGAGACCGGCGGCGCGGCCCCCGAGAAGCTGCTGACGATGTTCGGCGGCGGAGAGCAGGACGACCACTACCTCCTGATGTGGTCCCCGATGGACAACTTTGTCGCGCGGAAGCTGCTGAACGCGCTCACGTCGACCATCAACGGCGTGCGGACGAACGTCACGCTCAACTTCCGCTTGCACTCGGCGTCGATCGACAAAGGCGGTCGCTACGTGCTGCTTTCGCCTCGCGTCGAGGATCTCTGGCCGCCGCGCAACGCCGAGCAGATGTATCTGTGGGACACCACGACGGACATCATCACGCCGATCACAGAGGCCATGCGGTCGGGCGGCCACGGCATCCTCGGGTTCAGCGCCTGGATCAACCAGGACTGCTGCACCGCCACCACCTGGGACGGCACGCAGTGGCAGATCCGATCTCTCACCGATCCGTTCCGGACGACCGATCTCGTCAATCCCCTGCTGGTGCCGAAGGAGATCTACATCAGCGATCACACGACGTGGAACAACGCCCGTCCGGACGCGCTCGTCCCGGTGATTTCGTCGACGTTCCGCTTCGGTGACAACACCGCGCCGTGGCGCGCGTGGGACGACGAAGTGATTGCCCTCGATACCGCCGGCGGCGGCCTGACGTACCGGTTCGCCCATCATCGCTCCGATGTGAGGAGCGACACCGATCCGACGATCACCTATTTCTGGTACCAGCCGATTGCGAACGTGTCGCCTGATGGCCGCTTCGTCATCTTCACCTCGAACTGGGAAAAAACGCTGGGAAAGGACGCCCGTGAAGGCACCTTCCGCCAGGACGTCTTCCTCGTCCAACTGACGCCGCGCTGAACGCGGCATGCCGGCCGGCAGGCGCCGGCGGTCGCAGCCTGACTGGCCGTAATCAGCCCGGTGGAGCGGTCCTCCCGGGCATCCCGCGGTCACGATAGAAGCCCATGAACGCCGCGGCGGAGATCGGGCGCGAAAAATAGTAGCCCTGGGCAGCCTGGATATTCGCCTCGCGAAGCATCGTGGATTGCTCTTCCGTCTCCACTCCTTCGGCGACCACGACGAGCGGAGACGTCCGCAGCAACGCAGTAACGAGGTTGAGCCACGCTGGGACAGCGCGCTGCGGGCCGATTTGGTCGATGAGTGACTTGTCGAGTTTGATCGCGTAGAAATTGCACCGCGCCAGAACCGCCAGATTGGCGGCGCCGGCCAGCGTGACGTCGTCCAGGGCGACTTTGATGCCCATACCCTGGCCTTGATTGATCGCTTCCACTCCGACCGGGTCGGGAACCCCACGTTCGGTGATCTCGAAGATGATTTGTGACGCCCGTTCGATCAATCCGGTCTTGTTGGCGACATACTCCATTCCTCCGCGGCCGAGAACTTCCGGCGGTACGTTCAGACCGATGTGGGCGCGTTCGTTCTCTCGAAGCCAATCACCGAGCTCGGATGCCACTGTCTCCATGACCCAGTAGGTGATCAGGCCGGACACCGGCGTGTTTTCAGCACGCGGGATGAATTCGCTGGGTGGAATGATGTCGCCTGCGTGACGCCAACGTATGAGCGCTTCTGCGCCGATACACGAGCCGTCAATTAGAGAGATGGTGGGCAAGTACTCGAGGAAGAACTCGCCTCCAGCCAGAGCGGCTCGTATCGTGGCAAGGTCGATCATGTCTGCTCACAGGAAGGAGTGGCGGTCGTTAGATCTACGATGGCAATGACCGTGCTCTCTGCCGTCGCAGTCCCGGCGCCGCCAGCGCGCGCGGCGCCTCGACGACGACATTTCGTCAGTCGGACGGCGAAATAGTAATCGAGCGTCGGCGCGTCAACTACGCTCCAAGCTCATCCAACCGTTTTGTAGCCGACCCAGCGAAATCGCAATCACTCCTCGCCTCCATACGACCAGCACGATCCGGAAATGCGCCGATTTCATTAAACAAGAAATCGATCGGCGCTGCCAAGCTGCGTGGCACCCCCATTGCCCTCAGGTCCACAGGTTCGCTTCGAACCAACCAACTTCATACGAGGACCCTAGAGGTGATTTTTCCGAAAGTCCGGACATGGGCGACGTGTGTCTTCTTGGCGATAAGCGCGTCGCACATGGCAGCGGTGAGCGGCGCGACCCCGTTTGGTGGCGCCCCGGTCGTGCTGCCGGGCACGATTGAGGCAGAAAACTTCGACGATGGCGGCCCCTCGGTCGCGTATGTCGACACCACGCCGGGCAACAAAGGCGGCGTGTATCGGCAGACCGACGTAGACATCGAAGCGACCTCAGATGCCGGCGGTGGGTACGACGTCGCCTGGACGCGAGCCGGCGAGTGGCTGCAGTACACCGCCAACGTCAGCGTGAGCGGCACCTACGCGCTGGAGCTGAGGGTCGCGAGCGCCAGTACCGGCGGCACGGTGCGCGTCGACGTGGATGGCCTCGACGCCACCGGCCCGCTCGCGGTCCCCAACACGGGCGGCTGGCAGTCGTGGACGACCATCCGAAAGGACGGCATCGTTCTCTCCGCCGGCCTGCATGGCTTCCGTCTCGTTTTTGTCGCGGCCGGAACCAACGGCATCGCGAACGTGAATTTTCTCAACTTCGTGTTGTCTACTCCAACGACGATCCTGCCAGCCCCATGGAGCAGCGTCGATGTCGGGCAGCCGTTTCCGTCCGGCACGGCGACGGTCGCGAACGACGTGTTTACCGTCAAAGGCGGCGGCGCCGACATCGGCGGGACCAAGGACTCGTTCCAGTTCGTTTCGCAACCGACGCAGGCCAACCCGCAGATCGTGGTCCGAGTGACATCGGTGCAGAACACGAACGCCCTTGCGAAGGCTGGCGTCATGCTGCGCGAATCGACCGCGGCCGACGCCGCACACGTCCTGCTTGACGTGACGCCGAGCGGCGGCATCGAATTCAGGACGCGGCCGGCGAAGGGCTCTGCCACGACGAGCGTGACGAGCACGGCCACCACGTTTCCAACGTGGTTGAAGTTGTCGCGGAGTGGATCAGCGGTGATCGCCTCGGTTTCGGCCGACGGCGCCGCGTGGCGGCAGGTCGCCAGCGCAAACGCGCCGGCCACGCTCGCTCTCGTCGGCATGGTCGTGAACAGCCACTCGACCAAACTGAACACGAGCGTCTTCGACAACGTGACGGTCGGCGCGCCACTCGTTGCCCCGCCGAGCGCGCCGACTGTCGTGGCGCCGCCTGACGGCGCGACCGGCGTCGCGGTGAACGCCGCGCTGTCATGGAGCGCGAGCGGCGCGACCAGCTACGACGTCATGTTCGGTACGTCGAACCCGCCGCCGGTCGCGGCGACCGGGCTGACCAGCACTACTTTCACACCCGCGTCGCTGGCCAACGGCAAGACGTACTACTGGCAGGTCGTCGCGCGAAATTCCCGCGGCGCGACGGCGAGCAGCGTGTGGTCGTTCACGACCACGTCGGTTGCGCCGCCCGGCGCCCCGGTGGCGGTCGCACCAGGCAGCGGGTCCAGCGGCGTCGCCGTGAATACGTCGCTCAGCTGGAGCGCCAGTGGCTCGACGAGCTATGACGTCGCGTTCGGTGCGACGACTCCGCCGCCCGCCGTCGCGACCGGACTCACCGGTCCGAGCTACACACCTCCAGCGCTCGCAAACGGCACAACGTACTACTGGGCGATCACCGCGAAGAATGCCGGTGGAACCACCGCGGGACCGATCTGGTCGTTCACGACGGTCGCCGCCGCGCCTGGGACACCGAACGTCGTGGCACCGTCAGACAAGGCGGTCGGCGTCGCGCCGACTGCGTCGCTGGCCTGGAGCGCGACTGGCGCGAAGACCTATGACGTCAGGTTCGGCACAGCGAACAATCCGCCGACGGCGGCAACAGGATTGACGACCGCGAGTTACACCGCCACCGGGCTGGCCGCTGCCACGACCTACTACTGGCAGATCGCCGCCAGCAATGAGGGCGGGGTGACGCTGGGGCCGCTATGGTCGTTCACGACCGCGGGCGTGCCGGCGCCGTGGACGAGCCGCGACATTGGAGCGGTCGGGCTCGCCGGGAGCGCCAGCTATCTGAACGGCGTGTTCACCATCGCCGGCGCGGGCGCGGACATCTGGGGCACCGCTGATGCCTTCCAGTTCGTCTCGCAGACGGTCATCGGCGACATCGATATTGTCGCGCGCGTCGCGAGCCTCTCGAACACACACGCAAAAGCCAAGGCGGGTGTGATGCTGCGCGAATCGAACGCGCCTGATGCGGCGCACGTGATTCTCGACGTGAAGCCGGCCGGTGGCGGCGTCGAATTCATGACGCGCAGCACGACGGGTGCGTTGACGACGAAGCAGAGTAATACGGCGCTCGCCGCGCCTATCTATCTGCGGTTGACACGAAGCGGCGGCAGCGTCACCGGCCTCGTTTCGAACGACGGCGTCACGTGGACGGCTGTTGGCTCGACAACCGCCCCTGCCTCGTGGCCGTTTGCCGGGCTGATCGTCAACAGCCATGACACGACGGTGCTGAATACAGCGATCTTCGACAGCGTCGCGATCAGCGTGCCGGCGGCGGCGGCGCCACCGCCGCCTCCACCGCCGCCGCCGCCGCCACCGCCGCCTCCGCCGCCGCCGCCGCCGCCACCGCCGACGGGAGGCAGCCCACCGCTGGCGTATGCCGCAATCACCGATCGTACGCCGCGATCGAAGCCGGCGCTGCCGCAAGTGGGCGCCGCCGGGTCGCAGTTCAACGACCCGACGTTCGGCTCGAGGATGATGCGCGTCACCGACGGCACGACGCGACCCGGCTCGCTCGACCGCTCCTACCGCGTCTCCTCGAACGCGCACCTGTCGGTCTGGAACGCGAACTCGACAGCGTTCTACGTCGTCAGCAACGACGGAACAGCGATTCCCTATCAGTTCGACGCGGCCACGATGACCGCGTCGCGCTTCCAGGCGACGGGCACGGGCGAGGGCGGGATGACGCTGCGTTTCTACATCGAGCCGCACTTCAGCGTGATCGATCCGAATCTGATTTACGGGGCCGGCGGCTACAACAATCGCACGATCCTGCAGTACGACTTCCGCACCGGCACGTATTCCACCGTGCTGGATCTCGATACGGTCGTGAGCGGCCTCGACAACACCTACGTCGGCGCCGTGATCACTGGCGGCACGACCAGTGAGAACCTGATGACGTTCTTTGGCGGCCCCGGCCAGGACTCGCACTACTACCTGCTGTCGGCGCCGCTCACCAACCTCGGCGCGCGCAAGGTGGTGAACACCGTCACGTCCACCATCAACGGCGTCAGCACCAACGTCCCGCTGAACTTCCACATTCACGCGGCGAGCATCGACCGCTCCGGCCGCTATGTCTTCATCTATCCGACGTCAGTGGACCTGGGTCCACCGCGTAACGCGGCGCAGGTGTTCCTGTGGGATACGGTCAGCGACCTGTTCACGGCGCTCCCCGCGTCGAACCTGAGTGGCGGGCATGACGCGGCCGGCTTCGGCTACTGGGTGAACCAGGATTGCTGCACCGCCAGTTCGTGGGATGCGATGCAGTGGCAGTTCCGTTATCTCGACACTCCGACGCGGACGACCGACCTCATTCCGCAGATCCTCACGCCGCAGGAGATCTACGCCGCGGATCACACGTCGTGGAGCAACGCGCGCCCCGACGCACTCGTCCCGGTGATTTCGTCCACCTACCGCTACGGCGCCGGCCTCACTGCTCCTCTGCGCGCATGGGACGACGAGATCATCGGCGTGGACCTGAACAGTGGCATCGGCGGCGGCCCGGTTTACCGCTTTGCCCATCACCGCTCGGACGCGCGCAGCGACACCGATCCGACGATCCTCTACTTCTGGTACGAGCCGATCGCCAACGTCTCTCCTGACGGCCGCTGGGTGATCTTCACCACCAACTGGGAGAAGTCCCTCGGTAAGGACGCGTCCGAAGGCACGTTCCGGCAGGACGTCTTCATGGTCCGGCTCACGCCGCAATAGGCAGCCGACGCTCCTGGCGTCCTCTCTCGCCAGGAGCTCACTCCGGCCTTGTCCTAGCCTCGGTCTGTCGACGTCGTCGAAACGTCTGTTACTTTGCTCGAAAGATCACAATTAGGTAAGTCAAATATCGCAATTGTAATGACTCTATCGCGGCGCCAAGTGTGAAGAATTCCGCATAGCTTCAAATTGTGATCAATACGTCGAAAGTGTAATCACTTGGGCGAGCCGTCTCAGCCGAAGAAGCAGTGAATTCTGGCGATTTTCTTCAGGAAAATCCGTGCACCGCCGTGTACTGCCGCCCGGCATTCCCGTTGCCCTACTAGTCATCGGTTCGGAACGAACCACCGACTAATAAAACCTCATACCGAAAGGACAGCGAAATGATCTCCGGGAAAGTGCGTACATGGGCGACGTGTGTCTGGCTGGCGCTGGCGGCGGCTTCGGCGGCCGCAGCCGGCGCCACGCCGTTTGGCGGTTCGGCGGCCGTGCTTCCGGGCACGATCGAGGCCGAGAACTTCGACGACGGTGGCCAGTCGGTCGCCTATTACGACACGACCCCGGGCAATACCGGTGGCGTCTATCGCGATACTGACGTCGACCTCGAAGCGAGCGCCGATGCCGGTGGCGGGTACGACGTCGCCAAAATACGCGCCGGCGAGTGGCTGCAGTACACCGCCAACGTGAGTGCCAGCGGCACCTACGCGCTGGACCTTCGCGTGGCGAGCGCGAGCACCGGCGGCATCGTGCGTGTGGATGTAGATGGGATCGACGTGACCGGCCTGATGACGGTGCCGAACACCGGTGGCTGGCAGGTGTGGACGACGATGCACCAGGACGGCATCACGCTGCAGGCGGGCCTGCACAGCGTCCGCCTCGTCTTCGTGACGGCCGGCACCAACGGCATCGCCAATGTGAACTGGCTCAGGTTCTCGCTGACGACGTCGCTGCCCGCGCAGTGGACGAGCACGGACGTCGGGCAGCCGTCGCCCGCGGGTTCGGCGAGCTTCGCCAATAACGCGTTCACGGTCAAAGGCGCTGGCGCCGACATCTACGGGCACTCGGACTCCTTCCAGTTCCTCTCGCAGCCAATCGCTGGCGATACGCAGATCGTCGTCCGCGTCACCGCGGAGCAGAACACCGACGCGTTGGCGAAGGCCGGCATCATGCTGCGCGAGTCGACGGCCGCCGACGCGGCACACGTGATCCTCGACGCGAGCCCGAACGGCGGCGTCGAATTCATGGCCCGGCCGTCCAAGGGCGCGGCGACGAGCTACCTCGGAAGCGCGTCGGTCAGCTTCCCGGCGTGGTTGCGGCTGTCGCGGACCGGGACGGCGGTAGCCGGCGCGGTGTCGAGTGACGGCATCACGTGGCAGCCGGTCGGAAGCACGACCGTTTCTGCGGCGCTGGGCCTTGCCGGCATGGCGGTGAACAGCCACACGACCACCACGCTGAACACGAGCGTCTTCGACAACGTGACGGTCGGCCCCGCCGCAGTAGTCGCCGCCCCCGCGCAGCCGACGGTCGGCGCGCCTGCGAATGGCGCGACCAACGTCGCGCTCAACAACTCGCTGACCTGGAGCGCCAGCGGCGCCACCAGCTACGACGTCACGTTCGGCACGACCAATCCGCCGCCCGCGGTGGCCACCGGCCTGACGGCTGCGAGCTACGCGCCTGCCTCCATGGCGAACAACACCACCTACTACTGGCAGGTCACAGCGAAGAACGCCGGTGGATCGACCGTCGGGCCGGTGTGGTCGTTCAAGACCGTCGCTGGTGCGCCGGCGCAGCCGACGGTGAGTGCGCCTGCGAACGGCGCGAACGACGTCGCCCTCAACAGCTCGCTGATCTGGAGCGCCAGCGGCGCGACCAGTTATGACCTCAAGTTCGGCACGACGAATCCGCCATCCGCGATCGCGACCGGCCTGACCGCCGCCAGCTACAGCCCGGCGTCAATGGCCAACAGCACGACCTACTTCTGGCAGGTCGTCGCGAAGAACGCTGGCGGCTCGACCGCCGGGCCCGTGTGGACGTTCACGACGGTCGCCAGCGCGTCGAATAGGACCACGTTGGAGTCGCCGCTGGCCTACAACGCGACCACCGACCGCAACCCGCGTCCGAAGCCGGCGCTGCCGCAGGTGGGCGCCGCGGGCTTCCAGTTCAACGACCCGACGTTCGGCTCGAAGATGATGCGCGTCACCGACGGCACCGTGCGCCCGGGTGCGCTCAATCGCTCGTATCACGTCTCCTCGAATGCGCACCTGTCGGTCTGGAATGCGAACTCGACGATGTTCTACGTCACGAGCACCGACGGCACGATCATCCCCTATCAGTTCGACCACGCGACGATGCACGCCTCGCGCCTCCAGGCGAGCGGCAGCGGCGATGGCGGGCTGACACTCCGCTTCTACATCGAACCGCACTTCAGCGTGATCGATCCGAACCTGATTTACGGGGCCGGCGGCTACAACAACCGCACGATTCTGCAGTACGACTTCCGCACCGGCACGTATTCCACACTGCTGGATCTCGATACGATCATGGGCGGCCTGGACAACACCTACGTCGGCGCTGTGATCACTGGCGGGACCAGCAGTGAGAACCTGATGACGTTCTTTGGCGGGCCTGGGCAGGACTCGCACTACTACCTGCTGTCGGCACCGCTCAACAACCTTGGCGCCCGCAAGATCGTCAATACGGTCGACTCGACAATCAACGGCGTCAGCACCAACGTGCCGTTGAACTTCCACATCCACGCGGCGAGCATCGACCGCTCCGGCCGCTACGTCTTCATCTACCCGACGTCAGTGGACCTGGCGGCGCCCCGCCAGGCGGCGCAGGTGTTCCTCTGGGATACGGTGACCGACCTGTTCACGCCGCTCCCCGCCTCTAACCTCAGTGGCGGGCACGACGCCGCCGGCTTCGGCTACTGGGTCAATCAGGACTGCTGCACCGCCACCTCGTGGGACGCCGGGCAGTGGCAGTTCCGCTATCTCGACAATCCGACGCACACGGCCGACCTGATCCCGCAGGTGCTGACGCCCCAGGAGATCTACGCCGCCGATCACACGTCGTGGAGCAACGCGCGCCCCGACGCCCTGGTGCCGGTCATCTCGTCCACCTACCGCTACGGTGCGGGCCTCACCGCCCCGCTGCGCGCCTGGGACGACGAGCTCATCGGCATCGATGTCAACAACGGCGTCGGCGGCGGCCCCGTCTACCGCTTCGCGCAGCACCGCTCGGACGCCCGCAGCGACACGGATCCGTCGAGCCTCTACTTCTGGTATGAGCCGATCGCCAACGTCTCGCCGGACGGCCGCTGGGTCATCTTCACCACGAACTGGGAGAAGACCCTCGGCAAGGACACCTCCGAAGGCACCTTCCGCACGGATGTCTTCATGGTCCAGTTGACGGCGCAGTAACCCCGCTCGTGCGCCTGGCGACGACCGTCGCCAGGAGGCACTTCCTTCCCGCGTGAGCCAGGTCGCTCGACCTGGCTCACACCGTGTACAGCGCCTTCAACCGAGGGATCCTCAGGTAGCACGCCGCAGCGATCGGGGCATCGCCGAGCTCGTGCATTGCCGTCAACGACGGCAGTCCACCTCGACCATGCAACGAAGTGGAAGGATCCGGAGCCGGTGCGCCGTCTGGTACTTCGCTTGCTGAGTCTGGTTAGTTGGAGCGCGAGAGTGACAGCCAGCCGGTCGATCCTTGGTGGGAAGTTGCCATTGTTGCGAAAACGCTTTCCCGCCTCCGACCGCGTTTTTGCCCTTTTTCGTACCGCATGACCAAGGTGCCGCGCGTCAGCGTCATCACGCCCGCGTACAACGCCGGTCTTTTTCTCGCGGAGACGATTGCCTCGGTCCTCGCACAGACGTGCCGCGACTTCGAGTTGCTGATCGTCGACGACGGGTCGACCGATGACACCTTCGAGGTGGCGCGCCGCTTCGCGGCTGCGGACGCACGCATCAGCGTGGCGTCGACGGCGAACGGCGGGCCGGCCGCTGCGCGGAACACGGCATTTCGCGCGGCCCGCGGCGCGTTCATCGCGCTGCTCGACAGCGACGATCTCTTCGCGCCGACCTTCCTGGAGCGGCAGCTGGCGGTGCTCGAGCAGAACCCCGACGTGTCGATCGTGACGTCGAATGCGATCAACCTGGGCGGCGGCCGGGCGTTCGATGGCAAACCATTCTGGCCTCGCATGATCGGGCTGGAGACCCTCTCGCTGCGCGACCTCATCGAGCACGAAGACACCGTGTGCATCCTGTCGATGTTCCGGCGGCACGTTGTCGACCGAATCGGCTGCTTCGATCTGGCGTTCACGGGTAATGAAGACTACGAGTTCTGGTTGCGCGCAGCGCTCGCCGGCATGGCGATCGTTCGAAACTTCGAGCCGCTCGGCTGCTACCGGCGGCGCGACCACAGCCTGTCGAGCGACGAACCGCGGATGATTCGCGGGGTCATGCGAGTGCTGCGCCACGTCGAGACGCGCCTGGAGAATCAGGTTGAAGAACGTGAGGCGGCGCGGCGACAGATCGCGCGATTCACGAGCGAGCTCCAGCGCGCCGAGCTGCGCGCATCGCTGGAGCGCCGCGACGCCGCCGCAGCCGCGCGCGCGCTTCGGACGCTCGCCGCCGACCGTCGCAGCTGGACGCTCGCCGCCTGTGCCCGTCTCACGTCGCGCTGGCCGCAGCCCCTTCTGTGGGCGTACCGCCTTCGCCGCGGTCTGCGCGCAGCGTGATACACGCATCGGCGGCTCCTGTCCAGGCGGCGTCTCGGCGTCTATCGATGCAGCAGCCGTGGGAAGAGCGATCAGCGGAGGAGCCTTGGCCGAAGAGTTGAACCCGGGAACGTCGCTGCCGTTTGACGTCGCGCTCCGCCGCCGGTCGATGTCACTGCCCCCGCTGACGCTGTCGCGATGGGTGAAGCCGTTCCGTGCGCTGCTGTATGCGGGCCTCGCATTGTACACGGCCGCGTTCGCTGTGCGGGCCTACGCGCGAAGTTATCAGGTGTTCCTGCCCGATTACCTGCTGCGATGGTCGACGTTCGGGACCAGGGCGCTCTTCACGTCGCGCCCGACGCACATCTTCCTGCTGATGGTCGATCACTTCGAGCCGAACACCATGGACGAGGCGCGTGAGTTTTTGCGGCGCTACGCGGAACTCGCGGCGCGCCATCGCGACAGCGCCGGCCGGCCGCCGCAGCACACGTGGGCCTATCCGGGCGAGCAGATCTCGAATCGCGTGCTGCAGTTGCTCACCGAGGTGACCGCGGCGGGACTTGGCGAAGTCGAACTCCACCATCATCACGCCTTCCACACCGAGGAGCAGCTGCGAGCCGCGCTGTCCATCGCGATCCGACGCTTCCAGGAGTACGGATTCCTGCGCACTTCGGACGGACGAACGCAGTTCGCATTCGTGCACGGAAATTCCGGCCTGGACAACAGCAACGGCGACGGGGAATGCGGCGTGAACACGGAAATCCGGCTGCTGCGCCAACTCGGCGCGTTCGCTGACTTCACGTTCCCGAGCCTCTACGAGATATCGCAGCCCAAACGCGTCAACTCCATCTACGCCACCCGCGACGACGACCAGCCGAAGTCATACGACCGTCAGCTGCCGCTCGCAACGCTGCGCAGCGGGGAAGCTGACCTGATGATGTTCGAAGGGCCGCTGATTTTCTCGCCGTCGCTCAACCCGCGTCACCTCTTCCTCGATCTGGACGATGGCGACATCCACGCGGCGGAACACGCCTCACCCCGCCGCGCCGACCGGTGGATTCGCGCCAACGTCCACGTCGCCGAGCGACCCGACTGGATCTTCGTCAAGCTGTTCTCGCACGGCGCCAGTACACCGGGCGACGTCGAGTCAGTCCTCGGTCAGGACTACAGCGACATGCTGAGCTACCTCGAGCGCGAATACAACGACGGCACGAAGTACGTGCTCCACTACGTGACCGCGCGCGAAGCGTACAACCTCGCCCGGGCCGCAGCCGACGGGGCGACCGGCGACCCTGGCCAGTATCTGAACGCGTACGCTCCGCCATATGCCGCAAACGTGCGCGACGAATGCGGCGGGCTGCCTCCGGCCATGGACGGCGGATCTCGGCGAGGGCGGCGTGAGCCTTGCAACTCAGCGCAACGCGGGAAGCACATCAGTCAGCCCTGATGCCGCTGACCAGCCCGGCCATGCGGAAACTTCGCGTCGCGTTCGTCGCTCCCTCGCTGCGGATCCTCGGCGGTCAGGCGGTTCAAGCCAACCGCCTGCTCCAGGCATGGCGCGGCGATCCGGACGTCGACGCGTGGCTCGTCCCGATCAACCCGCTGTTTCCGCCTCTGCTGCGCTTCGCGCACCGGGTGAGCTACCTGCGCACGATCGTGAACGAACTGACGTATGCGCCCCTGCTCGTCCGCGAACTGGCAACGGCGGATGTCGTGCACGTGTTCTCCGCGGCGTACTCATCATTCCTGCTCGCGCCGCTGCCGGCGATTGTCGTCGCGAAGGCGCTCGGCAAGCCGATCGTCCTCAACTACCGCAGCGGCCAGGCGCCGGATCATCTGCAGCGATCCGTCATCGCGCGGCGCGCGCTCGCCTGCGTCGAGAAGAACATCGTCCCGTCGCGTTTTCTGGTCGATGTATTCCGCAGCTTCGGCATCGACGCCGAGAGCATTCCGAACATTGTCGACCTCGATCGGTTCCGGTTCCGTGCGCGAGTGCGGCTCGGTCCGCGCATCGTGTCGACGCGGAACTTCGAGGCGCTCTACAACGTCGCGACAACCGTACGCGCCTTCGCGCTCGTGCAGCAACGCTGGCCCGATGCCAGCCTGACGCTCGTCGGCGGCGGACCGCACGAGGCGCAGCTCCGCGAGCTCGTCGATCAGCTGCGGCTCCGCCATGTGACGTTTGCCGGCCGGGTCAGGCCCGAGGAGATCGCCCGCTACTATGCCGACCACGACATCTACCTCCAGAGCCCGAACATCGACAACATGCCGACATCGGTGATCGAGGCGTTCGCGAGTGGCTTGCCGGTCGTGTCCACCGAGGCCGGAGGCGTGCCGGCGATCCTGACGCACGAACGTCACGGACTGCTGGCGCCGCTGGGCGACTTCGAGATGCTCGCGGCCCATGTCCTGCGTCTGATCGATGACCCGGAGCTTGCAGGCGGCCTGGCGCGTGCGGCGTTTGCGACGTGCCAGGCCTGCACGTGGTCAGCGGTCCGCGACCAGTGGCTGCAGACCTATCGAAGTGTGGCGCGCCTGCCGGCTGGAGACCGCGGCTATGCCTCCGCCTCGCCCGCATCGTCGGCGATCAAGAGCTGAACGCATGGTCGATCGGACCACGTTGATTTCGCGAGTCGTGTGCATGGACCGGGCGGAACTCGCCTGGAGGACGGCCACCGCTCTGCGCGCGCTGGGCGATCGCGTCCGCACCCGCGTCGTCGAGCCGCGCTGGAACCGGCGCGATCTTCTGCCGGTTCTCACCCGCGGCGCGGCGCTCGGCGCAGTCCGAGATGCGCTGTCCCGCGGAGATTGGAACGCCGCGCACCGTGCCCTGGCGCGCCACTTCAGATCAGCCCCCGCCCGCTTCGTCGTGCATCCATCGGTCAAGCCGATCGTCGTCGAGCAGATTCGCACGGAGCACCCGCAGGCGGCCGCGCAGGCCGCGGCATCCGCCGATCGAATTCTCGCCGGCACGTTCGATCTCCTCGGCTACCGTGGTCTGCGCTTCGATCCGCCGGCGACCGCGGCAGCTACGTCCTCCTCCATCTCCGCGCACGGCGCCGATGTCGACTGGCAGGTCGATGCCGCGTCGAACCGCCGCGCACCTTCGATCTTCTGGAAGAGCGTCCCGTACCTGGACCCCGAGGTCGGCGACCACAAGGTGATCTGGGAGCTCAATCGTCACCAGCACTGGCTCACGCTCGGTCGCGCATTCTGGCTGACCGACGACACGAAGTACTACGAGCGCTTCACCGGCGAGCTGCGCAGCTGGCTCGATGCGAATCCGCCGCTCATCGGCATCAACTGGGCGAGCATGCTCGAGCTCGCCATGCGATCGATGTCGTGGCTGTGGGCGATTGGCTTTTTTGTCGAGGCTGGCGAGCGCAGCGACGCACCCTGGCTCGTGGATCTGCTGATCGCGCTCGACCGGCAGCTGACGCACGTCGAACGGAACCTCTCGTACTATTTCAGCCCCAACACGCATCTCATTGGCGAGGCGCTCGCGCTGTACGTCGCCGCGCGCGCGCTGCCTGAACTCGCGGCGAGCGATCGGCGCGCCGACACGGGCCGGTGCATCCTGCTCGACGAAGCCCGCCGGCAGATCGCGGCAGACGGCGGCCACTGCGAGCGTTCGACGCACTATCACCGCTACACGCTCGACTTTTATCTGCTGGCCTCGATCGTCGCCCGCCTGACCGGCGACGCCGCGGCGGACGCGTTCGACGGCGTCGTGGCCCGGCTCGGGTTCTCGACGCGGCTACTCGCCGACGATCGCGGCCTGCTCCCGCATCTCGGCGACGACGACGGGGGCATGCTGCTCCCGATTGCCGGCCGCACGCCCGACGACGTGCGCGACAGCCTGACGATCGCCGCGGCGCTGGTGCGGCGGCCCGACCTGCAGATCGGACCCGCGCCGGAGGAGGCGCGGTGGATGCTGTCCGCAGTCAATGTCGAGCCGCTCGTGGCGGCGGTCGAGCCGCTGACGTCCGCCGCGCTCGCCGAGACCGGCTACTACGTCTCGCGCTCCGTCGCCGGGACCCACCTCGTCATCGACGGCGGGCCGCACGGCTATGGCAACTGCGGCCACGCTCACGCCGACGCACTGTCGATGGCGCTGTCGGTGCGCGGCCTGCGCCTGCTCATCGATCCAGGCACGGCGTGCTACACGTCCGATCCGGCGCTGCGCGACCGGATGCGATCCACCGCGCTGCACAACACGCTCGTGCTCGACGATCGTTCCCAGTCAGTGCCGCGCGGACCATTTCACTGGACGCAGGTCGCTGACGCACGCGTGCTGGCCTGGCGAGCCAACGACGCCTTCGATTATTTCGACGGCGCGCACGATGGATATGCGCCGCTCGAGCACCGCCGGCGCGTCCTGACGCTGCACGGCGATCTCATCGTCGTCGCCGATCTCGTCAGCCACGCGTCGATCGGGCAGCGCGGATCGGCCACTCCTCCGGCAGCGGACGCTGGCGCCGAGACGCACGCAGCCGCGGTCCACTGGCACATCGATCCGCGATGGAGCGTCGACGCGCGCGGCCGCAGGGTGACGTTGACTCGCAACAGCGAGCGCGTCGGACTCGTCGTGCCGCACGGCCTGGTCGAAGTATTCGTCGGCGATGCGGCGAGCGGTCTTGGCTGGTACTCGCCGGCGTACGGCCGAATCGATCGCGCCACGACGGTGCGCGTCGGCCACGGCGGTGGAACGCCCTTCTGGATGATGAGCGTGTTCGACCTGAATCCGCAGAACGTTGTCACGGACGTCGAATGCCTGCCGGTTTGGGCTGAGGCCGGCACGACGGCTCATGCGACGGGACTGCGCATCACGCGAGCCGGTTCGGTGGACTACGCGCTCTTCGTCGAACCCGCCGCGGCGCGCGGTGCCACCTGGCGCGTGGGCGAATTCGAAACCGATGCGCGAGCGTTGTTCTGCCGCGTCACTGGCGATCGGCCGGTCGCGCGGGTGGCTCTGGTCGATGGATCGTTCGTGCGGACGCCAGGCCGCCGCGGCATCCAATTCGTCCTGCCGCGCGCCGTGCCAGCCGTGCATGTGGACTTCGGCGCCGATGCGCGGGTCGCCGGCGCCGCCCAGGGCGCGCGGCTCGTCGTCGGCGGGCATGAACAGCCGGTTGCGACTGACCGGCGATCGGCGCCGAGGGAAAGCAACCGCGGGGTTCGCAGAGACCGCAGAGATTTTTGAATGTGCGGTATCGCCGGTTTCGTCGAGTCGTCGGGCGCCAGCACGCCGTTCACCCACGAGGAGAGCGGCGCGCTCGTGCGTCGCATGTGCGACGTGATCCGCCATCGCGGCCCGGACGACGAAGGTTCGTGGGTCGCTGACGGTGTCGCGCTCGGAATGCGGCGGCTCAGCATCATCGATCTCGCGACCGGCCATCAGCCGATTCACAACGAAGATCGCTCGGTGTGGATCGTGTTCAACGGGGAGATCTACAACTTCCCCGAGCTCCGCTGCGCGCTGGAGCGTGCCGGGCACCGCTTCTATACGTCAACGGATACCGAAGCGATCGTGCACGCCTACGAGGAGTGGGGGCCGGCGGCGATCGGCCGGCTGCGCGGGATGTTCGGCCTGGCCATCTGGGATGCGCGCGCTCGCGCGCTGCTCGTGGCACGCGACCGCATCGGCATCAAGCCGATGTACTACGCCCAGCAGAACGGCCGGCTGTATTTCGGATCCGAGCTGAAGTCGCTGCTCCAGGCGCCCGATCTGCCTCGCACGATCGACCTCGACGCGCTCGACCACTACCTCTCGGTGCTCTATACGCCGCGCGACGGTTCGATCTTCAAGAGCGTGCGGAAGCTGCCGCCCGGCCACCTGCTGACGTGGCAGGACGGCCGACTCGCGATCGAGCGTTACTGGCAGGTGCCTGCCGTTGAAACGTTCGACGGGACCGAAGCCGAGGCTGTCCAGCAGTTGCGTCGCGTGTTGACGGACGCCGTGCGGTGTCATCTGCTCAGCGACGTGCCGCTCGGCGCCTTCCTCTCGGGTGGTGTCGATTCGAGCCTGGTTGTCGGCCTGATGGCGGAGATCACCGGGCGCCGCGTGAAGACGTTTTCAATCGGCTTCGACGAGCCCGCATTCGATGAACTGGAGCACGCTCGTCGCGTCGCGCAGCACTTCGGCACCGATCATCACGAGTTCGTCGTCAAGCCCGACGCGATCAACATCCTCGACCGCATCGTTTCCCACTTCGACGAGCCGTTTGCCGATTCATCAGCGATTCCGACGTGGTACGTCTCGGAGATCGCACGCCGGCACGTGACCGTGGTGCTGTCTGGCGACGGCGGCGACGAGTTGTTCGGCGGATACGATCGCTACCTCCCGCACCCGCGGGTGGTGGCTTTCGACCGCTACAGTCCGCGCGCATTCCGGCGTGCCGCGGCGATCGCGTCGGCCCGGCTGCCGCATGGCGCGCGCGGCAAGAACTTCCTGCGGCACGTCTCACGCGACCGGCGGGGACGCTACCTCGATGCGATTCGCTTCTTCGGCGCCGACGAAAAGCCGCAGC
>DATFXR010000082.1:0-47360 GCA_035315685.1 Vicinamibacterales bacterium | reverse complement strand
CTGACCTCTGACCTCGTTACGAGCAGCCGTTCACGCACGAGCCGCGCGCGTCGAACTCCATCGTGACACCGCTCTTCGGCACGTGCACGACGATGCGGCCGTGGCCTTCGTCGCCGCGATCGTCGCCGCGTCCGGTCCGTTCAACCGCCGCGATGAAACGGGCCGTTCGCGAACCAGGATTGACGGCGCCGCCGGTCGTCGCGGCTTCGTTCACGTGAGACGGGATCACGGCGCGCGGTCTGACCAGCCGCGTCGTCGCGAACGCCGCTGCCTCCGGCCCGGTAGTGAAGAGGTCGCCGATATTGATGATCATCAGGGATGGCCGATAGAACTCGCGGATGATCGTCTCCATTTCGGCGGTGAACCCGGTATCGCCGGTGAGGTACACCGAGAGGCCGTTGGTGAATCTCACGATGAAACCGTTCGCCGGATCGAGGTATGCCGTCAGGCCATCAGTCGTAAGCTCGGTCTTCAGCGGCTCCGACAGCGTGGCGGCGGCGGCGCTGCTGTCATGGTTCGCCGGCACGGTCGCGATCTCGATGGCGGGGCCTCCATTCGAAATGGTACGCTCGCCGCTGATTCCGAGCAGCGCGGTGCACGCCGTTGGCCGTGGAACCGTCATTGAGTTCGACCCGTTGCCGGTCGGCGAAATGGGCGGCGGGGGGCACGCCGGCGTCGGAGAACCCGCGATCGCCTGAATTTTTTTCCCGATGAAACTCGCGAGGTCCGGCGCGGCGATGACCGCCGCATTCTTGGCAGCTGCGATTTGCGGAGTCACTCCGAGGTGATCGCCGTGTCCATGGCTGACCAGAATGACGTGCACGGCGCCGAGCCTCGGATCGGTCGCTGATACCGTCGGCCCGGGATCGTAGAGAATCCGCACGCCCGTTGGATCCTCGAACAGGACCGCGCGATCGAACGCCGCGAGTTCCCCGGCGGTCTGACCGAGCGGTGTGAGCTTCACCGTTTGCGCGTGTGCGGCGCCGGTGCCGCACACGAAGCAGAGACCTGCCACGACCCATCGAGGCAAACGCGTTCTCATGAATTGCCTCCTTGCCTTGTTGGCTGAAGCGTCCTTGGCCCAACTGCGCTCAGGCGGTGTACAGAACGGCACGATGCGAACATCCTCAAATGGTGGAAGTCAGTGTTGGTTGCAAGTCGCAGTGAATCGGCAACCCGGGGTTCACAGGGACCCGTGAATTGAGTCGGCCATGGCAGTCGATGATCAGCGGTTGCTGGCAAGGGCCCATTGCAGGTCCTCGGCAAGCTTGGCGCGCGTGCGCATCACCGTGAAGCCCCAGCTCAAAATGCCGGTTGGCGTGCTGTTCCAGGTTGCGTTGCGATCGAACAGGAGGTAGCTGTCCCACAGCGCATCATCACGTTGCGGGAAACGCCCGTCGCCGCCGCGCGACGGCTTCAGGTCGGACAGATGGGTCATGAACCAGCGCCCCGCCGACTTCGGTTCGTCCCACAGCTGTAGCACGCGCCGGTCGAGGAGGATCTCATGCGGCCAACGTGACTCTTCGTCGCCCGGATACATTCGGAACCAGACGACGAACACACGCACGTCGGCAGCGGGAATCTTCGCAAGGAGATCGTTCTGCGCCCACCGGGCGCCGGCGACGCACGTCGGTCATGTCGGTGAGAGGAGCAGGATCAGGCGCACGTGCCCGTTGCCGGCGTTGAACCAATCGCGAACCTCGCCGATGCCGCGCAAGTGCGGCAGCGGCGGCGCCGCAAACGGGTGCACCGTCAGCACGGCCGCGATCGTCGCGACCGTGCACGCGATGCGAGCGCGCGACATCATCCTTATTGCCCACCTCTCGCCAAGGTGCCCGGAGCGGGCGCGTTAAATGTGATCTTCGCGCCTGCGCCGGGGAAGTAGTGATCGTAAGTCCCCTTCATCGCGCGGTCGAGCACCTTCAACGAGTAGCCGCCCGGATCGGGCGCGTAGTCCTTCAGATAATCGCCCGGCGCGTTGATCCCCGGAACTTCCGGAATGAAGTCTTCCGTCAGCAGGTAGTTCGGATCGCCGTACCGCGATGCGAGCGCCCTCACTTCGGGATTGTCGAGGCTCACCATGTGGCCCTTGTCGAGGATCGTCACCCACTTGTTCGCATTCCGCAGGCGGACTCTATAGGTCGTGAAGTAGGTGTGTGTGTGCCAGCCGTGATCGAATGGCACGTTGTTCTTCTCACTGAACTCGCGCCACACTTTTGATTCGGTCGGCGCGTCAGGATCGTGCCACAACCGGATGCCGAGGCCCCAGTGGATGACGCCGCTGCGGACGCGGTCCGGGCTCGTGTTGCCCGTCTTGAGCAGGGGAATTGGATGACGAAACGCCTTCGGATGTGAGCCGAAGGCGATTTCATACAAGTACCAGAATCCGGGCTGATTGTGGTACGGATACGTCATGCGGTTCAGCTTGTCCCAATGGATGAACTCTTTCAGCGCGTCGCCCTGCGCGCCGCCGCCTTTCACGTCGGAGATGAAACCGTCCTTGAAGGCGATCTCCCAGCGCGGATAGAACCCGCCGTGCCCCTGTGTGCCAGCGATGATCCCGTTGATGCGCGCGATCGGCTCGCGCGGCAGCCACTTCTGCTGGAACGCCGGATAGTTGACGAACGAGTAGCCGAAGCGTCCGGTTGCCTGGTTCGGGAACATGTACAGGTGTCCGCGCTGATACGCGCCTGACGCCCACCGCTGTGCCATCTCGTCGGTGATGTCGGCCGAGACGTCGAGGCCCTCTGGATCCTTCGCTTCCATCCGATCGACGTAGACGATTGGCTCGAGCAGTTGCTCTTCGGCAAGCTGCCACACATCGCCCGGATAGGTCGACATCTGGCTTTGCAGGTTGTACACGTTATCGGTGATGAACGTGCCGAGGAACTTGTCGGACATCGGATACAGCTGACGCCTCAACCCGGTGCTGCCACCCTGTCCCCAGAACACGCCGCGAATCTCGGGATGCGCGGTCAGATACTTTTTGATCCCGTCGCCGACGGCGTTGCGGCTGCGGTAATCGGTGCTCGTCGCCTGCCCGGTGTCGACATCTTCGCCGCCGCCGCCAGCCGCTTCACCGCGAGGCCGCTGCTTCGGTCCGTTGGGGTCGAACTTCACATCGCCGGTTTCGCCGGGGAACAACTCCTGGTAGACGTCAGGCCTCCGCTTCTGCAAGTAGGCTTTCGGCTCGGCCGGGTTCGGGAATTGATTCTCGATCCACTGCGAGGCCTGATAGATTCCGGCTTTGGCAATCGCGTGGCCCTTGTCGCGCCTGATGACCCGTGCGTCAGCCTCCTCCTTCGTCTCGCCCGACATTTCATAGACGAACTTGATGTGCGGCGTGACCCTGCGTTCGACGAGCGCGCGCCGAATTGCCTCGATCACCATCGGATCGGCATCGTTGTTCGCGACGATGAGAACCGACTCGCCGGCTGTGAGAATGCCCATTCCTTTGCCCTGCAGGCCCGATTGATTGCGGACCAGCGAGCGTGCCGCAGGCATCAGATCGTCGACGGTCTTCGGCGGTTTGAAATATGAAGGCCAGCGCGGTTCCGGATACTTGTCTGCGCCGGTCGCGCCGGCGCGTCCGGCAGCGCCGGCGCCATCGGAGCGGTCCATTCGGTTGCAGGCGCTCGCGGTTGCCGCCGCTGCGATGATTAGACTGACCAGGAGCCGGACGACAGCCGATGCGTATTTCACGACGCTCCTCCTCTCCCACACGACGCCGCTTTGCGCTTCTCTGAGCCTCGCTGGTAATCCGTTATTTGCTCTTTTGTGATCACGCCGCCGTGCCAGCCGCGACGAATCGTCCGTCTCTCATCCCGTACACCGTCGGGAAGACTTCGACCGCCTTTGCATCGTGGCTGACCATGATGACCGTCTTGCCGTACGCTGTCGACAGCGACTTGAGCAGGCTCACAATGGCAGCGGCATTGGTCGAGTCGAGGTTCCCGGTTGGCTCGTCGGCGAGAATCAGCGCCGGATCGTTAGCCAGCGCGAGCGCGACGGCGACGCGCTGCTGCTCGCCGCCGCTCAACTGTTCCGGACGCTTCTCCCCTTTGGTCTCGAGGCCGACCATCGCGAGTAACGTGCGCGCGCGATCGCGGCACTCGGCTTCGCGGATGCCAGCCATCACCATCGGGAGTTCGAGGTTCTCGAACGCCGTGATGCTCGGGATCAAGTTGAAGAACTGGAAGACAAAGCCGACGCGCCGCAGCCGATGCGTTTCGAGCGCGCGTTCGTCCATCTGGGTCAGGTCCTGTCCGTCGATCATGATTCGACCGGCGGACGGCCGATCGACGCCCCCCAGCAGGTTGAGCAGCGTGGTCTTCCCGCAGCCGCTCGGTCCCATGATCGCGACCGCGTCGCCGGTGCGGACGTCCCACGTGTTCTCACGCAGCGCATGGACCTCTTCGGCTGCGGTCTGGTACCGTTTGCTGAGGCCGGACACCGTGACGGCGACACCCTTGTTTTTGAACATACCAATCCCGAACCGTTAGCCACTCCCCACAATCACGCCTTCGCGTCAGCGTGCGACGAATTCCAGATGCTTGGCCTCGATATGTCCCCGGTCCCCGTATCTGATTCGTTACGCTCCCTGCATCGATCCGTGCGCGGTATCACGATAGACCCACCAGCTGAACCACGACGCGACGCTCACCAGCAGGCACACCATGACCAGCGCCACCCAGGCTGTCAACGACGCCAGGACCAACCGCGTCGGCAGCAATTGCACGACCGTCCGAATCTCGCGCAGCGTCCATACGTAATTGGCGAGCCCGAAGCCGGCGAACGCTGCCGATCCCGCGCCGAGCGCGAGGCCGACGAGCGCCGGCGACAACAGCATTGCCAGGACGAACCGCCACATCGCCGACGGAGCCGCGCCGCGGATACGCAGCAGCGCGAGCGTACGGCGATCCTCCGCGTAATTCGCCAGCGCGACCGCGAGAATCGCGATCAGCGCCAGGACGAGCCCGCCGATGAGATAGATGCGCATGTTGGCGAGCGCCAGTGAGATGAACATGTCGCTGCCCACTTTACCGACCTCCTCCGCGCGGCTGTGGATCTCGAGCGGCGGAAATGGCGCCGCCGTCGCGAGCGTCTTCTGAAAACCTTCACCAGCCGCAGACGGATCGGTCTCGAGCAGCACGATCACGCGCGACAGCAGAATCTGCAGCGCCGCGAGCTGTGGATTGTCGAGCCCGGTCGCAAGGTAGGCGTTGCTGCTGAACAGGTAATTCAGATAGTCGACGCGCGCCTGCACGTAGCCCTGTCGATCGCTGACGCTCTTTGGCGGAATCCCGGGCAGGAACGCCAGAACGCCCGCTGTCTTGGTGGCGACGGCGCGGCGCTCCCCGTCCAGCCCCAGGAGCAGCCGCGTGCCGGCATCGAGCCGCCAGAAGTCGGCGACCGGTGGTGACACCGCCACCTCACCGTTCGCCGCGTGGCCGACGATGTCGTCGAACGCGCCGGTCAGGCCGACGCTCGGCTCCGAGTACACATGCGCGCGATAGGCCTCGGGGCTGCCGAGCAGATACAGCGGCACGCCGCGCAGTCCGTATCCGGGCAGGTAAAACGACGGCAACACCGCTTCGACCATGAAGGTTGCGTCGCGAACGCCAGTGAGGCGTTTGTACGTCGTGATCAGTTTGTCGACTTCTGGCTTCAGCGCCGCGAATTGTGTCGACGCAGGACCGTTGAGTCGATCGACGTCGACGAGGTCAGGCGCGTTGAACAGCACCTGCCAGTCGGTGCCGAGCTGCACCCGGGCGCCGCGCACCGCCTTGTCTTCGAACGATCGGCTGGTGATGATCGGATAGAGGCTCAGGCTCGACATCAGCGCGACGATGAGCAGGAACGCCACCGTGCGGTGCGGCTTCGCCGACATGTGCCGCAGCGCGAACGCACCGAGGCGTCCGCCAATCGGCATGAGCACTGGCGCCATCACGCGCTGGATGCGCGCGCGGTTCGACGCGATCAGCGTGGCGACGCCGTAGAGGAACAGCGGGAGACCGAGAAAATCGAGCAGCCGGTCGGCAAGTCCGAACCAGCCGAAGCCTGGCGCCGCCGACACCGCGAAGTCGAACATCCAGCCCACAAGCACGTAGCCGCCGAGGAGCAGCGCGAGCTGCTGCAGCGGACCGAACGTCAGCGACGCCTGCACCGCCTCTGTTCCCGACACCCGGACCGAGGCCTCGAGCGGAGAAATCGTCGTCGCGTAGGTGACGAGGCGACGGCTCACGAGCAGCGCGAGCGCGAGCGTAACCAGCAGGAACGTGCCGAACACGAGAACCTGACGGCCGTCGAACAGGACGCCAACCGGCAGGTGACCGTGCTCGTAGATCAGCAGCGGTCCGACCGACCCGGCGGCGAGTCCCACCAGCCCACCGTCGACGCCACCGATCGTGACGCTGAGCAGGAGCGCACGCCCGATCAGGTCGCCAGGGATGCCGCGCAGCCGCATGAGACCGAGCGTGCGGCGTTCGTTCAACATCAACAGGCCGGCGAGGTTCGCCGCGAGCACCCACGCCATCCACAGGAGCGGCGTCGCGACAAGGAGCGACACCACACCAATCAGACGCGCGATCCCAGCCATGCGCTGCAACAGCACCTCGGTCGTGCTGTCGACGACGAAGGTGGTGGCGCCAAATTTCGTTTCGTCGTCGCCGATCTCGCCCGGATCGTGGCTATGCTCCGGCTGACCGGTGAAGATCTTTTTCGGCGTCGGCGCATTTTCGGCGGCGCCATGCCGGAGGCGCGCGGTCAGCGCAGTGACCCGCGCCAGCGATCCCGGGATGTCCCATCCGGAAATCAACGACGGACGATCGATGCGCGCGACGTACACCATCTCGGGCGCGTATTCCGCCTGCTGGATGTGCTGCGCGTCAGGATCCGACACGCCGACGACTTCTTCGGGCACGAAGCCGGTCGCCACCTGATCGAACCTCGTCAGCACGTCCCACTCGTACGGCATCAGCAGAATGGCGCCGATGTACGGGATGTAGCTGACCGATCCCGTCTGATCCATCAGCCATCGGTTCAGCTCGTCGCGATCGAGACGGACGACGCCGGTGAGCGGTGTATTGAACAGAAACCGCGGTTGATCCTGGACGTGGACCTGGAGCGTGAACTCCTTGGCGCCCTGCAGCGCGAGAAACGCCTTCCCCATCGCGTACTCGGGACCGATGAGCGCGAGGACCGCACCGCGGCGAGGGTTCGACTCGCGTGACGGGCTCGTCGACGCGCGCGTCAGCGCGAAGCCGACCTCCGGCGGCAGGAGCGCCGGATCCGATGCGGCCAACAGACAGAGCCATGGCGTCGTGAACGGCTTCCGGTCGACCTGCGCCTCGACCTCGCCACCTTCGGGAAAGCGTGCACGGAGAAACGCGAGGCTTTCGACGTGCGTGACGTGCGGCGTCCTGGCGATGTATCGCTGCAGCGAGCGATCGCCGTTGACGGCGCCCTGCTGGTAGACGGCGAGATCCCACCGAATCCGGCGCAGTTGATCGTCGATGTAGATCTTCAGCGCGTATCGCGAGGTGATGTGTACGGTCGCGAGCACGGCGCCGACGAGAAACGTGACGAGGCCGAACGTGAGCATCGTCCGGCGGCCGAGGATCGCGAGGAGCCGCCGAATCATCGCACCGGAATCTCGTTGCGTCCGCGCTCAGGCAGACCTGGCTGCGCGAACAGCTCCGGCTTCAGGAACGTGAAGAGCCCGTTCCACACCGCGTCGGGAGCGATCACCTCCCCGTCGCGCGCGTTGAAGGTGACCCCCGCCGGGTGCACGATCCCGGTCGAGCGCCCCTTGATGATCGACCGCGGCGGCGCGTCACCATCGTCTTTCTCGTCGTCCCAGACGCCGATGAACCCTTCCGTGCCGGTGTTCCACGGCGACGGCAGCTCGACGCCAGGATCGAGACCGCGACGGGGGTGATCGATGTCATATGGCGGCAGATACTCGTTGTTGATCACCGCCGCGTAGATCGCGCCGGTCTCCGGATCGAGCGCGATCTGTCGCAGGCGCGTGATGCCGCTCTTCGGTCCGGCAATGACCCGACGCGGCGCCACGTCGCCCTGGTCAGTCCTCCCGAACATCAGCAATCCGGTCACCCCGCCGGGAAGGCGCGAGTAGGTCGACACGACCAGCACATCGCGCTTGGGATCGACGGCGATGCCGACCACCTGGAGCAATTTGGTCTTCGGACCTTGAATCGTCCGCACTGGTTTGGCGTCGCCGTCTGCATCGCGCTTGTAGACGAGGACGCGGCGATCACCTGGATCACCGACGAACAGCTCGTTGTTCTTCTCGTCCACAGCGACTGTCTCCGGACGCGAGAGGCCGGTCCGCGCGCCCTGGATCGTCCGCGTTGGCGCTTCCTCTCCGGTGGCGCCGCCGCGGAAAGTCACGATCGCCGCCGCCAGCGGATTCGGCGCGACGATTTCGTCGTTCGTGGCGTCGTACGCGATGCCGTGCGTGGTACGGCTCAGATGCGTCATCTGTCCCTGAATCACTCTCGCCGGCGCCACGTTTCCGTTTGCCAACCTGGCAAACGCCGCAATGCGCGGCTGGCTGACTCAATTGGGGACGAGCACCTCGCGGCGCTTCGTGTCGTACGCGACGGCGTACGGATTGCCGAAGCCGCTGGTCTCCTTCCCCGCCGGCGCGTTCCGGAGGATCCGCCGCGGCGCCACGTTGCCTCCGGCAAGCCGCGGGAAGACGAGCGCCGTGTGATCGCCGAAGTTGGCGACCCAGATCTCGTCCTTCGCGATGGCCACGCCCATCGGTCCCTTGATGCCGGTCAGCGGCCCGCGGATCACCCGCCTGGGCTGCATGTCGCCGTTCGCGGTTCGCGGAAAGATCAGAATCGAGTTGTCGCCGTTGTTCGCGACGACGATCTCGTTGTTGATCTCGTCGACGGCGACACCCATCGGCCAGTCGATCTGGCTGGTCGGTCCCTGAATCGCGCGCAGCGGTGCGACGTCGCCAGTCGCGTCGCCGTCGTAGACGGTAATCGAAGACGGGACGAACCGGCCGCGCGCGGACTCGTCGAACGCATTGCCGCTCCGTTCCTGCCGGGATTCGCGCGCGTCGTACGCCGTATAGGACGTGATCAGCTCGCCGGGGCGGAAATTGCCATGATTGGCGACGACCACCTCGTTGTGGGTCTCGTCGAAGTAGATGCCGTGCGGGTCGGCCATTGCTGTTTTCGGGCCGCGGACGGAACGGATTGGCGCGTCGAACTTCGTCGCCTCGCGCCCGAACACGACATACATGTTCGGCGTCTGAACGGATAGCGCCATCACGCCGCGCCTGGGCGCGAAGGCGATGCCCCACGACTGATGCGGCACGTAGAGGAGCCGCTTCGGTGTCACATTGCCGCGCGCGTCGTAATCGAACACGACGAGGCGATCTTCCACGTCGTTGTTGACCGTGAACAGCTCGCGGTGCGCCGGATCCATGGCGACGCCGGCGACGAAGCCGACGCCGGTGTCCGGTCCCATGATCTGCTGCTTCGCCATCGCCGCCTGCTTCGACGTCGCGCTGCCGGCCGCGCGATCGTAGATGAGCAGACTCTTGCGATTGGTGTCGCTCATCATGACGAGATCGTTGGTCGCGTCGACCGCGACGCCGTTGAAGCTCGGATACGGGTCGACGACCATGCGGACCGGCGGCAGATCGCCGCGCTCGGCGTCGCTGCGCGTCGGGATCGCGATTTGTTGATCGTCGCCACTCGCGTCGCCGCCCGGCATCATGCACATCGCGCCGTCCGCGTTTTCAGCGGCCTCCGTCGTTGCGACGAACACGTCGGCGGCGGACGGCGCGCGTCCGGCCGGCATCGCCACGAGCCACATGCCGGCGACGACGGCCGAGGTCAGAACGATCCGGCGGCTCACGATCAGTGCTCCGCGGCCAGGGCGGCGCCGGCCGCCAACGGCGGCAAGAGGTGTTCGTCGCAGCCCGTGAAGACGTCGCCGATCACCGGTCTCACCGGTGGAAATCGGGATGATCGGCCGCGCCGGCTGGCGCAGCGGTATTGGTCGAGCCGCAGGCGGCCGCGAGCGGCACGACCGCGACAAAAGGATTCGTCGTCTGGGTCCGTCCTTTGGTCATACCATTGCTGCTCACGCGGAGTGTGCGGCCGAGGCCGATCGAAGTCAAGGGGACGCTGCAAACGTCGGAGCTTGTGTTAAGGTGTCCGGGTTTGCCGATCGGCGGAGGGACGATGCATCGGATCGCGCGTCGCAGTCTCGCCGTTCTCGCGTTCGTCCTGATCAGCACGAATGCAGCAGTCGCGCAAATCACGGCTGCCACGATTTCCGGAGCAGTCAAGGACGACACCGGCGGCGTGTTGCCCGGTGCAGACGTCGTGGCCCGGAATCTCGACACCGGTATCTCGCGATCTACCGTCTCGAACGGCGACGGCACGTTCACGCTTGCCGGGCTGCCGCCCGGCAAGTACGAACTCCGAGTCGCCCTGACGGGATTCAACACGAGTGTCGAGTCGCTCGAGCTCGCCGTCGCCCAGCAGGCCGGCCTGACCGTCACGTTGAAAGTCGGCGCGACGCAGGAGAGCGTCATGGTCACTGCCGGTACGGTTTACGTCGACACGCAGTCGTCCACGCTCTCGGCGCTCGTGCCAGAGAAGACGATCGAGGAGCTGCCGCTGAACGGCCGCAACTACATCAACCTCGCGACGCTGCAGCCCGGCATCATCAACTTCACCGAGAAGTCGGGCACCTCGTCGAGCACCCGCGGCGTGCAGCTGAACATCAACGGCATGGGCGGCCGGTCGAACAGCTTCCTGATCGACGGCGCCAACATGAAAGGCTACGCCGGCATCGCGACCGTGACGGCCGCCGACAGCACGCTCGGCGTCGACACGATCCGCGAATTCCGCGTCGTCACCAACGCGTTTTCGGCCGACTACGGCCGCGCGATGGGCGGCGTGATCAGCATCGCGACCAAGTCGGGCGCGAACGACTATCACGGGTCGGCGTTCGAGTTCTTCCGTGACAGCCGGTTCGACGCGCCGAACTACTTCGACGTCGGCGATCCGCCGCCGTTCCGCCGCAATCAGTACGGCTTCTCGGTCGGCGGACCGATCCGCCGGAACCGCATCTTCTTCTTCGGCGGCTACGAGCGCCTGCAGGAAGATCTCGGGATCACGCTCACGACGACGGTGCCGAGCGCCGCCGTCCACACCGGGCCGGTCAATCCGGCCGTCAGGCCGTACCTCGATCTGTACCCGATGCCCAACGGACCCGACCTCGGCGGCGGCCTCGCGCAGTACCTGTACGTGTTCAACCGCCCGACCCGTGAGAATTTCGGGCAGGCGCGCGTCGACATGCAGGTTTCCGACGGCCACTCGGTCTTCATCCGGGAGACAATCGACAAAGCACATCAGTTGCTTCCGGCAGGCACCGTGTCGCTGCCGCAGTTCCAGACCGATTCCGCTTCGGACAACCAGTTCCTGACCATCGAGGACAAGTGGGTCGTGACGCGATCGCTGCTCAACGCGGCCCGCTTCTCCAACAGCATCCTGCGGTTCGAGCAGCTGCCGGCCAACTCGCTCACCAGCCCCCTCTCGTTCTTCCCGAGCGCGCCCTACATGGGATCGATCTCGGCGTCAGGCCTCACCTCTGTCGGGAACGACAACACGACGCCCTCGACGAACAACGTGACGTACTGGACCTATTCCGACGACCTCACCTACACGCATGCCAGGCATCTGCTGAAGACCGGCGTGCTGGTGGAACATGCGTTCTCGAGCAAGCAGACGACGACCAACAGCCGCGGCGCCTACACGTTCGCCAACCTCGCGGCGTTTCTGGCCGGCACCGCGCGGCAGTTCCAGGGCGTGCTGCCGGGATCGGTGCTCGTGCGCGAGCGGCCGAACACGCTGTTCGGCGTGTACATCCAGGACGACTTCCGCGTCAGCGACCGCCTGACCCTGAATCTCGGCGCACGCTACGAAGCCTATTCGGTGCCGTCCGAGAAGAACGGATTCGACGCCTACCTGCCCGACCTCGTGACCAGCACGTCGACCGTCGTCGGCGGTCCCTTCGTCAATCCCTCGCGGCACAATCTCGCGCCGCGGGTTGGCTTCGCCTGGGACGTGGGCGGCAGCGGCCGGACCGCGATCCGCGGGGGCACCGGCCTGTATTACGACACCGATGGGACGTTCAACAGCTCGTTCGGCATCGCGGCGTTCACGCCCCCGTTCGCGCCGACGGTGAACCTGCAGAACCCGACGTTTCCCACGCCGGTGTTCCCGACGAACATCACGACGGCGGGGGCGCTGGCGCTGCGCACGCTCGACTACCACATCAAGCAGCCGCGTGCGTGGACCTACAACCTGAACGTGCAGCGCGAGATCGGCACCGGCCTGGTCGCGACGATCGGTTACGCCGGCTCGCACGGCTACGATCTCGTGAGCGCAATCGAGGGGAATCCGGTGGTGCCAGTCACGCAGCCCGACGGGACGCTTTTCTTCCCGGCTGGCGCGCCGCGCCGCAATTCCGCGTGGACCTCGATCGATCTCCGTACGTCGAACGGGCGCTCGACCTACAACTCGCTGCAGGCGATGCTGCAGAAGCGCTTCTCGCCGGGCTATCAGGTGCAGCTCTCCTACACCCTCAGCAAGACGACGGACAACACCGTCGCGCAGCTGAACGTCGACTCAGTGAACACGTCGGTGTACGCGCAGAACCCGTATGATCCGGACGCCGACTGGGCCGCTGCGCCGTTCGACATCCGCCACGTCTTCGCGGCCAACGCGACATGGCAGATTCCGGCCTCCTCGAACAACGCGCTGCTGAGCGGCTGGCAGATCAACGGGATCGTCTCGCTGCGCAGCGGCCTGCCGTTCTCACCGTCGATCTCGACACCGAACTGGTCGCGCGACGGCAATACATCGGGCGAGGATCGTCCGAACGTCAGACCGGGAACCGATCCCAATACGCTCACCACCGGGGATCCGAATCACTGGTTCGACACGACTGCGTTCGTGCTGCAGCCGGCCGGACTGCTCGGCAACACGCCCCGCGATTTCCTGCGCGGCCCCGGCTTCGCCAACGTCGATCTCTCAGTCGTGAAGAACCAGACCTTCTTCGGTGACACGAAACTCCAGTTCCGGCTGGAGATCTTCAACCTGTTCAATCGCGCGAATTTCGGCACACCGACGCGCACCGTGTTCGCCGGCGCGACGGCGAACGACCCGGTGCTCCCGACGGCGGGTCAGATCACACGTACGGTCAACAGCTCGCGGCAGCTTCAATTCAGCGTGAAGGTGATCTTCTAATGCGTCGTGTCTCATTGGCCATTGTCGGCCTGCTGATGCTCGTCAACAGCAGCCGGACGCCGGACGCCGACGGCGCCCTCTGTCCACTGCCCGACCGGAAAGCCAGCATCACATCGCCCATCAACGAGGCAACGCTGCTCGCGCTTGAACGCGAGAACGGGTGCCTCGAGGACGATGCGGACACGCCGCCAGAATCGTGGCCGCCCGGTTGGAAAACCGCGAACATCTCGGGCGGCGACGTGCCGCCGGTCCGTGTCGTCAGCGATCCCTATCCGACGCTGCACAGCGTCGTCGTCGACTCGGAGCGCGACAAGGTCTTCTTCAGCGATCCGAATCGACACGCGTTGTGGTCGTACGATCGGCGCGCCGCGTCGAGAGACCGGCGCGAAGTCGAGCCGTTGACCGGCATCCGCGGTCCGTCGACGGGAATGATGTTCATCGCGGCGGTGACGCTCGATCGCGACAAGCAGGAGATCTACACCGTCGACAACGACATCGGCGATCGGCTGATGGTGTTTCCCTACGACGCCGACGGCAACGTCAAGCCAAAGCGCGTGCTCGATGTGCCGCATCAGGCGTGGGGAATCTCGATCAGCGACGAGCGGAACGAGTTCGCGGTGACCGTCGAAGCGCCACGCGAGATCGTCATCTATCGCAAGGGCGCCGAGGGACACGACGCGCCGCTGCGCACCATCCGCGGGCCGAAGACGCAGCTCGGCGACCCGCATGGCGTGTTCCTCGACGGCCAGAGCAACGAGCTGATCGTCGCGAATCATGGAAATCACGGTGGACGGGCGCCCGCACCGGGCGATGCGCCGGCGCGCCAGCGCGGTGCGCGCGTGGCCGAGAATCAGCCGATCGCCGGCGGACAGTTCGATGAACCGTCGATCACCGTCTATCCCGCCGCCGCGACGGGCGACGTCGCGCCGATTCGTCAGATTCAGGGCGACAAGACCGGCCTGAACTGGCCGATGGCGCTCGACGTCGATCGCACGCGCAACGAGATCGCCGTCGCGAACGACGGCGACAGCTCGATTCGCCTCTTCCGCCGCACCGACACCGGCAATGTTGCGCCGGTCCGCGTCATCAAAGGACCGCGCACGTTGATCAACGGTCCGATGGGCGTTGCCTACGATCTGAAGAACAGCGAAATCTGGGTGGCCAATTACGGCGATCACACGGCGCTCGTCTTTCCAATTACCGGGACGGGCAATATCGCGCCGAAACGGATCCTCCGCAACGCACCGGCCGGTTCGCCGACGGTTGGCTTCGGGAATCCAGGCGCCGTCGCCTACGACTCGAAGCGCGACGAGATCCTGGTGCCCAATTGAGTCAGCGAGCCGAGAATCTCGGCGTTTGCCAGGTTGGCAAACGGGAACGCGGATCCAACACGGGTGATTTCAGGACAGCGGTCGCGCCTCAGCCGGACGATGCACGGGATCTTTTACGACGACATCCACGACGAGATTGTCGTTCCAGTAGCGCTGGCTGGCGCCGTGCTCACCCTGCCGGGCGACGCCGCCGGGGACGCGCCGCCGAAGCGGATCCTGCAGGGGCCGAAGACCGGCATCGTACAGCCTGACACGATCTACGTCGACCTCAAGAACGACGAACTGATCGTCGAGTCCGGCGATAACGCGGTCCTCGTCTTCCCGCGCACCGCGGAAGGCGACGTCGCGCCGAGCCGCCGGATCGGTGGGCCGAACTCGGGGATCGACAACATCTACGGACTCGCCGCCGACTCGAAACGCGATTGCATCATCGTGGCCAATCGCGTCGAGAGCGGCGGGCGCGCGTCCGACGACGCGATCCTGGTGTTCAATCGAACCGACACCGGCGACCCGAAGCCGCGCACCAAGATTGCCGGGCCGCACACCGGCATCATCAAAATCCGCCAGGTGTTCGTCGACGAAGAGCGTGGGCTGATCTTCGCCACGATCAAGAACAACTTCGAGGCGTACAACTACGCCGACCCGCGGCCGTCGCCGTGGGATCCGGACAAAACCGGGTTCATCGGCGTGTGGGGCATCGACGACAACGGCGACGTGCCGCCGCGCGGCGTGATCAAGGGACCGGCGACCGGGTTGGTCTGGCCGGCCGGCGTCGCGATCAACGCGAAACATCACGAGATCTACGCGATCGACAGCGTGAGCAACGCGCTGTTCACGTTCAAGATGCCGGAGTTCTTCGTGAAGGCACCGGGATCGCCTCCACCAGGACGATGATTGCGGTCGGGCTGTTCACCGCCGCACTGGCCGTCGCCGAACCTGGCGTCTCGTGCGACGCGTCGCTGCCGGCGCGACGCCAGGTCAGAGAACAGCCGGTCGGTCCGTCATCGTGTCTGCTGCAGGAATCCGATGTCGTCCTGGATGGCCATTCGTTTCACCGCATCGACGTGGGACTCGACGGAACCGTCGACGGCTCTCTCGCGAAGGTCGGAGATTACAAGGAATACTTCACCAACAGCCCAAATCTCGTGTTCCCGCAGACGTGGGGGCCGCGGCAGATCTTCTTCGGCGTGGCGAAGTACGAGCGCGAAAAAGGCGCGGCCATGACGATCCTGGTCCCGGGCGATCGCGCCACCTGGAATCGCAAGGTCTTCGTGATGGTGCACGGCCGGGGCGTCTCGTTCAGGGACGGCAGCCTCAAGCCGTGGAATCAGAACGCCGGCGATCTGGACAAGTACGATCGACTCCTGCTCGCGAAAGGCTATGCCGTCGTCAAGACGCACCGATCGACGGTCGAAAACATCGGTGAGATCACGGCAACCCTCGAAGACGGCACCACGGTCGACTACATTGCATTCAACGACACCGCCCGCTACATCATGGACTTCACCGACGTCGCGAAGCAGATGATCGTGAGCCGCCTCGGTGAAGTGACGCGAACATACTTCTATGGTCACTCCGCAGGCGCGCGGATCGGCCGTGGCTTGAACTACACACCGGGACTCAACGTCGGTCGCGACGGCAAACGGTTCTTCGACGGGTTTCTGAACGACGATCCCGCGGCGGGAACGTGGTATCCGGTCGTGATGAAGGATGGCCGCGACGTGCTGCTCAGCAGCGATGCTGACAAGGCGGCGTTCGTCCCGCAGATCGACGTCGTGCACCAGATGTACAACAACATCTGGCCGCCGAAGCATCCCGACTGGATGTCGTCGAGCTATCTCGAGAACAAGCGGAACAACGCCAGGATCCTGCGCGACAAGGGGCTCGGCACGAAATACCGGATGTACGAAGTCCGGAGCATCAGCCACTCGGGCGGCGAGAACCTCGCCGACGGCACGCGCGGACCGCTCGAGATCCTCGATCTGTCGAGGATGATGGATCGGCTCGTCGATCTGCTGGACGCGTGGGTGGAGCAGGGAACCACGCCGCCGCCGACGCGGTCCGATTGGGCCGAGCTTGGCGACGCGGATCGCGACGGCACGATCGAGAACCCGGCGCTCGCCTTCCCGGAGGTCGCCTGCCCTCTCGGCGTGTACTTCAGCTATCCGGAGTCGACGTCCGGGACGACCGCGTTCGCCGCCTTCACGGGCCGGGGACTCGAGCCGCTCGATGCGAAGAACGTGTTCGTCGACATGAACCGCAACGGCGTGTGGGATTATCGCGAAACGCCGACCGAAGCCTGGCAACGCCTCGGGCTGCTGCAGAAGAACGAAACGCTGACCGGTGAGAAATACGTGGCCTGCGTGCAGCGCGCCGCCGAAAGGCTCCGCACGGATGGATTCTTTTCGGAGCAGACCGCGGTCGGGTACGTCGAGCGCGCGCGGTCCTGGCGCCCCTGATCCGGTCGGTTTCGTAACCTCGGTTGTCGGTCAGGTCTGATCCACGAAGAACGGAATCGCGCGGAGGCCGACGGCGGCAACGATCAGTGCGAGCGCCGGCAGTGCGAACCACTGGTAGACCGGCTCGTCACGCACGTGAACGTGATTGACGAGGACCCCCTTCTCGATCGAGTCGATCGTCCGTGACGCCGCATCGAGGTCGCGGACCGTGTTCGCGTCGAAATAACGGCCGCCGTATCGCGTCACTGCCTGGAACAGGGTCTGCACCTGCGCCTTGGTGCGCACTTCCTCCTCGAGGTCGATGCCGACGAAGTGGACACGGATGTCGGCGGCGTTCGACTCGGCAAGCACATCGACCGGGTCGCGGCCCTTGTTGTTCTCGCCGTCGGTGAAGAGTACGACCACCTGGTTGCGCCGGAGCACGCCGGCCTGCCGCGCGAGCAGATAGTTGGCCAGCGCGAGGCCGTCGCCAATCGCCGTCATGCCTTCGCCGCGCAGGATCTGATCGTCGACCATGTCGATGTAGCGCAGCAGGTAGCCGTGGTCGAACGTCAGCGGGCTGACCACGTAGGCATTGTCCGAAAAGACAATCAGCGCGATGCGATCGTCGCGGCGGCGGGCGACGAACGATTTGATCGCATCCTTCGTCGCCTCGAGGCGCGTCTTTCCCGGCACCCGCGCCGCCAGCGAGTCGCGCGTCGTGAACGTCAGGCGGGACATGTCGCGCGACGGGCGGATGCGCTCCATCTGCTCCTGCATGCTGCTCGACAGGTCGAGCAGCATCACGATGTCGAGGCCGCGCGACTGGATCGCTGTCTCGGTCGATGGCAGGACCGGATCCATCAGCGCGACAGCGACGAGCCCGAGTGCGAGGCCCAGCACCGCCAGCGGCAGACGCCGGACCATCGACGCGCGATAGCTGCCGGAGGCCAGCCGCGACACGGTCGATGACGCGGCAAACCGGCCGCGCGTCCACCAGCGGATGACGGGCAGCAGCGCGAGGGCGCCGAACAGCCACCAGGAGAGCGAGGGGTGCAGGAAGCGCATGTGGACACTACGAGTGGCTCAACACCTCCGCGCATTGTTCGATCGCCTGGCGGCATTCATCGATCGACGGGAGCCGGTCGGCTGGTGCGTAACGCGCCCGATCGCACGCGTCGAGCACGGCGGTCACGACCTCGATCGGCACCCGCGCCGGGTCCTGCGGGGCAGCCGCGCCGATTTCGGCCGGCGTCAGGCTGGCAGCGTCGAGTCCTGTGGCGTAATGCAGGTGGTCGCGCACCAGCCCGTTCAGTCGCGAGTAGGCGTCGCGACGTCCGGCAGGCGTCGAAATATCGAGCGCCTGCAGCGCGTCCAGCGACGCGCGCTCGTCGTGGCGAACTCGACGCGCAGATGGCGCGCGCACCGGTGTGCGGATCCGTCGAGCCACCGCCAGTGCGGCCACGAGGGCTGGGACGATCGAGATCAACACCAGCCCGATTCCGACCGGCTGCAGCCAGCCGTAGCGGAGTCGCCGCGGCCGCGCGTCGCGGCCGTCGCGGACGGCGTAGGTGTCCTGTGCGTCGGGTAGCGCGCTCCTGAAGGCGATGACCGCCGCCGGCACCTGCACCTCACCCGCTGGCGCCGCCGCATCGCCGATCCGCTGTCCCACACGTCGGATGTAGTAGCGCACCGTCAACGGCGCAATCTTCAGGTCCGGCACGTCCACGCGATATGTCGTAAGGTCGTACGAGAACGTGTAGCGCGCCCTGTCGTCGGCACCGATGGTGCGATCGGAACGGCTATCCAGGATCTCGAGGCCCTCGACGTGCAGTTTGTCCTTCGAGAGATCGTCGGCGAGGATGTCCACACCCTTCTCGCAGGCAATCCTGATCGTGTACGTGACGCGGTCGGCCACCCAGATGGCCGTCCGGTCGAGCGAGGTTCGCACCTCGACGTCCCGCGGTTGCGCGGCGATGCTGGACACCAGGCTGGCCACCGCCACGAACACACCGCCGCACGACGCACACCAACGAGAGCGGGTATTCTTCTTCGTGTCTCCGCGTCGCCTTCGGGATCGTCGTGACTTCACCGCAGCATCCTGTTCGCAAACAGCTCGAGTATCGGCTCGACCGGGCTCGCAGCGGTCGGCACGAACACATGATCGATCGAGGCGCGGTAGAACGCTCGCGCAAGCGAGTCGCGGCGGCGGTGCGCGGCGTGGTGGTAGGCGCGCCGGCTGCGCGCGCCGAGCGCGACGGCGACGTCGCGCCCCGATTCGAGATCGCGCACGTGCAGGTAGCCGCGCCCTGCCGGCAGCGCCGTTTCAGCCGGGTCTTCGGGAATGACGGCGATCACGTCGTGGCGCGCCGCGAGGAGCGCAAGATCTCGGCCAGCGAACAAATCGTCGTCGGTGATGAAATCCGAGACCAGGAACACGACGCTGGTCTTCTTCAGCGTCCGCACCAGGTGCTGAACCGCCGCCGCGATCGCCGTCGGTCCCGGCTGCGGCGCGACCGCCCAGCACTGCTCGAGGAGCGCCCACGCGGCGCCGCGCGTCCGCCGCGGCTGGCTGAAGGTCACGACACCGTTGGCGAACGCCATGAAGCCAGTGTTGAGCTGATCCGCCAGCGCGGAGAACAGCAGTGAGCCGGTGATGAACGTCATCACTTCTTTCTTCGAGTAGTGCGACGTGCCGAGCTCCATCGATCGCGATACATCGACCGCAATCATGACGTTGAGCTCGCGCTCCGCATGGGTGTGCCGGACGTACGGCGCGTTCATCCTCGCGGTCACGTTCCAGTCGATCCGCCGCACGTCGTCGCCTGGCCGGTATGGCTGGTGTTCGTCGAAGTCGAACCCGGGTCCGCGCAGCGGGCTGGTGTAGGCACCGGTACGGAGGTTGCGAATCTTCTTCGCGGTGTAGACCTCGATGTAGCGCAGCTCGCGCATCACCGCGTGGGGGATCATGGAATCGGCACCGCCTGCAGCAGCTCTTCGAGAATCTGATCGGCCTCGATGTTCTCGGCCTGCGCGCGCACGCTGCGCGCGATACGATGCCGTGCGGCGTCGCAGTAGATCTCCTTCACGTCCGCCGGCAGGACGTAGGTTCGGCCGTGCAGGAACCCGGTGACCCGGGCGAGCGCCAGCACATGCTGGTAGGAGCGCGGCGACATGCCGAGGATGAGCAGCTCGCTCAAGCCGGCACGGCCGACTTCGGCGGGCGCGCGCGTGGCGCGGCCGAGCGCGACGATGTACTCCATGATCTTGTCGTCGACGAAGACCGTGTCGCGAATGAACCCGCGCAGGAACGTGACGTCGGAAGGCGACGCACGCCGCTCGATCGTCTGATCAGCGAGCCGTGCGTGCAGCATGCGGACCTCCTCACCCTGATCGGGATATCCGACGCGCAGCATCATCGAAAACCGATCGAGCTGCGCTTCCGGCAAGCTGTAGACACCCTCCTGCTCGACCGGATTCTGCGTGGCGAGGACCCAGAACGGATCCTCGAGCGCAAAGGTCGTGTCAGCGAGCGTGACCTGCCGTTCCTGCATCGCTTCGAGCAGCGCGCTCTGCGTCTTCGGCGTCGCACGGTTGATCTCGTCGGCCAGCAGGATGTTGGTGAACACCGGCCCGTGCTCGATCCGGAACGTCGCGGCCTTCGCGTCGTAGATCCGCGTGCCGAGAATATCGGCCGGCAGCAGATCGGGCGTGAGCTGAATGCGCTGAAACCGCGCCGCGATCGCCTGCGCGAGCGTCGTCGCGATCAGCGTCTTGGCCACTCCAGGCACGCCTTCGAGCAGTACGTGGCCGCAGCCGGCGCGGACCTGCGCGCGCGCCGTCGCAAAGGGAATGGCCGCTAACAACCCGGTCAACAGGCGGCGAATCAGCACGTGCTGCCCGACGATCACCTTGCCGACTTCACCTTCCAGCCCGGCGATCGCCGCGACCGCCTGCTCGGCACTGACCTCGCGCGAGACGGCCAAGCGGTCCTGAAGACTCACAGCAGCATCCACAATGCGGCACCGGCAACGGCCGTGACGATGAGACCGGCGCGATACAGATCGCGATAATCGGTCGACGTCCGCCAGCCGACCAGGCGCCGCTCGCCTCTCACGACGTCCGCCATCGCACGCGCGAGCTCACCGCCGGTCGTCGATCGCGCGTAGCGGCCGCCTGTCGACGCCGCGATCCGGCGCAGCGTCGCCTCTTCGAATTTCGTCGTCACGATGCGCCCCTCGTCGTCGCGCAGCCAGGCCTCCTGCCCGTCGGCCTGCCGCAGCGGTACCGGCACGTCCTTGTCCGATCCGACGCCAATGCAGTGCACGCGGCGGTTTTCCTCACGAAAGGTCGCAAGCGCGCCGTCCAGCTCGGCGCCGTAGTCCTCGCCGTCGGAGACGAGCAAGAACAGCTTGCGCGTCTGGCGATCGTCTTTCTGCGCGACCTCGCGCGCGCTCCGCAGCGCCGCGCCGATGTTGGTGCCGAGCAGCGGCGTCGGATCTCCGTCGATCCAGTCGAGGTAGAACATCAGGCTGTCGACGTCGCTCGTCAGATACGAGAGCACCACCGAGGCGTCCGCGAACCCGACGAGGCCGACGCGATCGATGCTGTCCGGTTTGTTGCGGAGGAAATTACGGATCTCGGCGGTCGCGCGAAGAAACCGCGATGGCGGGATATCGTGCGCCCGCATCGACGCCGACCGATCGAGCACGAAGACGATGTCCTCGCGTTCGTAATCGGGCGTGCGCGCCGCGAGCAGCGCCTGCGGTCGGACGAGCGCGAACACCAGGCCGGCCGACGCGCCGACGGCGCAGGCCAGCACGGCGATCGATCGCGTCAGGGTCGAGCGGCGCGAGAGCGGCGCGAACCGATCGGCGATCGGCGATCGCCGCCGGACCGCTCGCACGTACGCGACGCCGAGCGCCCACAACGCGACGAGGAGCGGAATCGCGAGCCACCAGTCGATCAAATCCGGACGCAGCAGTTTCATCCGACGCGCCTGGCCGGCTTCGCACCGGCCTTGGGCTGCGGGCGCAGCAGCTGCATCAGCTGGTTGGGCGGCGTCTTCGGCTGCTTGCGCAGCTCGGCGGCCAGGCGCGCGGCCAACTCGAAATCGTATTTCGTGTCCCAATCGCCCGGCGCTGTTTCCACGGCGCGGCGCAGCTCGTCCTCGGCGCGGCTCATCCAGCCGAGCCTCGTGTCCGGCTTCTCTTCGGCACGCGCCTTCGCGAACAAGGCGCAGCCCGCCCAGAAATGCGCAGCAGAGGCATCCGGTGATCGGTCTGCCTTCTCGATCGTCTCGTCGTACCGCCCGAGGCGGTACATCGCCCACAACTGATTTTCGATCAGCCGGTCGTAATCGCCGGCGAAGAGCTGTTTGGCGGAGCCACCGACGCGATCGAAACGTGCTTCGGCGCGGGCGTAAGCGGCGAGCGCCCGCTCGAGCTGCCCCTCGGCGATCGCGCGGTCGCCCTCGGCGATCGGGTCCGTCCACCGCGCGTAGGCGAGAACGACGCCGCCGGCGAGCAGCAGCAGGACCATCGCAGCCGACGCGAGCGACTTGACCACGGGCATCTGATCCGGCGGCATTACACCAGAAGGGAGATCACCCGTCAACGGACGCGGATTGCCGACTCACTCAAAGGTCAGACCTTTTGACGATCCAAGGGATCGAATCGCGCGATTGTGGGTCGCGTCGACCAGCCAAACTTGCGCTTGACTCAGGTAAAGAAACCATAGACGCTAAGCGCGCAAAGGTAGGACCAATTGAGGAGGATGCGATGCGATGTTCTGGTCGCGCGATTCTGAGCATCTCGCTGCTTGCCTTCTTCGCTGGGCCGCCCGCGATCCGTGCACAGGCGACGACCGGGACGATCTACGGCGTCGTCGTCGACGAGTCGAAATCGGTGCTGCCAGGTGCGACCATTCAGGTGAGCAACGTCGAGAACGGCGCGACGCGTACGCTGGTGACCGACCCGAACGGCCACTATCGCGCCTTGAACCTGCCGCCCGGTGTGTACAGCGTCAGCGCCGACCTGCCGGGCTTCACCTCGGCCAAGCGCGACAACCTCGTCGTGGAAATCGGCCGCGACGTGGTTGCCGACCTCACGATGAAGGTCGGCAGCGTGAGCGAACAGGTCGTCGTCCAGGGCGCGGCCACCAACGTCGACTTGAGCAGCGCGGTCGCGGGCGGGGTCGTCTCGCAGACGCAGATTGCGGAGCTGCCGCTGAACGGCCGCAGCTTCATGCAGCTGGCGACCCTGCAGCCGGGCGTCACGGTCAGCCGCGGCACCGCGCGCGATTTCACCGGCGGCTTCGGCAACACGCAGCTCTCGATCGGCGGCGCGCGACCCGAGATGACCGGCTATCTGCTCGAAGGGACCAACATCGCCGACATCTCCGACAAGGCGCCGTCGAGCATGGCCGGCGTCCTGCTCGGCGTCGATGCGGTGAAGGAATTCAGCGTGCAGACGCACGACTACAGCGCCGAGTTCGGACGCGCCGCGGGCGGCGTCATCAGTGCCGTGACGAAATCGGGCACGAACAGGCTCCATGGCACGGCGTTCGAATTCCTCCGCAACAGCCACCTCGATTCGCCGAATTTCTTCGATCCAATTGACCCGACGACCGGCGAGCAGATCAACCCGCCGTTCACGCGCAACCAGTTCGGCGGCACCGCCGGCGGCCCGATCGTCCAGAACCAACTGTTCTATTTCGGCAGCTATGAAGGGCTGCGGCAGGATCTGTCGCTGACGCACATTGCCCGGCTGCCCACTGCCGCCGCCCACAACGGCGTGCTGCCGACGGGACCGGTGGTCATCAGCCCGCTCGTCAAACCGTACCTCGAATTGCTCTACCCGATTCCGAACGGACAGGATTACGGCGACGGAACCGGCGAGTACCGCTACTCGGCAGTCGATCCAACGCACGAGCATTTCCTCGTCGGCAAGGTCGATTGGCAGCTGACGAACAACAACTCGATGTTCGTGCGAGTATCGCGCGACAAGTCCGACGCGCTGACGCAGCAGGACCATCCGCTGTTCCTCGAGGCCACGAACACCGACACGCGGTATTTCACTGTTCAAGATCAGCATCTGTTCAGCTCACGCGTGCTCAATGTCGCGCGCGGAGCGATCAACTACACCGGCCGCGACGACGACGTCACGCCGACCGTCGTCGTCCCGCCCAGCATGTACTTCACGACCGATCCGCACTTCGGCGCGATCACCATCCAGAGCGGCATCACGCAGGTCGGGACGACCGCATCGACGCCGATCAACTACCGCCAGACGCTCTTCCAGGTGTCCGACACGGTCACCCTCAGCTCGAGCGCGCACACGGTCAGATTCGGGGGCGACGTGCAGCGCTACCACTTCGACGGCTTCTCGTACTCGCGCTACGGCGGCGAGTTCCGTTTCACGAACCTGCAGAACTTCCTGCGCGGCACGGTGAACCGCTTCACCGGCAACATGCCGGACACCGACACGCAGCGCCGGATGCGACAAAGCTACGTCGCGTTCTTCGGTCAGGACGAGTGGAAGCCGTCCGACAATTTCACGCTGAGCTATGGCCTGCGCTACGAGTTCTTCACGATCCCCTACGACGTCAACGCGCAGGTGGCAGGACTCCTCAGCTTCGCCGATCTCGAATCGGGGCCGAATGGCGTCACGCCCGGCAGCGATTTTTTCAAGAACCCGTCGAAGCTCGATTTCGCGCCGCGCGTCGGCGTCGCGTGGAATCCGTTCGGCGATCAGCGCACATCGATCAAGGCGGGCTCCGGGCTGTTCTATCAGCCGCTGACCACTTCGTACTATCGCGGCACGAGCTTCCGGATCTATCCGTACTTCGCCGGCGTCGACATCCGCACCGTGCCCGTGTTCGGACCGCCGATCCAGATACTGCTCGAGCAGGGCACCGGGCTCGCCGTGCAGAAGCGCTCCGAGTTCATCGACTACGACGCGCGGCAGCCTTATACCACGCAGTACCACGCGAGCGTCGCCCATGAGTTTTCCGGGCAGCTGGTCGCCGAAATCGGCTACATCGGATCACGCGGCTACCATCTGCCGTTCTACAGCGATCCGAATGCCAGACCGGTGCAGTTCAACGCGGCCGATGGACACTGGCAGGTCGTGCCGGGCTCGTCGCTGCCGTTCCCGAGCTGGGGACGCATCCGCACGCGGACCAACGCCGCGCGATCGTGGTACAACGGCTTGACGGCCACGGTGAATCGCAGGTACTCGCGCGGTCTCCTGTTCCAGGCCTCCTACACCTACGGGAACTCGCGCGACACGTGGTCCGGGGGCCTCATCGGGTCGTCCGACTTCGACAACGGCGCCGGCAGCGCCACCAACTATTTCCTGCCGGAAAACGAGCTCGGTCCATCGAGCTACGATGTCCGCCACACGGTCGTCGTCAACGCGGTCTATCAACTGCCGTTCGGACAGAGCCAGACCGGCGCGGCACGGCAGCTCCTCAGCGGGTGGCAGGTCGGCGTGATTGCGAATTACGCCAGCGGTATTCCGTTCACCCCGCTCATCGGCTACGACTACGCCGGCGATGGCTCGAGCGATCCGAATCCGCAGAAGCCGGACTGGGCGCCCGGGTTCAACCCCGACAACGCGATCCTGGGCGACCCGAACAACTGGTTCGACGCGAACGCCTTCGTCCTGCCCGCGAAAGGCGAGTACGGCAACGTCGCCCGCAATTCCTTGCGAGGACCGGACCTGAAGATGGTCGACCTGTCCATCTTCAAGAACGTGATCGTCGGCGGGAAGAACCTGCAGTTCCGAGTCGAAGTCTTCAACCTGTTCAACCGCGCGAACTTCGCGACGCCGAACTCGGCGGTGCTCTTCAACAGTGACGGCACCCGCGTGCCGACCGCAACCAACGTCGTGCGCACCGCGACCTCATCGCGTCAGGTGCAGCTGGGACTGAAGTTCGTGTTCTAGGATGGTGTCATGACGAACAGGCACATCTGGAAGTCGCTGCGCGTTGGCGCGGCGGTGCTGGCCGTCGGCTGTGCCGTCCTCGCGGCACGGCAGCCTGAACAGCGCCGGCCGCGCACGAGCGAGGACGGCGGCCGCCTCGAAAAAGTCGGACCGACAATGAGCCGCGTCGTGCCGGAGAACACGCCGTACGATCAATGGCTCGCTCGGGCGAAGTCGCGCATCCCGATGTTCTCCGGCCTCGTCATCGACGACGCGCGGACGGTGCCGCTCAAACCGTGGGCGGACATGGGTGTCGACGGCCTGTACATCCGGATGGCGGATTACCAGATCATCGACGGCTTCGTGCTCGAGATTCCTGCGCACGGCCAGACCAAGCCGCAGCGTCACATGTTCGAAGAGGGCCTGTACTTCTTCGGCGGTCCGGGCCATACGATCATTCAGCAGGAGGGCCGGCGGCCCGAACGGGTCGACTGGAAGATGCGGTCGCTGTTCGCGGTGCCGCTGAACGTCAAGTACCAGCACTTCAACGACAGCGACCAGCCGGTGCGACTGCTGGCGGTGACGAGCTTCCCCTTCGTGATGAACTCGACCGATAGCGTGAAGTTCGTCTACGAGAACCCGTTCGAGTTCCGCGATCGCTACAACGCGCAGGAAGACTTTTTGCGGAAGACCGATCACGTCGGCCCGAACCAGACCGTCACCAATCTCGTGCCCGACGCGCTCGCGTTCAAGCTCGACGCCTACGAGCGGCGCGGCAAGAACACGACGAACATGCACTGGCGGATGGGGGGCGACACGATGGTCGACTTCCACGTCTCCGAGATGCCAGGCGGCGTCTACAAGCGCGCCCATCGTCACAGCAGCGACGCCTTCATCCTGCTGCTGTCCGGCGACGGCTATTCGCTCACCTGGAAGGAAGGCGCCGAGAAGCGGACGCGTGTCGACTGGCACGAAGGAACGGTGTTCGTCCCGCCGATCTATTGGTACCACCAGCACCTGAACCCGGGGAAGGAACCGGCGCGTTATCTGGCGATCAACGCGCCGACGCTCGTCTCCCGCCTCGGCCTGCGCTTCGAGGATCAGGTCGAAAACGATCCGCCGGAGATCGAGCAGGAGTTCGCCAAGGAAGTCGCTAAGCGCGGGGGGAAACTGGTGAAAGAGAAATGATCCGGATTCCTGGCTTCCTGATTTCTACCGGCAGCCGACACGTCGGCCGATCGCATCGAAGGTCCGTGTCAGGTCGATAATCGGCACGACGACGTCCGCGACGCCGCGCACGAGGCTGCTGAGACCGGACGCTACCGACGCGTTTCCTCATCGAACCGTTGCAGCAGCTGGCGCGCGGAGCTCGCCTGCTCGGTCCCGGCATACTGGCGCACGATTCGCTGGTACTCGGCGCGCGTGAGCCGCCGGAATTTCGCTGCCGCCGCGACATCCTGCCCGTCGCGGTAGTGCCGATATGCGTCGCGGTAGTCGATCGCGAGATACAGACTGAGCTCAGCGTTCGCCTTGTACGCCGGATGCCGCGCGAGGAAGCGTTTCGTCGCTGCTGCGGCCGACAGTACCTGCTGCACGTCGCTGCCGTCGGACTGATAGAACTGGTAGGCGAGCAGCGTGAACTCGGCGTCGGCGGCATGTACGCCGCGTGGGGCTGCGCTGAGGTAGTGCTGAAAAGCCGCGCCGTCGTAAAAGAACTTCTTCTTGTCGCGGTTGTAGGCGATGGCCATCCCGAGCTCTTTCGTCCGACTCAAGGCCAGCTCGATCAACTCGCGCTGCTCCATGCCATGCGAAGCGACTTCGTCGTTCATCAGCGAGGCGAGCCGGTCCGCCTGCACCGCGAGCTGAAACGTTGCGTTGGCGCGTTGCGCCTCCGGTCCGCTCGCCGTCTCCTGCTTCAGCCGCTCCATCGTTTTCAGCGTCGCGTTCAGGCCGGCGGCGGTCATGATGACGTCGGCGCGTGCGCTGCCGGTGAGGAGCAGAATGGCCGCGATCGGCGCGAACGGCCGCCTCGGGCGGCGGGCGAACCACAGGAGTGCGAGGATCGCAGCTGCGCCGAGCGCGATCGCGGGCGCGGTCCAGCGCTCCTCGGCCACGCGCCGCTCGTACGCGGCGCCGGTTCGCAACACGAATCGATCGGTTCGACCCCCGGCGGAGATGGTCGCCTGCGTCGAGTGGCCGGGGTAGAGCTCGACCAGGAAATCGGAGCGAATCGACACAACCCGGAGCGGCCGTCGCGCCTCGCTCGTGGCTGCGGCTTCGAGGTATTCGAACCCGGCCGCATCGTGCCAGACGGTCAGGGCACCCACGGTCGGAGCCAGCTCGACGCTGTCCGCGCGAACGTGCAGATGTTTGACCAGGTACGGCGCGAGGCGGCCTCGCGCCGCTTCGATCTCCGCCGGCGACACGCGGCCGTCGAGATCCCGATCGAGCCGCAGCAGCAGATCGAGGTCGTCCATCGGCAGACGAACGATGACGTTGACCGTGCGTTCGCCGATTGCGAACTGCGCGTGGCTGACGCTCGAGGCGTGTGCGGCGAGCGCCACGCCACCGAGCGCGATGCAGACGCTCAGCAGCGCGATTCGCACGCGCGACACGTGGCGCCTACTTGCTGCTGGCTGGTTTCTCTTCGTACTCGCCGCGCGGCACGATCGCGAGATACCGCAGCGGCTCGCTGCCGGTGCTGAAATGCTGGTGCCAATGCGGTCCGCCGGGCACGCCGCACAATGTGCCGGTTCCGTAATCGGCGCGATGCGCGGTCTTGGCCTTCACCGCTGCTTCGTACTCCTTGAGATCGTGCGCCTCCGACCAGATGTCATAGCCGGCGCCCTTGAGGATGATGAAGATCGGCTGGTTGCCGTGCTTGTGCGCGTACGCCTGCGGTCCCACCAGCTCGCTGATGTGCACGTTGGGATGCGTCCGGTGTCCCACCGTCGACATCATGTTGAAGAAGGCGGTGCGATCGGCCCGTGCTTCGCGCATGGCGACTGGATGATCGCGCAGGTCCTCCACGTAGTGGCCGGGATAGGTCGTCGTCGCCAACACGCGCGCGCGCTCTTCAGGTCCCTCCGCGGGATTCTGATGCGCGCTGCGCAGCTCCTCCGCCACGTACGGGTACAGGTTGATCGCGTAGCCGGTCACGGCGAGCATGCGCACGGGCTGCGTCGCATCCAGGTTGGTGTGCTGCATCTCGTGGTCGACCGGGATCGAGAACAGCGAATTCTTCTTCCAGGTGTACTTGTTCGACGGGAGGCCGCCGGTCATCCCGCGGTACTCGGTCTGACCGCGCCCGCTCAAAACGTAGAACAGCGCCTCGCCTTCCCAGCCGAACCCGTGCCAGACGGTTTTCCTGCCTGGCGGGATCTCGACGACCTGCGTGAGCTGGCCCGCCCCGCCGACCCTGAGCACTTTCGCCCTGTCGCCGACCTGCGGACGATCGGCGAGCGGCAGCTTGTTGAGGTCCCAGCAGTACCCTTCGAGCGTGTTCTCATCGATGAACGGCTGCCACCACGCGGTGACCTGCGCGGCGCTCTGCTTCTCGACAGTCAGGCTGTAGTCGACCTTGCCGTCGAACTTCACCCGGCGCTGCGCCTGAACGGTCGGCATCGCGATGGAGCATCCGATGAGCAGGGCGATCGCCAGTCGCTTCATTGGTCTTACCTTTATTGCGCCGCATGCTAGTCCGCGCTCCGTGGGGTGTCAAGCGCTTCACGCCGTCCGGTTCCACGTCGTGTGCGATACTGCGGCGTCGTGCCGATCTCACGTCGCGACCTGATGTTGGCGGCGGTTGCGGCAATCGCACCGGCGCGGCCGCTGCCTCCCGTTTCGTGGACCTGCCCGATGCATCCCGAGGTGATCACTGATACGGCAGGCGCCTGTCCGATCTGCACGATGCGGCTGGTCGCGGTCCGCCTCGAGTCGGTCTGGAGCTGCCAGCTGCATCCGGATCTCACGCAACGGACGCCCGGGCGGTGCGCGAAGGACGGCCGCGCGCTCGTACGGATGATCAAGGCGCTGTCGTTTACGTGCCCGTCCCATCGGCAGATCGCCGAGCTCACTCCGGGCCGCTGTCCCGTCGACAGACGAACGCTCGTCGAGAAGTACTCGCTTCGTCCGCACGGCGATCACAACCCGAAGCACGGCGGGCAGTTCTCGATGGCGCCGAACAACTGGCACGTCGAGGTGACCTGCCCGTCCGCCGGGTTGTTTCAGCTGTATGTCTATGATGACTACTCGCGACCGTTCGTCCCGAACGGTTTCGGCGGGCGCGTCATCTCGATGACCGACCGCGGGGGGAAGACGGTCGATCTCGCGATCCCGTTCACGCGATTAGCCAGCGGTCCGATGCTCGAAGCACGCGTGGCGGGCCTGGCGTTGCCGGCCACGATTGCGGTCAAGGTGCGCTTCCAGGCCGGCGAGCAGGAATACCGCTTCGACTTTTCGTTCGTCGCGTATTCGAAAGAGCCCAGGTAAACCGCGGAGCTCTGCCGCTGTTTTCCTTCGGTTGCGCGGCTGCTCACCGTCTACCGCCCTTCAACTCCTCATTCCGTGATGCCGATGAGCGGCCAGTACAGCGGCACGAGCAGCAGCAGGATCAACGCGGTCACGATCGAGAGGATCGCCCCCACCTTGATCAGGTCGCGGTTCGTGAAGTAGCCGTACGAATAGCCGACGACCAGCACCGCCGATTCGTAGATGAAGATCTTCGGTCCGGCGCCGAACGTCCAGATCATCCCGAGTGTGAGCGGATTGATGGCGTGGTCGCGCGCGTAGGTCATCAGGATCGGCAGCGACGTCGACAGCATCGCGATCTCGTTGCCAATCACGATGTGGTAGGCGAAGGCCGACCAGTACAGAATCATCGTCGACCAGGAGCCGGCGGTGAGATGCGGCGTCATCCAGGCGAACAGCGCGGTGGTGACCACGTCGAGCGCCTTGGTCTGGACGAGCACGTTGCTCAGACTGACCGTCGCCGCCACGAAGAAGATCGGCAGATAGTTGATCGTGCGCGCGTCATCGGCATCGAGAACGCCAATGCGCGGCATCAGCGACATCAGGCCGATGCCGAGGCCGACCATCGGCGCGGGAATATGGTGGAGGAAATCGGTCATCCACAGCGCAATGGCCACGAGCATCAGCGCTACCGTCTTGAACTCGACCGGCGACCACCGGCCCATCGCGTTCAACTGGCTCTGGAGGAAATCCGCGCCGCCGGGGAGCGCCGCCGCCTCGGGCGGATACAGCCACAGCGCGATCCGCCACGCGATGATCATCACCAGGACGTCGCATGGCAGGTAGGCGAGGAACCATCGGCTCCAGAGGACGTCGACCTGCCCGAACCGTTCGATCCCTCCCCGCGCAGTGATCGACGCGGCACCGGCGATCAGCATCTTGTCGAAGATCGTCGCCTGGTAGACGAGGATCACGAACATGCCGCGGGCGATGTTGCTCGTTCGATCGACGCCGAACGCTTCGATCAACCCCACCGCGATCGCGGCCATCATCACGACGCGGGCGATGCCGGACGGCACGACGGCGGTCAGCAGAAAATTCGACACGATCAGGCCGAGCAGCAGCCGCGGGTAGCTGGACCCGATACGCCGCATCACGAGATACGCGAGGCGCCGCGCCAGGCCCGACTTGCTCCCCATCAGCCCAAAGCAGATCGCGCCGAACAGAAACCAGGGCGTGCTGTCGGCAAACCCGGAGAAGGCCGTCTCGAATTTCGCGACGCCGAGCATCCAGAACAGGAAACAGCCGAGGATGCCAGCGATGCCGTGGTCGAGGACTTGCGTCATCCAGCAGCCGATCATGAAAATGCCGATCGCCAACGCCGAGTGCGCCTGCGGGTCGATTCCGAGCGGCAGCAACCGGAAGCCGGCGGCGGCGATCGCCAGGGCGCCGAGGAGGACCACCGATCGGGTGCCGATCGCCGGCGGAGGCGACAGGGGGGCGGCAGGCGAACGAGCCGCATTGGGGTGGATGGAGGTAGCCAGCTGCGACATGGCGGCTCGTTCGGCGCCGCCGTAGTGTGCCATGCCCTCACCGCGCAAGGCAATGGTCCTACCTTTGGCCGGCCGCCGTCGCGTGTGCCGCGACAGCGCACTGTTGACCGGCCTCGCGGCATTCCGGAGAATGGAAGCATGCCAGCAGGCGTGGGCCGGCAGGCCCGAGTGTCGGAAGCGATCGTTCACCGGATCAAGAAGCAGATCACCGAAGGCCGGCTCCTGGCCGGACACAAGCTGCCCGCCGAGCGGGAGATGGCGCGCCAGTTCAAGACCAGCCGCGTCTCGGTCCGGGAAGCCTATCGGTCGCTCGAAGAAGTCGGCGTGCTGCGGATCCGGCGTGGCGCCGACGGCGGCGCGTTCGTCGCGCAGCTCGACCACGAGCCGGTGTTGCGATCGCTGGCGCTGGTGCTCGGTCTCGGCAGGACGTCGCATCGGGAGCTGACCGAAGCGCGCATGCTGATCGAACCGCCGATTGCGCGGCTCGCCGCCCTGCGCGCGCGAAAAGACGATATCCTCCGCATCGAGCGCGTCCTGCTGCAGGAAGAACATGATGCGGCGCAGCGGTCGGGACCGTTCCGGCCGACCGACTCGCGCTTCCATCGATCGGTAGCCGACTGCACGCGTAACCTGCCGCTGATCGTCCTGATGAATGCGCTGGCCGACCTCACCGCCAATGCCGCATCGGCCCTTGACGTGTCGACGCGCGCCCGGCACCGCTTGAAGAACTGCCAGTTCCACCGGCAGCTCTTCGACGCGATCCGGACGCACGACGGCGAAAAAGCCTACGCGACCATGGCCCGGCACGTCGGCGACATCCAGCGCCGCGTGCGCCGCAGCCTCGCCCGGCGCCGGAAATAGTCAGAGCTTCGAGCGGTAGTGTTCCCAGGTCTTCCTGAAGAGGCTCGGCGTGCCGAGGCGTTCGCGGCATGCCTGCTGCTCGGCCTCGCTGAACTCGTACGGCGTGCCGATCTGCATCGCGAGATACTGACGCGACGCGTTCTCCTCGAGGTACGCCGCCAGCGCGAAGCACTCGACGATGTTCGATCCCGCGACGACAGCGCCGTGTGATTTGAGGAGGACGGCCGATCCGCGCCCGAGCACGGCCGCGACCTGCTGACCCATCTCGCGGGTATTGACCGACAGTGGCGAGTCGAACACCGCTACGTCCGCGAGCAGCGCGCCCTGCGCGTAGACGACCTTGTAGCTGGCGCCCGCGATCGTCAGCAGCGTCGACCAGCGGGGGTGGGTGTGCATGACCGCATCGACGTCGGGACGCGCCCGATAGATTTCCGAGTGCAGGTGGAACTCGAGCGGCGGCTTCGCGCTCCCCTCGACGAGCGCGCCGTCGAGATCGACGGTGACGATGTCGTCGGCCGTCAGGGTGCCACGGGTAGACGCGCCCGAATTGATGTAGAACGATCCACCATCCCGGCGGGCGCTGCCGTGTCCGCTGTGATCGACGATCTCCGCGCGCGCGAGCATCCGAATCGCGTCCGCGAGCTGCTGCCGGATCGCCAGCCCGCTCGACGCACTCACTTCCACGGCATGACCGCCACGTGAATCGCGCCCGGGGCGCCCTGGCCACCGACCGACCTGATCGCGTAGTCCACCTCGGCGAGCCCGAATGTGTGCGTCATCATCATCGCGAGCGGGAAGCGCCGGGACGCCAGCTGGCGCAGCGCGAGCTCGACCGCGCGATACGAGTGGCCCCGCGCGCTTTTCAACGTGATCCCCTTGCGCGTCAGACGGCCGATCGGAAAACTCGAAAACTCCTGATTGCCCTCTCCCTGCACGACCATCGTGCCACCGCGCCGCTTCAGCGCCTCGATCGCGAGCAGCGTCGGCGCAGCGCCGGCGCCGACCGTGCAGTCGATCGCGACATCGACCCCGCGCCCGCCGGTGATCTCGAGAATCCGCGCCAGCGGATCCTGCCGTTCCACATCGATCACGTAATCCGCGCCGAACGCCGTCGCGACCTCGAGGCGGCGGGTGTCCGTCGACGTTCCGGTCACGATCACGAGATCGGCGCCAGCGTGCTTCGCCGCCATCAGGCAGCAGAGGCCCTGCTGGCCCGGTCCCTGGATGAGCGCGGTCGACGCGTAGCCGATCCCGCCGTCGATCAGCGTCCACTGGATGCCGTTGGACATCGGCGTGGCGAGGCCCGCTTCCTCGAGCGGGAGGCCGGTCGGGACTCTGTGCAGCACCGCGTTGAGCGGCAGATAGAGGTAGTGGCTGAAACCGCCCCACAGGCCCGGCGCGATCGACATCGACGTGTAGCCGTAGCGGACGGCGTTGGCGTCGTAGAACCACTCCGTTGCCGCGCAGTGGCGATATTCGCCCATGTGGTCCCATTCGCAATGGCCGCACGGCAGGTAGTGCTCGAGAACGACCAGGTCGCCTTCCGCCATCCCCTTGTGCGCCGCGAACGTCTTCCCGACCCGCGCGAGGTAGCCGACGTTCTCGTGGCCCATCACGAGCGGACCGTTGCGGAGCGGCAGGCGATACTGGGTGACGTCGGTGCCGCAGACCCCGGCGACCTCGACCCTCATCAGCGCGGCGTCGTCCGGGACGGGCGGGAGATCGAGCTCGTGCAATTCAGTCGTCGAAGGTCCTACCTTTACCGCCGCCAGGGTCTTTTCAGCCATAGAGAAACCGGACTGTAAGTCGTGTCGGGGTCTGAGTCAACGGAGGCGACAGCGATACCCGGCGACTACCGAGACGCGCGCAAAGAGATCGTGTCGTACGAAGAATCGTCCGCGTCTCCGGTGCCGGCCGTGTCGTGCGAAGCGGCGATGACTGGCTCGCGCCCGAGACGCTGGGGTTCTTCAAGATTCGATTACACCTCGACGTAGACGCGGCCGTTCTCGACCACCGCCGTGTAGGTTCTGATCGGCACCATACAGGGTGGCGCGACGACTTCGCCAGTGCGGATGTTGAACTTGCCCTGGTGGAAGTTGCACTCGATGACGTCGCCCTCGACGAACCCTTCGGACAGTGAACCTGGACCGTGCGTGCACGCGTCGTCAGTCACGCAGAAGTCACCTTGGAGGTTGTACACCGCCAGCGTCAGGCTGCCTGCCTCCACTCTGCGCACCTCTCCGACCGCGACGTCCTCAATCTTGCACAGTTCAATCCGTGACGGCATAATCCCGGCTCAGTATACGGGACGGATTAACGGATTAAAGGTCAGACCATTGGCCGTGGAGCCCGCAGATGCTCAGGAAAGAACAGAACGACTTGCTGGCTGAAACCGGTCCCGGCACGCCAATGGGCCGGATGTTCCGGAGCTACTGGATTCCCGCGCTGCTGTCCGACGAACTGCCGGACAACGACTGCCCGCCCGTCCGCGTGAAGCTGCTCTCCGAACGGCTGATCGCTTTCCGCGATACGAACGGACGCTATGGCCTCGTCGACGAGTTCTGCGCGCATCGCGGGGTTTCGCTGTGGTTCGGCCGTAACGAGGAATGCGGCCTGCGGTGTTCGTACCATGGCTGGAAATACGACATCACCGGACAGTGCATCGACGTGCCGTCCGAGCCCGAGGCATCGCGTTTCGCGACCAAGATCAAGCTGCGATCGTATCCGCTCATCGAGCGCGGCGGCATCCTGTGGACCTACATGGGTCCATCCGAGGCACGGCCGCCGCTGCCGGAATGGGAATTCGTCACCGTCCCCTCCAGCCAGTCGTTCGCGAGCAAGCGGTTTCAGGAGTCCAACTGGCTGCAGGCCCTGGAGGGTGGAATCGATTCGAGTCACGTCTCGTGGCTGCATCGCGGCGATCTGGATTCCGATCCACTGTTCAAGGGTGCGCGCGGCAACCAGTACAACTTGAGTGACGCGCGGCCGGTCTTCGAAGTCGTCGAAAGCGCCGGTGGCCTCTACATCGGCGCGCGCCGCAATGCCGAAGGGGGCAACTACTACTGGCGGATCACACAGTGGGTGATGCCGTCGTTCACGATGATCGCGCCGCGCGGCAGTCACTCCGTCCACGGCCACTTCTGGATTCCGATCGACGACGAGAACTGCTGGACCTGGAGCTACGACTACCACCCGCTCCGCGATCTGACGCAGGCCGAAGTCGCCGCGATGCGCGACGGCAAAGGCATCCATGTGCGGTACGTGCCCGGCACCTTCCGGCCGTTCGCCAACAAGGACAACGACTACCTGATCGATCGCGCCGGCCAGAAAGCCGGGCGGACCTTCAGCGGCGTCGAGGGGATCGCCATGCAGGATGCCTCGCTGCAGGAAAGCATGGGGCCGATCGTCGATCGGACGAAAGAGAATCTCGTCTCGACCGACAACGGCATCATCATGGCGCGGCACCGCCTGCTGCGCGCGGTGAAAGCGCTCACCGACCATGGAGCGGTGCCGCCCGGCGTCGATCCGGTGCACCAGAAGGTCCGCTCGGCGGCCCTCGTGCTGCCGCCCGATGTGCCGTTCACCGAAGGTGGGCGCGAGGCGCTGATCGCGCGGCCGGCGGTGGCCCCTGCATCCGTCTGACGCCGCCAATGGCGAGCGAATCCGCCCGCATGAGTTCGGCGGCCGAAGCGCGCTTCCGCGTGCAGGCGCCGAACGCGCTCCCCCGCGTGTTGAAGGTAATCGCGCTCGACGCCGCTGGTCAGGCCATCATCGAGCGGCTCGGCGGCGCCGGCTGGCAGCATGCCACGTTCTTCACGGCCACCGCTCCCGACCGCCTGCGCGACCTCACCGGTCGGAGCCGAAGCGTCCGTGACGAAGTCGACGCCGCCGATCTCGTCGTTCTGGTTGCCGGACCAGGCGGCCACGCGCACGCGGCGGCGGCGATCGGCGAGGCCTGCAGCCGCCGACGCGTGATGACGACCGGTTTCGTGATCGGCGCGATGTCGGCGCCCGAGCGCGATGTGTCGAGGACGCTCGCGCAACTGCGGCCGTGGTCGCTGATGGTCGTCATCGCTGGAAACGACGACTACATCGACGACATGATGACTGCGCTTCGCGCGTGACGGCCCGCACCATCCTGGTCATCGGTGGCGGGCCCGCCGGTACGTTTGCGGCGATCAGCGCGAAGAAGCACGATCCTGCCGCCGCCGTCTCGCTGCTCACGCGCGAAGCGTGCGAGCCGTACGAGAAGCCGCCATTGTCGAAAGCGGTCCTCCTCGGGCGCGTGGCGCCGGAAGACGCGCTGATTGCCGGTCCCGGCGGCGTGGCCGGCCACGACGTCGTCCTCGAAATGCGCGCGGACTGCTCGGCGATCGATCGCGACAACCGCGCGGTCGTGCTCGCCGACGGTCGGCGAATGCGCTTCGATGCACTGGTTCTCGCCACCGGGTCCGCTCCGCGCGAGATTCCACAGCTCCCGGTCGGCATGCCGCGGGTGCACTACTTGCGCACCGACGCCGACGCGCGCTCGCTGAAGGCGGCACTCCGCGACAGCCGCACTCTGCTCGTCATCGGCGGCGGCTTGATCGGCCTCGAGGTTGCCGCGTCGGCTGCGATGCTCGGCGTGAAGGTCACCGTCGTGGAGGTCGCGCCGCGGATCCTGATGCGCGTGTGCGACGAGCGGACAGGCGCAGCCGTTCACGACGCCCATGTACGACACGAGGTCGACATCCGCGTGTCGACGGCGCTCGCGGCCGCCAGCCTGGTGCGTGATGACCGAATCGAAGTCGTCACCACGCTGGGCGAGCGCTTCGCCGCAAGTCTCGTCGTCGTCGGGACCGGATCGAAGCCGGACACCAGGCTCGGCGAAGCTGCGGGGCTGGCGGTTGACGACGGCATCGTCGTCGATGCGCAATGTCGAACAACAGATCCGACGATTCTTGCAGCCGGCGATTGCGCGCGCTTCCCGGGTCCGGGTGGACTCGCCCGGCTCGAAAACTGGATTCATGCGCAGGATCAGGGGATCATCGCCGGACGAAACGCTGCCGGCGCGACTGACACATACTCCGCGGTGCCGTCGTTCTGGTCCGAGCAGTACGACCTCTATATTCAGGGTGTCGGGTGGCCGGTGGCGGACAGCACGCGCGTGCATCGAATGCTCGACAGCGATCGCCTGCTCGTGTTCGACGTGAAGGAGGGCAGGCTTGCATACGCAATGGGGATCAACGCGCGGCGGGATCTCGCGGTCGCCCGGCGACTCATCGAGCGGCGGGTCCCAATCGATCTTCCAGCGCTCGCCGATCCGGGCCGTCCACTGGCTGCGCTGTCGAAACGGTAACGGCCGTGGACAACGGAGGGGGACGGAGGAAACGTCGGGATCTCCGTTGCCGTCAGAAGCGCCGATTGCACAGCCGCTCCGCATTGCCCTGAGTCAGCGCCATGTCGACGGGTCAGTGGCCCGTCACGAGAGCCGCGAGGCCGGCCGGATCGGGCGGTGGGGAGTTGCCACGCCAGACGACGTGGAGATCCGGACGGATCAGGATCAGATCGTAGCCGTAGACGTCCCGTGGTGCAGGTGCGTCAATCGTCAGCTCCTCGAACGGCGCGCCGGTCGCGTTCATCGCCGAATCGAGACCACGCGTGTCGGCTCGCGATCGACCGAGCCGCATGAGTGTATAGCCGTCGCCGATGACGTCGTGCACCGACCGTTCAGGTTCGAGCCATACGTGCGGCAGCCGGCCACCTGGCCATGTCGTCGGCACGTAGTCGCGAAACAGATGTTCCGGCCCGCCGGGTTCATCCGAAATGACGGGCGACCCGACGTAGCGGTAGCCCAGTTCAGCACCGATCATTTCGTTGGTCTTCCGCTGCTCGACGTTTGCGATGCGCGCCAGGTTGTCGCGCGTCGCCTGACCGTCTGGCGAGTCGTCGCAGATGTTCGGCCGGAACTGCGACCGCCACTTGCGGCGGCCGAGCGATGCGTATCGCGACGCGCCGATGGCGCGGTCGCCGACCTGGCGTCGCTCGATTTCATACGACCGCAGCAGGCCTGGGCCGCCCCATCCAGCAAGCGTCGCCTGCAGCTTCCATGAGAGATCAATCGCGTCGCCGACCCCGGTATTCATCCCGAGCCCACCGGTCGGGATCATGAGGTGTACGGCATCGCCTGCGAGAAAGATGCGGCCGGAACCATAGTGGTCCGCGAGCAGGAGATTCTGTTTCCACTCGCCAACGTAGAGGCTGTCGTACGGGATCGGGATTCCGATCGTCCGTTCGAACTGCGCCTGCATCTCCTCCGCGCTGTCGACGACGGCGTGCAGGGTCCAGTGCTGCGTCGAGTCCTGCATGATGAGAAACGTCGCCTGATCGTCGGCGATATGGTAGTGCCGTCCTTTGCCGGGGCCGTCGGCAATCGGCATCCTGTCGAAAAGGTCCGGCGCGTAGTACAGCGCCTGGTGCAGCCGCAACAGGTTGCCTTCGCCGCGCAACTGAATGCCGAGCTGCCTGCGTACCAAGCTCGCACCGCCGTCGCAGCCGACGATGTACTGCGCGCGGATGTGCATGTTGCGGCCGTCACGATCGCGAACCGCTGCCGTCGCACCGTCTGCGTCCTGCGACAGGCATACGAGCTCGTGCCCGTACCGCACGTCCACGGTCGGCAGCCGTTCAGCGACCGACTTCAGCAGCGGCTCGAGTGTGTACTGCGAAATCAGCTGATAGGGCTCGCGCGCCATCGAGCCGTCGTCGCACGCCGCGATCTGTGCCCGCGCCTCGGCGACGGACGGGTACGGCAGCCGCAGCAACGGCGGCTGGTTCATCGCCAACGCGATATACACATCCATCGGCACGTGCTGATCGAGACCGGCGGCTCGGATCTGGTCCGCAACGCCCATCCGCCGGAAGATCTCCATCGTCCGCGCGTTGCACCGTTCCATCTTCGGCAGGAATTCAGGCGCCGCCTTCCGTTCGATCTGGATGCATCGAACGCCGCGCCTTCCGAGATCGATCGCGAGCGTCAGGCCAACCGGTCCTGCCCCGACGATGAGAACCTGTGTGGTCATGCGATCAGAGTCCGGCCAGCGGTCCTTCCAGGGGCCGCTCGTCGTACGGACGCCCGGCGCGGTGGCACCAGAACTCCCACGCCCGTTCGTAGGTGAACGACCCGCGCGTCCGCAGCACGGCCGCGATTTCGCCGTCGCTCAAGAAGGTACTATCACCGAGCGCGCGCGCGTTCATCTGCAGATCGGCGTTCAGTTGCAGGTAAATCGCGTTGAAGACGACCTCGCGCAGGGACGCGCCGGCAACGACCGCGCCGTGACCGCGCATCAGCACAACTGAGCGTTCGCCGAGTTCGGCTGCGAGGTCCCGCGCCATCGCCATCGTAGTGACGAGCAGATTCGTGTCGCCGAAGGCCATCCGCGAATCCCAGGTCGGAACGCGGGCGCCGATGCCGGCGCACATGTGCATGATCGGCGAGAGCTGCGCCGTCGTCACACTGAACGGAATGACGCTGGGACTGTGATGATGAACGACGGCACTGACGCCGGCACGTGCCTCGTACACTGCGCCGTGAATGAATCGCTCCGCGTACGGCGTTCGGCCCGCCGGATCGATCGGCGTGCCATCAAGCGTGAACTCCATCAGGTCGTCGACCTCGACGCATTCGGGCGCCCGCGCGCGCGAGAGGACGTAGCGATCCGGCCGGTCCGGATGGCGGATGCTGACGTGGCCGAACGCATCGACGACCTCCTCGTGCGCGAGAATGCGGTTGGCCGTTACGAGCTCGTCGAACATCCGGGACAGTGCGCTCATCGCCGCTGCACGATACCATGAATGGTATGACCAAACGCCTCAAGACGGCGGTGGCAACGCGCGGACACACCGAAGCGCTCAAGGATGGAACGGTGAAGCCGCGCACGTTCGAGTTCGACTTCGAGGAGGTGCCGATCATCATCAAGGCCTTCCGCCGGATGGTCCGAAGCCAGGATTTCGACATCTGCGAGCTGGCGATGACGACCTATCTCTGCGCGCGGGCGCACGGCAGACGGTTCACCGCCATCCCGGTGTTTCCGATGCGAGCGTTTCACCACGGCGCGATCGTCTACAACACGAACACCGGAGTCCGCACGCCGAAGGACCTGGAAGGCCGGAAGGTTGGCGTCAGCCGCGGCTACACCGTCACGACGGGATTGTGGGTGCGCAGCATCCTGCAGCACGAGCACGGCGTCGATCTGCGCAAGGTGACGTGGGTACTCTCCGGCGACGAGCATGTCGCCGAGTACCGGCCGCCGGCCAACGTCGTGCCGATCGATCCGGGCCGCACGCTGGAGGACCTGCTGGCGGCTGGCGAGATTGCGGCCGCTATCGGCGTGCAGGTGGACTCGCCAGAAGTCCGGCCGCTGATCGCGAACGCGACAGAAGCCGGCTTCGACGCGTTGCGTCAGCGCGGCCTGTATCCGATCAATCACACCGTCGTCGTTGGAAACGCCTGCCTCGAGGCAAACCCGGATCTCGCATCGGATTTGTTCGACGCATTTGGCGAGGCCAAGCGACGCTATCTCGATCGGCTGAAGAACGGTCAGATCGAAGCACCGGACCCGACACACGTGCGGGTGATGGAACTCATCGGCGATCCGGTACCGTACGGCATCGAGCCGAACCGCGGGATGCTCGAGTCGATGGTGCAGTACTGTGTCGAGCAGAGCATCCTGTCGCGGCCGTTCACGGTCGAGGAACTGTTCGCGGTGCCGAGATGACACAAGACGCCGGTTACGTCTTCTCCGTCTTCTCCGCAGTCAGCCGCTCGACACTGTTCAGAAACGTCAGAAGTCGCTCGGGTGCATTGCGCTCCGTCTGCTCCTCCACCGGGACATCCCAGTACTGCGCGTTCGGCAAGCACTCCTCGAGATACCGTGCCGCCGATGTCGCGTGTGAGGCGTCGCGGCCGGGCACGATCAGCGCGGCGACCGACAGCTGGAACAGATGGCTCGGCGCCCGGCGCCGTGTCGCGATCGAACAGCGTCCGCGCGGTGGCGGCGACGCGCTGCAGATACTGGTCGAGGTCCTGACGCTCGTACGATGCCGCGAACTCCGGATCGTGGCGCAGCACTGACACCCACGGCCCGACGCGCGGATCCTGTCCGAACGATGTGTCGCTGCCCTTCGCGAGCGCGACAACGGCATCCAGCCCGTTCTGCCTGACGTAGTCGAGGTGTTCCGCAAAACGCCGGTGACCGTTGATGCGGTACTTCGCGCCGCCAACTGGCCACCACAGCAGCTCCCGTACACTCGTATCGTGTGGTGATGCTGTCGGTCACCGCTGTCGCCACGCGACCTCGCGTTCGTGACCGGTTCAGGACCTGGACGCCGGCGCCGCGCCTCGAAGCGGCCGGCCGGCGCGCACATCATCGCACAAAGCCGAGATCGCGCTCAGCGCCACCGCACCGACGTTTGCGTAGCGATCCGTGGTGTCGTCGACAGCCGACGCGAGATATCCGATCGCAGCGGCCAGGGAGCGGATGCGGCCGTCGAGCCATGGACCGCCGCCGACGCCACCGAGGACCGGAATGTGTACGGCACGAACGACGGCGGGACCGGCGATCGGGCCTGAATGCCGAAAGTCCAGCAGCGACGCACCCACTTCCTCCAGCTGCTGCGCCTCCCGGACGAGGCGATCGACCGCCGGCGCATCGAGCGGGGCCGTCGCGACACCGAATTGCGCCCAGACAGGAATGCTCGAGCGCGTCATCGCACGAACGACATCGGCGGAAGCGGCGGCGACATCCACCTTGACGAGATCGGCGGCGCCTTCACGAAGGAGACGCATCGCGGCGCCAACCGCAGTTTCAGGTGTATCCTGCAGCGACGCCACAGGCAGGTCGCAGCTCACGAGCGCGCGAATCACGCCGCGGCGGACTGCCTGGCACACGAGCAGCATCTGATCGATCGTGACGTCGGCCTCACTGGCGTGGCCCCACAGCGTCACGCCGACAGAATCGCCGGCTGACACGATCTCCACGCCGGCGCGATCGGCAATCTGCGCCATCTGATAGTCGTAGACCACTACGCCCACGATCTTGCGACCGTTGCGCTTCATCTGTCGCAGGGCGGCCACCGTCATCCGGTCGTCCATCAGCGGCTGCCATTATTGCAGACCGGTGCGTATACGATTCCGGAAGAGCATACGAACGTATGTGGAGCTACGGAATCCTTGACAGTCGCAAAAACCCGTCCGAGTTGAATTGCGGCCGATGCCGGCCACGATCGGCCGATGCTGGAGTTGCTCATTGTGGTTGTCCGCCGCTTGGCGTTGGCGCTGCCCGGCCATCGAGAGTTGGCCCTCGAGAACGTGGACCTGCGCCAGCAACTGGCAGCGATGCAACGTGCTGAGAACCGAGTCCCGCTGCACGCTCACGATCGACTGTTATGGACCGCCTTGGCGCAGTACTGGGCATGGGCATTGCCGAGGTCGGCTCGGCGCCGGCGAATTTTGGCGAACGACACCCAGCAGACAGCTCGTGCGGCCACGGCGACAGTGGCAGCGGCTGGCGATTCGGCGGGATCGACAAGAGTCTGTTCAAGTTACGACGTGAAGTGGAATTCACCTCGGAGCTCGTGTGCGAGGCGCGCAGCGATGATCAGCGGCTGTTCAAGAAAGAATAGACCTAGAACACCACCTTGATCCCGAGCTGCAGCTGGCGCGACGAGTTGACTGTCCGCAGGATCTGCCCGGCTGTCCCGAGCGGCGCCTCGTTCTCGACCGCGCCCGCGAACACCGGACGCGTCGGCGTCGCGAAATTCGCCCGGTTGAACAGGTTGAACACCTCGAGCCGGATCTGGACGCGTGTATGCCCGACGAGGGCCTGGTTCTTCGCGAGCGACAGATCGACGTTGGCGAACCCGGGGCCGCGCAGGAAATTGCGCGGCGTGTTCCCGAGCGTGCCGCGCGGCTGCAGCTCGAAGGCGCTCACGTCGAACCAGTGGTCCGGATCGCCCGTGATGAGCCCCGACGGATCGGTGCCGGGCTTCACGTTGGGCCGATCCTCGGCGTTGGTCGAGATGTTGCCGCTGCGGGACCAGTTCGGCGTCTGAATCGACGGCGTGAATGGATAGCCGGTGTGGAGGGAGACGATCGCGTTCAGCTGCCACCCGCTCAGCAGCGGGCGGTTGCGAAACGCAGGCAGCTCCCACGTGGCATTCGCCGAGAAGACGTGGCGGGCATCGAAGGCGGCGACCGCCCATTCCGCATTCAGATCGTACGGATTCTGCGGATAGACCGACGACGACAGCGTGTCGGTGCTGACCTGCGCGTCGGCGTTGTCCATCGCCTTGCTGAGCGTGTAGGAGAACTGCGCCTGGTACCCGTTGCCGAAGCGCTTCATCAGGCTCGATTGCAACGCGTTATACGTCGAGCGTCCGTTGGACATGCGATAGTCGATGCTGCTCCACGCCGGATTGCGGCGCGGCGCACCTGCCGGGAAAAACAGCGTGCCGTCGGCCTGCACGACGGGCACGACCGGATTGCCCTCGATGGCGTTCACGAGATTGTAGCCGCGCGATCCGGCGTAGCCGAGCATCACCGCCCAGCCGGCCGCCAGCTCGCGCTGCACGTTCACGTTGTAGGTCCACCCTTTCGGCTGCTCGATGTTGTAGTCAATCGTCCGCATGCTCAGCGGACCAGCGGTGGCGCCGGTGGAAAACGACGGCGTCGGGAAGGGAATCCCCGCGCCGCTGACGTTGACCGGCAGCACGAACGGCGGCGTCTGGATGGCAATGCCCAGCGAGCTGTTGTACGGGCCGTCGGTGTCGTAGTACAGCCCGCTGCCGCCGCGCACCGCCATGCGGCCGTCGCCGCTGACGTCCCAGGCGAAGCCGACGCGCGGCGCGATGTTTCTGAGCGACGGATTGGCGAACGGTCCGCCCAGGACGGTCGCCGTGGAGCTGCGCACGTCCGGCAGGTACGCGTCCAGTCCGTTCCTGTCGGAGGGTATCGTGAAGAACTCGTAGCGGGCGCCCAGATTGAGCGTCAGGCTCGGCGTGACGCGGTAGTCATCCTGGGCGTAAAACCCGAACAGCGTGGTGGGCCGCTGGCGCCTGAACTCCGGACCGGGCGCGTTGCCCTGAAAGCGGCTCGGCACGCCGGCCAGGAACTGCGCCATGTTCGCAAACGTATAGGTGCCGCGGCTGTTGACCGTCGTCAACTTATCAGCCAAGGCGTGCTTGATGAACACGCCGGTCTTCAGCTGATGCTTCCCCTTCGTGTAGGCGAGATCGTCGCTCCAGGTCCAGTAGTCGATGTTCTGGGTCGAGGGTTCGGCGGCGTAATTACCCAACTGCGACAGACCTCCGATCAGGATCGTGCCCATGAACGGCGCGTCTGGCGTGAAGGCAAGCCCGTTGGCGAGCGTGTTGGCGGCCTGCTGCTCGTAGGTCAGCACGCTCGCCGAAAAGCGCGCCGTGTTGAGCAGGTTCTGTGTAAACGTCCGCTTCGCCTCGGTTGTGACGAAATGGTTGCCAGACGTGGAATTCGTGAAGAACTGCGGGAAGCCCGTCGACGCAATCGAGCCGGTCGAGATTGGCGACACCTGGCGCGATCCGTCGTAGGTATCGCGGACGAGGATGAAATCTTTCTCGGTGAGCACGACGTCGGCCCGTCCCTGCAGGAAGGTTTCCCGCGTCGGGCGCGTGAAGTCGTACGTGTACTGGCCGATCCCGGGCCCCAGATCGCGTCCGTTCGGCAACGGATACAGATCGAGGTACGGTTTCACGAGCGGGTTGACAAGCCCCGCGCGCGCGGCGAGCGTCGGCACGGCGGTGATGATGGTCTGTCCGAGATCTTCCTGAAGCCGCTCGAAGCCGACGAAAAAGAAGATCCTGTTCTGACGAACCGGACCACCCGCCGTCGCGCCGTACTGATGACGCGTGAACGGCGGCGCGTCGCCCACGTCGAAGAAGTTGCGCGCGTCCATCCTGCTGTTGCGGAAGAACTCGAACCCGGAGCCGCGCAGCGCGTTGGTGCCCGACTTGGTCGCGATGTTGATGACGCCCCCCATGGCGCGCCCGTAGTCGGCGGAGAACGCGTTCGTCACCACGCGGAACTCCTGAATCGTTTCGACGCCGAGCGTGGAATCGGCCGCGGTGACGGTGGCCATGCCGGCATACCCGCGCATGTTCGCGCCGTCGATCAGGAAGCTGTTCGACCGCCCGCCCATGCCGTTGATGTTCAACGACACTCCGCGCTGCGTCGGTGATGTGGTCTGCTTCTCCGTGAACTGGACAACGCCGGGCTGCAGCGTGGCCAGCATGATGTAGTTGCGGCCGTTCAGTGGCAGCTCCTCGATCTTCTTGCCATCGACGACCGCCGAGAGCGCGGACGTGCGAAGGTCGACCAGCGGGCTTTCACCGCTAACCGTGACCGTTTCCGAGGTGACGTCGACCTTGAGGGTGAAATTGAGGCCTGTGATCCGCAATTAACCGTCCTGAGTTGTCCAGAGTTCGGCGATCGCCCAATCTGCGACGCCAGGCTCCGCAAGTGTTTCGGTTGGCCGGCGACGCCGTCACCAATTGCGGACGACCGATCGTCATCGGTGCCCGCGGGGCTCAACGGCGTTCGACGATTGTGCGCACGCCCTTCGGTGAGCGGTCGATTTAATATGATCGGCGGCAACGGGGGGAGTTTTGCCGACCGGAATAACGCTGACGCGGGAGAGCCTGGGCCGTTCGTTCACCTTCCCATGGGTGTTCAGTGCACGCCAGGATCTGGCGGTCGCGTTGGGCGGCATGGCGGCGGGCCTGGGCATCCTGGGACTCCACGTCTTCCTGCATCTCAACATGGTGTTGGTGTGGTTCGTCTGGGTCGTCGTGCTCGACACGCCGCATTTCTTCGGCACCTATTTCCGCACGTATCTGGACAAGGACGAATGGCGCGCGCGCCGGGCGATGCTTCTCGGCAGCATGGGTGTGTTCCTGATTGGGCCGGCGATGCTCGCTGCCTCCTACGGGCTGCACTCGGCAGGCGTCGAGTCATTCAAACTGCCCTGGAAACTCTGGGGCTACGGCGTCAGTCTGTGGGCCTACTTTCACATCACCCGGCAGCATTACGGCGTGCTGCGCCTCTACAACCGTAAGAACGGCGAGATCGGCACCGACGAGTCCCGGCTTGATGCGTCGGTGTTGTACGGCGCGCTGGGTCTGGCGTTCCTCGGGCTGCTGTTCATCCACCCGGACACGCGGGACACGGTCGGACTCAAGCCTTGGGAGCAAACGCCGATGGGCTGGGACAAGGCCGTGTTCTACGCGGCCGAAGCCGGTGTGGCAGCGCTGGTGACTCTCGAGGTGTTGTTCCAAACCGGCAAATGGATGCGCGGCCAGCCGATCAACCTGCCCAAGCAGGTTTTTCTCGCCTCGGTCGTGGCGCTGCACGCGTTTGTGTGTTTCTCGGGCCTGTTGCCCGGCTACACACTGCTCGCCTTCA
>DATFXR010000081.1:0-6699 GCA_035315685.1 Vicinamibacterales bacterium | reverse complement strand
CTTCGCCGACGCGATGGCGCCCGCCGGTGCGCTGAGGTACGCGCTGGGTCGTCTCGGCTGCTTCTTGAACGGCGACGATTACGGCGTGCTCACGCACGGCGACTTTGCGGTGCGGTACCCGGCGGATACCGAGGCGTTCGTCGCCCAGGGAGACCGTGGCCTGATCGCACCGTTGCAGGCGCTGTCATTGCCGGTGCTTCCAATCCAGCTTCTGCACGCCGCGCTTGGCCTTGCCCTCTTTTTCTTGCTCCGACGGCCCGCGGCCGCGCCGGGGCAGCGGCTCGGCCTCTTCGTCCTGGGCTACGGCGTCGGACGCTTCCTCCTCGAATTCGGGCGTGGGGATTTCAGCGCGACCGTCGGACGTCTGTCGCTCCACCAGGCCATCAGCCTCGTTCTCATCGCTGTCGGGTTGTACGTCTGCGGCTCCCGTGTGCGAGTGAGCCGTACCCGACGTTTCGTCGAGCGATCTGTGGAGCCGTTCTCGACAGAGGGCCAGATGAACCAGCTCATGGAGATCTGGTCGGATTCTGACGCCCATCAGGCAGGAGCGCTTCTCGCGGGTTCGCCCTGCGGGGATGAAAGATGAAGGCATCACTCGGGCGGGACACGACCATCGGGCGAGTGCACCTGCGCGCGGATGCGGCTGAGCCGCATGGGTTGCAAATGCGCTGCGGAGTTGTGCTGCGAACGCTCGATCTCTCGCCGCCAGCGATGCCGCCGCACGCGATTCTCTGCATCAGAGCGATGCCCGATCCGTTGCCCGATGGGATTGACATGCGGCCGGGCCGGCCGCGGCAGCATCCCCTGGCCTGGGAATTGGCAATGCGTGCCGCCCTTGGTGCGATGCTGCAACACGCGGCGCGGCCGATGGAAGGACCGGTCGGCTCGGACGTGGACGCCGTGCTGTTCACCGACGAGGCCGAGATGCTCGCGTGCGCAGCGCGCGACATCTGCCGCGGACCGCTCTCCTGGTTCTGGTGGTGGCGGCATCTGCTTCCTGCGGCGTCAATGGAATCCGTGGTTGCCGCCTGGCGCGATGCGCCGACGTATATGCCGGCCGCATTTGAATCGCTGATGCGAATCGGCGATGCAGCGCCATGGATACGAACACTGACCCCTTCCTCTGCATCCGCACTTCTCGACGCAATGCTGCGCGCATACGCGCTGCCCGCTTTCGCGGAGGCCATCGGCGCTGTTTCTGGTGAAGTCGACGCACCCGACGCGCGTCCCCATGCGATCGCCGTACCGCGGAACGAAACAGCGCCGCCGGCCGCACATCGTCCGGCACCGCGCTCATCTAATCTTCCTTCTCCATGGCGCGGCGTGGTCCCGGCGGCGTGGGAGCAGCTATCTGCTCCGCTCGTGTCGCGCACGTTCGCCGCGATGTGCATCGTGCTGCGGCGTTCACCGGCCTTGCCGCGGACCGAAGGCTTCTCGCGCGCCGTCGTGTCATATCTGCGAAACGCGCGACGGGCGGAGCATCGCGAGGACGCGACGGTTTCAGACACTGTCAGGTACGACGAACTGCACGGCCAGTCTCCCGTCACGGCTTCGGCGCCTGGATGGTCTGATGTCGCAACGATACCAGAATCGCCACGACTTGCCTCCGCGATTGCGCGGCGGCCTGCCACGAACGAACGGTCCGCCGACGAGTCACGAGCGAGCGATTCGGACGACGTCCTGCCAATGCTGGCGGCGAGGCGCCGCCGTTCGATATCGCCCCAGACGCTCGCGGGGCCGGTTGCCGATTCCAGGAATGCTTCGTTGTCGAGTCTCTCGCCATCGCATCCGCTTCGCGAAGCGAGCCTGGAGCTGGAGACGCCGGTTGCCGCTGAACAGCCACCCGTCGCGGACGTCGAGGCCGTCGAATCGGAGTACGCAGGCGCCTTCTTTCTGATCAACGTCGCGATCGATCTGAAGCTCTACAGTCATGGAATTACGGTAGTCGACGACTTGCCTTTGAGCATCTGGCGTTTCGTGGAGCTCGTCGCGCGCGAGTGCCTCGGTGAACACGACGCCAACGACCCACTGTGGAAGGTTCTCAGGGACCTGGCCGATCCTTCGCGCGATCCGGAGTTGCAGGATGGCGCTCCGGATCTGTTGCCCGGCGAACACGCCCGCCTCGTTGGACGCGTGCACATGCACCTCGAGTCCGTGTTCGAGGTCGACGATCCTGGCGGCCTCCTGATCCGTCGTCGTGGACGCATCACTCGCACTCCAGGTCATCTGGACGTCGGCTTCTCCCTCGAACGCCATCCGATCGAGATCCGCGCGGCGAGCCTCGATCGCAATCCGGGCTGGACTCCGGCCGCAGGAGTGCACGTTGGCTTCCATTTCGACTGAGCCGCAGCTCGCGCCGACTGCCGCCAGCCATTTCAAGCTGTACTTCCTCGGCGGCGTGCTGCACGTGCTCGAGCGTCTTGCCGCGAACCTGGGATCGATCGAGGAAGTGGTCGAGCAGTTCCCCTTCGTGACCGATTATCTCGACGAACTGCAGCGGATCGGCGACATCGAGATTTCGTCAAGGGCATCCGATCCGCGATGGCGGGCGTTCGTCGCACGCTGGGAAGCGACCGTCGGCACGCACCTGCCGCTGCGCGCCTTGCGCGAGGCGCTGCAACTCGACGATCGCACGCTGACGCTGCTCATGGCGATCGGACTGATTGAAGAAGATCCGCGCTTTGCGTTTCCGATCGAAGCTGCGCAGCCGAGTGGACCGTCGCCTCGTCCGACGCTCGGACTACTGACGGCGTGGTGGCGCGACGACGATGGCGTGTCGGGAGTGCGCGGCGCAATCCGAATTCTGATCGAGCACGGCCTGGTGCACGTCGTGAACCCGGAGGCGCCGCGGCTGCAGTGGATGTTCCAGAGTCCTCCCGCGGTGTGGGACGCGCTTCGCGGGGAACCATCGATCACCGCGATGGCGGGCGTCACGTTGACGGTCGCCCGGCAGCTGCCGTCTGTCGAGGACCTCATTTTGCCGGACGTCACACGGCGCGAAGTCGAAGCGCTCCCTTCCATCCTTCGTTCCCGCCGGGCGAAGGCCGTGATCGTCCGCGGACCGCGCCACAACGGCCGGCACACCATTGCGCGCGCGATGGCGGGCGCCCTCGGCCTCAACGCGCTCGAGCTGACCGGGTCGTTGCGTCAGCCGGACGATCGCTGGACGTCGGCCGGCGTGCTCGCAACGCTGCTGCACGCGATGCCCATCGTCGCGCTCGATCTCGGACTGGGCGAGACCTGCGAGCTGCCGCCGCTCAAGGGCTACGACGGGCCGATTGCGATCGTCGCCGGCCGGCACGGCGCCATCACCGGAGAGGCGGCTGGCGCTGTCACTGTTCATATCCCCATGCCAGGCCCAGCCGAACGCAGCGACCTGTGGCACCGATCGCTCGACGCGCCCGCCTCCGGCGCCGCACTAGAGTTCGGCGATCGATTCCGTCTGACGAGCGGGTTCATCTTCCGTTCGTCAGCGCTTGCGCGCGCTCAAGCCGCCCTGCACGGACGATCGCGGATTGAGCCTTCTGATGTACGAGTGGCCAGCCGCGCGCTACACGCCGACATCGAGCGACTGGCGGCCTACGTTCCCGCGGCGGGCGGCTGGGAATGCCTCGGCGCGGCACCCGATACGCTGGCGGAGCTGCGCAGCCTCGAGCTTCGCTGTCGCCATCGCGAGCGTTTGCGTACGCGAGTTGGTGCTTCGCTTGGGCCGCAGCTGTCGAGCGGCGTGCGAGCGCTGTTTGCAGGTCCGAGCGGCACCGGCAAGACCATGGCGGCCCGCCTGCTGGCATCGTCACTCGAGATGGATCTCTACCGCCTCGATCTCGCGTCGGTGGTGAACAAGTACCTGGGCGAAACGGAGAAGAGCCTCGACCAGCTTTTTTCGCGCGCCGAGGAGGTCGACGTCGTCCTGTTGATCGACGAAGGCGACGCGCTCCTCACAGGACGCACGGCGGTGCAGAACTCGAACGATCGATATGCGAATCTCGAGACCAACTACCTGCTCCAACGGCTCGAATCGTTTGAAGGCCTACTCGTCGTCACGACCAACGCGGTGGCGCGGATCGACACTGCGTTCCAGCGCCGGATGGACGTCGTCGTCGAGTTCAGAATGCCCGGTCCGCACGAACGATGGCTGATCTGGCAGCTCCATCTGCCGGTTGCTCACGGCGTTGAGTCGGCGTGGCTGCAGGAGGCGGCGCTGCGCTGCGAGTTGAGCGGCGGCCAGATCCGCAACGCGGTCCTGCACGCGTCGCTGGCGGCGCTCGAGCGCGGGCGCCCGGTCTCCACCTGCGACCTGCAGGATGCCGTGCACCGGGAGTATCGCAAGTCCGGAACGGTCTGTCCGCTTCCTCGAGCGACGATGGCCAGGGTGTGACCGATGGCGGTCGCTCTTCTGCGGAAGCCTCTTCCAAAACCGAACCCGCAGGCCGACCCGCGGTTCCGGAAGATCAGCGACCAGCTGAAGCAGGGTTCCGCAAGAGTCAAGACGCATCCGCCCGCGTCGAAGAAGGCCGCCGATGCCGCAAAGGCGTCGAAGGGGCCGCCCAACGAGCGCCTGGCCAGCGGCAAGGCGAAGCAGGTCGACAAGATCCAGGAAGCGAAGGAAGGTAAGCCGCAACAAAGCTCGTTCCTCGAGATCCTGCGCGCGGAGATCGCCAAGGCGATGCCGAAGACTCTCGGCGAGACCGAGCACTTCGACGACGCCGCGCAGCAGATGAAAGGCGGCCTGAAGGGGAACGTCGCGCAGCAGAAGGAGTCGTCGACCAAAGACGTGTCGGGTGCCTCGAAGCAGGCGCCGGCACCGACCGGCGAAGCCAAGGTCGAGCAGCCCCTCCCGAAGGAGGGCGCGGCGCCGCCGCCGAAGGTGGATGCCCCCGAGGGGATGCCGGCGCCGAAGAGCGACGCCGACATCTCGCTGCAGGACTCGAAGCAGAACGTCGACGAGCAGATGAAAGACGCGGAGGTCACCACTCCGCAGCTCAAGAACGCCAACGACCCGCGCTTCTCGGCGGTCGTCGACGCGAAGGATCAGGTCGCAAAAAACGCGGATGCCGGCCCAGCGAAGTATCGCGCGGCCGAGAAGACCGCGATCACTGCGGCGGCCACGAGTGCGACGTCGACCGTGAAAGTTGGCGCGGCGGCGATGCTTGGCGCCAAAACCGGTTCCAACGTGCGGGTGCTGACGCGGCAGCAGCAGCAGAAAGCCGCCGACGAAGCCAAGCGGAAAGCGGTCGTCGACAAGATCGAGTCGATTTACGCAGCGACGAAGGCGCGCGTCGAGGCGAAGCTGGCCGCCCTGGATCCGGAAGTCAACTCGATGTTCGACGCGGGCGTGGACGCCGCGTTGAACACGATGACGAAGTTCGTCAACGACAAGATCTTCGACTACAAGCTCCGCCGCTATCTGTCGATTCCGCTCGTCGGCGCCGCGCGCTGGATCCGCGACCAGTTCCTGGGCCTGCCCGACGAAGTCAACGTCTTCTACCAGCAGGGACGCACCGTGTTCCAGGCTGCCATGGACGTACTGATCGTCAAGGTGGCGGCGCTCGTGGAACGGCGCCTCAAGGAAGCGAAGGTGGAAGTCGCGAAGGGGCAGGCGGAGATCAAGGCGTTCGTCGCAAGCCAGCCGAAAGACCTGCAGCAGGTGGCGCTGAAGGCGCAGGCCGACGTGCAGTCGCGCTTCGCGGAGCTCGAGAGCAGCATCGAGGAGAAGAAGAACTCGCTCGCGCAGTCGCTGGCGCAGAAATACAAGGAAGGCTTCGACAAGGCCAACGAGGCACTCAAGAAGATTCAGGATGAGAACAAGGGACTCGTCCAGGGGTTCATCGAGAAGCTCGCCGAAGTCATCAAGGCGCTGCTGGAATTCAAGGCGAAGCTGATGGCGGTACTCCGCAAGGGCGCGGAGACCATCAAGCTGATCATCGCCGACCCGCTCGGCTTCCTCGGCAACCTGATCGCCGCGGTCAAGGGCGGCATCCAGGCGTTCGTCGGCAACATCTGGACGCACCTGAAGGCCGGCTTCATGAAGTGGCTGTTCGGCAACCTGCCGCCGGGCGTCGCGATTCCGACCGATCTCTCGCTGGTCTCGATCTTCAAGCTCGTGATGGGCGTGCTCGGGATCACCTACGAGAAGATGCGCGCCAAAGCGGTGAAGCTGATTGGCAACACCGCCGTCACGGTCATCGAGAAGCTGGTCGGCTACATCTACACACTGGTCACCGGCGGTCCGCAGGCGCTATGGGAGCAGGTGAAGGCGGATCTCTCGAACCTGAAGAGCATGGTCATCGACGCCATCCAGAACTGGCTCATCGAGACCGTGATCAAGCAGGCGGTCGCGAAGATCGTCTCGATGTTCAACCCGGCGGGCGCGATCGTCCAGGCGATCATCGCGATCTACAACATCGTGATGTTCGTCATCGAGAAGGCCCAGCAGATCATGGCGTTCGTCGAAGCGGTGGTGAACTCGGTCCACGCCATCGCGACCGGCGCCATCGGGGGCGCGATCAAGTGGATCGAGCAGGCGCTGGCCAATACGATCCCGATCGTCATCGGCTTCCTCGCGCGCCTGATCGGCCTCGGCGGCATCAGCCAGAAGATCCGCGACTTCATCATGAAGGTGCAGTCGAAGGTGGACCAGGCGATCGACAAGGCGCTGAAGGTCATCGTCGACAAGGTCAAGAAGCTGTTCGGGAAGCT
>DATFXR010000080.1:0-9422 GCA_035315685.1 Vicinamibacterales bacterium | reverse complement strand
CGCGCGTGACGTTCAGCGGGCCGGCCTTGCGGACTCGGCCGATTTTCCTGACGCGCCGCACGCGCAAGATTCGTTCGGGCATGGGGTTATGGAAGAGGTAGCTACAATCTTACGCACCAGCTTGGCCCGGACGCAAGTGATCGGTCGACGCGGCTTGAGAGTCCGATTCCCAATCCGAACGGGACGGCGCGGCGCACAACGTGTGAACTTCGCTCACGGCAGACGGCTCCAGCGGCAATGAGACGACGCGAGCGCCCTTCGGAACGCAACTCGACAGCAGTGATGTGCTGGCACGTCGTGTGATGCGATTTCGGACATGGCAAATCGCGCACGGACGCATCGGCGGAAGGAACCCCGCCCGATGAATGTCGACAGGCGCAAAACCGATGTCGACCTCATCGAACACGTTGCCGGCGGCGTTCGGGCCGAACGCACTCGGCCGACGCGAGGCGACCGGCCGCCGCGATCGCAGAAACCCAGAGTTCGCTAGTCGGTTCGGCGCGAGCGGGCTCCGGCGACAGCAGAACGGATCGTTCTCAGGGAGCTACTCGCCGTCGCGTACCCGACGCGGGCTCTGATGCTGGTGCGGGCCGGCGTCGCGCTCGGCATCGTCCACCGCGAATCCGATGTCGATCGCCACGCGCACGCGCGCCGACAACCGACACCGGCTGCATCGGAACCGCTGCGCTCGACGATCGAAGATGCGCGAGCGCACGTCGCGCGTTCTGATCTCGTACGCCTTTCCGCAGCCGGGACAGCAGATCGCGAGCGCGCGAATCTGCGCCTCACAGGCGAAGCCGTTGATCAGCACCTCGGTGTTGTCGCCTTCATCGACCGGCCGCAAGCGGCCTGAGCGCCGAGCTGCGACGATTATCCAGCCCATCACAAAACTCCGTTCGTGAGGATGTCGAGTATGCGGTCGGAGCGCGTCTGCGAGCGCGCTAGTGCGCGAGCTGCGCGGAGGCGCACCCGTCGGCCTCGCCGCACGCCGCGACGTCTACGGGCCAGCAGGGCGTTCAGCTCGCGGTCGGCGTCGACGTCGCCGGTGCCGAGCGTATGGACGTACGCGACGAACCGGCGGCGACGGTCTCGCGCCGGGTAGTCGATCAGATAGCGCGCTTCGTGACAGACGCGGCAAGCGATCGTCGTCGTCGGCTCGATCGCGATGAGCACGCGGCAGCGCCGCTGGCAGGCTGGGCAACGCCACCAATAGCGGACGCCACCGAAGGGCTGCGGCGTGGCCGTGACGGTGAGCGTCACGTCGCGGCGCTGCTCGCGGCCGTCCTCCGTCCATCGAATCGTCCACTGGGTTGACAAGTTGCCAAGACTGCCATCGTCAGTGCCGACGAGTCGAGCGCCCCGGCTCCGGGCCAGCAGCGGGAGCGCGTCGAGCCGAACGCAGTCGGCGAGGAAGACCGGCTCCGGCCCGAAGGGACGACCGCGGTCGCAGGATAGGTTTGTCCGAATCATGTGCGCTTCAAGGCGGTTGTCAAGTTGCCAAGACGGCAAGAACTCCTGACCCATGATCCACGGATTCTTCAGCAATGTCAGGTCCCGCCCGCCCGCTCTCATCTACGCGGCTTCAGCTATTGGCCGACTGGCCGTCAACGCCGACAACCGCGACGACCTCCAGGTCATCCGATAGACTGTCCTGTCGGCGAGTCGTGAAGCTGATTTCATGGAACACGAACGCCCGACGGAACACCGAGGCCCAAGCGCGAGCGCTGCTCGCGCGGCGGCCCGACATCGTCGGGTTGCAGGAGGTCACGGCGCGTTCCGTCGACGTCTGGGTAGAGGCGCTGAAGGCCGGCGGGCTCCTTCATGTTCGGTCCACCGTCGCCGGCTCGGCGGACGTGCGACGCGGCCCGCACGCATATGGCGTGCTGATCGCGAGCGGGTATCCGCTGGGTGATCAGGCGCGCATGTCCTTCCCGGTCCCGGGCTGGAACGAGAAGGCACTCTCGCTGCTCATCGACACGCCGCTCGGCGAGCTGGCGATGCACACCGTGCATGTGCCCAATGGGTCGGCCAACGGCTGGGCGAAGGTCGAGGTGCTCGAAGCCGTGTTCGCCGGCGTATCCGGCCATTGCGGAGACCGGCACACGCTGCTGTGCGGCGACTTCAACACGCCGCAATGCGAACTGCCGTCTGGCGAGGTCGTGACGTGGGCGCAAGACGTGAACGACTCGGGACGGGTTCGACTTGTCAGCCGCATCCTCGGTGGGTCAGGCCAGCGGTGGGACACTGCCGAACGGAACATCGTCTGTGGCCTGCAGCCGTTCGCGATGCGAGATGTCTTCCGCAGCCTGCACAGGTACAACGTCGACGCGTGCAGCTGGGTGCTGCGTCAGAAAGAACGCGAACGGCGGCGCCGGTTCGATCACATCTTCGCGTCCGACCAGCTGAAGACGATCAGCTGCGAGTACCTGACGGCGTGGCTCAACGAGCGTCTGAGCGACCATGCGGGGATCGAAGCTGTCTTCGAGGCGGGAGTACAAGCGTCCTGATCGCCAGGCGACGCCGTTCATCGGGCAGCTATTCAGCACGCCCAGGGTCTAGGGGGTCGAGCCGGTCGAGGATCACCGCTCGTCGCGCAGCGTCGGCGTTGCGCTGGGCGAGTTTCCGGCACGCGGCCGTGCAGTCCCGTTGATTCGGGCGGCGGCGGTAGAAGTGGCCGCGGCAACCTGGGCACAGAATGCCGCTAGAAAGCGTGCGCACGCTTTCTGGCACGCGATCGACGGCTGGTTCAGGCCAAGCGGCTGTCGCCGGTAGAGGGACGCTCACGCGGCCACCATATAGAGGGCAGTCGGGATGGTGAGTCCGGTCGGTAATGACGGTTGCGCGCCCCCGATTTGAACCCGCGGGATCCAGTGTCAGCGCGGTTCACCACGGGCGCACCGGTCCCTGCGCGAACGCAACGGACGAACAGACCCCACGAACTTGGGAACAACTTGGGATCAATTTCGCCCGAATGCAGGGGAAAGTCGACGGGTCAGGGCGGACCAGCAACCAAGACGAGTCAACGACTTAGCGGTTTCGGCCCCGTCTGCAAAACTTCACGCCCCGGTTTGAAGCCGAGCGGAGCCTCCAATTCCAATCTTCGAGAATGCTGGAGAGCAACACCGCGCGTTCCATGCGCCTGCGATCCGATGCCTTGCCGAAGTTGTCGGCGACCCACTGCTGAATCGCGAGGCGTTCGATGTCGCGCAGCCGCCACGCCTTCATGCCGGGAGGATGTGGACGTTGGACCGTCCTGTAGCCATGTTGGGTTGATGCCTTGAAAATCCGGAGCACGAGTGCCTTCCACTGCTGCAAGGCGTGTGGCACTCCGCGTGGCACTTTTGGTGGTGCGCGACGGTGCCGTGGGGCGATTCGTGGCGAATCACCTGTTGCGAAGTGTTCGAATTCTCTGAGGAGTTCGCGGGATCACACGAAAAAGCCGGCCACGCTTCGGCCGGCTCTCGACCCAAGGCAGGTGCGCTAACCAGGCTGCGCTACGCCCCGACTCGTCAAGAATACTATGAAAATGACGCGCGACGTCATGAAGCCCTCCGCCGCCGCGCCTTTGTGGCACTCTGTGTGGCGCCTTTCGGCGAGGGCAGGCGAACCTGGCGCGCTCTCGCAATGATAGCGGTGGAAGCGAGCCCAAGCTCCTCCAAGTCGTCAGGACGAGCGGCACGTGCCGGAGATCTCGTCGTCCTTGGTCCAGCGCTCGATCCACGAGTTCGTGTGGTGCTCGAAGTCGTCCGTTCTGGCGCACTCGAAACTGAGATGTCCGAGTGGTTGAAGGAGCACGCTTGGAAAGCGAAGCGTGCGAGCCACACGGAGCCACTCCAAAGCGCGTTAACGCATACGCGATCAGCGATTTCGCTCTAACACGATCACTCGATGCGCGTCGGTAAGCGTCGATGTTCTTCGAGGTTTTGAGCCTGACGTATCACACCCCTATCACAATTGTCGCATTCAGTTAAGCGCGTCGCCCTTCGAGCCGTAGCCAAAGCAATGGCGTGTGTAGTGAGCCGCTCACGCGTCAGCGATCGAGTGAACGTCGCAGCTCCACAGCAAGCCAGGCGCGGGCGAGTTTCCAGTCTCGCATGACGGTTTGCGTCGAGACACCGAGGACCTGCGCGGTCTCTTCGACACTCAAGCCGCCGAAGTAGCGCAGTTCGATCACCTGCACACGACGCGGCTCGCGTTTCGCCATCGCGGTCAGGGCGTCGTCGAGCGCCGCGATCTCGTCGGCGCGATCGGAGGTTGCGGCCGGAAGCGCGTCTAGGCCGCCAAACAGCTCAGGATCAACCCGCTTCATGCCGCCGCCGCGCTTGGCGGATAAACGAGCTCTCGCGGCGTCGACAAGCACGCGACGCATGATGCCGGCGGCAACCGCTAGGAAGTGCGCGCGATCCTGCCAGTCGACCGATCGGGCGTCGACGAGGCGGATGAACACCTCGTGCACGAGCGACGTCGCGTCCGCTCGAAGGCCAGCTCGTTCCCGCTTCACGAACTGGCGTCCGAGCTTCCGCAGGCGCTCGTAGACCAGCGGCGTCAGGCGTTCGAGCGCCTGGTCGTCACCCCCACGCCAAGCCCTCAGGAGCGCTGTGACCTCGCCGTCCGGCACCGCCATGCCGGCGGATCATAGCGCGGGGGTGGGCCGCACACACGTCCGTGGGCGCCTACTCGGGTTTCGTACCCGTGGCAAAGTTCCAGTGCGCGCGTGCCCGCGCCATCACCGCGTCGAGATCCTCGGCAAGCAGACAACGCTGTCGAATCAATTCCATCGCTGCCGATCGGATTCGCTGAAGATAGTCGTCGACACCTCGATATCGCTCCTCGATGGACAGGCGCGGATCGTGGCTGGCTTGCCGCGCCGCCTTGGTGGGCGCGAACGGAATATATGAGCCCAACAGTTGGTAGATGTCTTGCGGATTGCCAACTGAGGGATCGCGGAAATTCCAGCCAGTCGTCGTCGCCAGCGGCACCGCGACCTCCGGGTCGCGGATCCCGCCAAGATCGGCCCCGTCGCGATCGACTTGGGGCACGAGATGTGGCAGCGGAGCGAGCTTTCCGTTGATGATGCGCGCCGGTCCGACAATGCGGCGCGGATCCGAGACGCCCGGCAACAGCGGGAACTTGATGTTCTCAATCGCCACCAACGTGCCGTCGCCAACCCTCGGGTACTCGCTTGGTGGCGGCGGAATGCCGTCGGCGGCCCATTGGTGCAACGCCCGGAGAAGCGCTCGGATGATGTTGTTTTGCGGCGTCGGATTGTTCAGCTGTTGCGCGCCGCTCCGGCCGGCAGGGTCCCTCGTTCCGGCTATCGGCGGAGTTCGCACCGGTGGAAATGGCGCGACGATGTGCTGAGTCCCCGACAACAGGTAGATCCTGATGTTGTCCGGCAGCTCGAGATCTCGCTTGCCATCGCCGCTCGTGTGCGTGAGCCCGGCAGCTCGCCCCATCCCCCAGTATTCGACCGGAGTGTTCGTGTAGAAGACCTTCGGACGCTGATCCCGCTGATAGCAGGATTGCAGGCCATCACGCGTTCCATCGATGTCGACCTGCTCGACGTCGGAGAACGGAAACTGCGTGGGCCTGAAGGCATCGCCGAGCGTGGATGTGGCAAATCGCTCGTTGAAGGAGCCTCGTGCCGCGCCGGCGACATGGATCCACATCGCGTCGAACACGCGCCGGTCGCGCTCGTCGGCGTTGAACCCGCCGTGCAGGAATTGGCGGAGGAATCGTCCCGCCTGAGACACGCCGGTCGCGTAGGCGCTTCGCCCGTGAATCGTCAGGTCGGATCGGTAGCGGAATGCGGCCGCGGCGTCACGAATCGCCGCGAGTCCGACGCCGGCGACGAACGCCCCGGCCGCGCGATAGCTCACGCGATAGTACCTGCCTGGCTCAAACCCCGAGTCGAGATGCACCCTTGGAGCAGTGTTGGGCGCGAGCACGAAATGCCAGCGATCGCGCGGAATCACCGCGCTCTCATCCCAGTACCGATCGCGAACCGTGAGTGTGTCGGCCGGGCTCTCACTGTGCAGCGGCTGGTAGATTACGGGCGGGCGGCTCGCTGGATCGTCGATGAGAAACGTCTCCGAGACGCGCTCGTTCTGCATGATCGGGACGCTGATGCGATCCTCGGCGCCGAGCGGCAGCACCGCTCGCGGTGCGTCGATCCGGAGCAACGGAGCGGGTACATCGACTTCCCACCCGATCCAAACCAGCGTGTAACCTTCCCTCATGAGGAAACCGTCGCCGAAGTCAGCGTCGGTCGTCGGGTCGGTGCCGTTGGAGGCGCGATTGAATCGCCCGAGCAGGCCTCGTCGGCCGCGGTTGGCAATCTCGAACAGCAGGACTCCGTTGCCCTTCGACCTGTCGGCCGGCCGCAGCACGTAGAGATCTGAGGAAAACTTGACGCGGCCGTCACTGCCGCGCTCGGCATACGCCAGATCGACGATGCCGCGGTTGTGCGGATCCGCAGGGTCCAGTGCGAAATCGATGCGGCCGACGAGTCGTTCATACGGTCCGGTCGAACCGAAGCTTTGTCCGTTTGCGATCGTCACACGCGACGTGATCGCGAGACCGACGACCTCGGCGATTGCCGCGCGGGAATACAGGAGCAGACAAGCCAGCGACGCCGCCAATACGAAGGGACGTGTAGTTCGGGTCATCGAACCTTCTGTAACCCTTATGCGGATTCGCGCGCCGGAAACTCTAACAAGCGAAGTCAGGGGCCTGTGTTGTTAGTCTCCGGGTCGTTCCCGCGCTATGGTTAGTACGGGCTGACATTGTCCACCCACCTCGAATCGGCGACGGCGGTGTTCGAAGCGGCTTTGCTCCTCGAGCCGGCCGCGCGCACGTCGTTCATACGCTCGGCGTGCGCCGGAAACGCTGATCTACAGCGGCAGGTCGAGTCGTTGCTGGCTGACTCGGAGCGCCCGCTGGTCATCGACCATCCCGTCAGCCAGGTCGTTGCCGAACTGCTGGGTGGAGGCGATGATGTGCGGGTCATGGTGGGGACGACGCTCGGCCCCTATCGCATCCAATCGCTGCTCGGTGTCGGCGGCATGGGGGAGGTGTACCGCGCGCTCGACACGAACCTCAAACGCGCGGTGGCCATCAAGGTGCTGCCGGAAGCTGCGGCCGAGGATCCCGATCGTCTTGCGCGCTTCCAGCGCGAGGCGGAGGTGCTGGCGGCGCTGAACCACCCACACATCGGCGCCATCCACGGGCTCGAACGCGCGGGATCGACGACGGCGCTGGTCATGGAGCTGGTCGACGGGCCGACGCTGGCGGAGCGGATTGCGGGCGGTCCGCTGGCGCTGGACGAGGCGCTGCCGATCGCGCAGCAGATCGCCGAGGCGCTCGCCGCCGCGCACGAGCAGGGGATCGTGCACCGGGACTTGAAGCCGGCCAACATCAAAGTACGCGAGGACGGGACCGTCAAGGTCCTGGACTTCGGGCTCGCGAAGGTGATGGGGTCCCCGTCAGTGTCTGGTGCAGCACCGGCGTCGCCGTTGCAGGCAACGGTGGCCGCGGATCTGACGCCAGTCGGACTGGTTCTCGGCACGGCCGCTTACATGAGCCCGGAGCAGACGAGGGGCCTCGAGGCTGACAAACGCAGCGACGTCTGGGCGTACGGCTGCGTGCTCTATGAAATGCTGACCGGGAAGCGCGCGTTCGATGCAACGGTGCTGCACGCCGATGGTGATGCCGGTATCAGCGCCGCGATCGCCGCGGTCCAGTACGCTGAGCCGGACTGGACGGCCATTCCCGCCGCGGTCCCTTCCGCGATCGTCACGCTGGTCAAGGCATGCCTCACGAAAGATCGCAAAGCCCGGCTCGGCGACATGTCCGGTGTCCTGTTCGTGTTGGGACATGTCTTTGAGTTGCAGGCTTCAGAGGACCGCATTTCACGTGAGCGGCGCGACTCGCGATCGCGCTGGGGCGTGGCCTTCGTCGGCGCGGTGGCTCTCACGGCGGGCGCACTCATCGTCGGTCTGGTCTGGCGATTCGCCGCGCCATTCATCGAGGTGCCGGTGACACGCCTCGATGTGGCCCTGCCTCCGGATATGCCACTCAGTGGGCAGGGCGTCGCGTTGTCGCCGGATGGCCGCTTGCTCGCCATTCCCGCAGGCAATCGCCTGATGGTGCGCCGTCTCGATGGCGTCGACCTCGTTCCGCTTGCCGGGACCGAAGGCGCCACGCTTCCGTTCTTTTCGCCTGACGGCCAGTGGATCGGCTTCTTCGCGGACGGCGCGCTGCACAGAGTGCGCGCGGACGGCTCGACGCGATTGACCATCGCACGCGTGCCGGTGCCGTGGTCGGCGCCGGCCTGGGGGCCCGACGACACGATCCTGTTCAGCACCATTGGCAGCGGATTGCTTCGCCTGCCGGCCGCCGGCGGCGTGCCGAGCCTGCTTACCGAGCCACGCCGCGACGCTGGAGAGACTGGGCACAGCCACCCGCAGTGGCTCCCGGACGGACGCGTGCTGTTCTCCCTCCGCCAACGAGAACCGCGTCCTGCGATCCTCGATGTTGAGACGCGTACGTGGAGTGCACTGACGGGCGTCGTCGGTGTCGCTCCGCATTACGTTCGCACCGGATATCTGCTGTTCGCTTCTGGAAGGGCGGATGACGATCCGCGGCTGGCCGCGGAAGCGACGTTATTTGCCGCGCCGTACCGCCTCGGCGACATTGGCGTACGGGGGACTCGCGTTGCCGTCGCCACGAACGTCGACGCGGCGTTTGATGTCGCCGCGAACGGCACGATCGCCTTCTTCTCGCGGGGCGTGGCGCCGACGCTGACGAGCGTGACAGGCCGGCTCGCGCTCCTCGATCGTACAGGCGCGGCGGTGCCACTTGGTGGTCCAGAGAACGTCACGGTGCAGGGCGCCGCCAGCGGCGGCCTTGCCTTCAGTCCTGACGGCAAGCGCCTCGCCGCAGGCCTTGGCGGCACAGCAGGCTCTGCGGTTTGGATCTACGACCTGCAACGGCGTACCCGGGTGCGCGTCACCGATCAGCTTGGAGCGATGATGCCGGTGTGGGCTGCCGATGGCAGTGAGGTCCTGCTCACGTGGCTTCGCGATCCCGCAGGACTGTACGCACAGGCGCCGAACCCTGGCGGATCGTCACGGCTCGTGCTGAAGCGGGATACCGCATCTCAGTTCGCCTATGGATGGAGTCTCGACGGGACCATTGTCTTTGGCGTTCGGAATCCCCAGACAGGCTATGACGTCTGGGTGCTTCGCCGGGACGGTAAAGCGGCGCCGCTGTTGAACACGGCGGCGCAGGAGCGGACCGCGCGTCTCTCGGGTGATGGCCGGTGGCTGGCGTACGAATCGGACACCTCTGGTCAGCCGGAGATCTATGTGCAGCGGCTCGACGAACCCGGCAGCACGGACATCGTCTCCGAGGCAGGCGGC
>DATFXR010000079.1:0-19035 GCA_035315685.1 Vicinamibacterales bacterium | reverse complement strand
CGAGATGCACGTGCGCGGCTTTTCGCAGCGGCACCCGTCGATCCCTGAGCGCCTGCGCGGCACCTACGAAGCGCTCACGACCGAACCGGCGCTCGAGCACTTCCGCAAGCTTGGCGTGACGGCAGTCGAACTGATGCCGGTGCACCACCACGCGCGCGATCGGCACCTCGAAGAGAAAGGGCTGACGAACTACTGGGGCTACAACAGCTTCGGCTACTTTGCGCCGGAGCCTCGGCTCGCTGCGTCGCGGACGCCCGCCGGCGCCGTGCGCGAGTTCAAGCGGATGGTGCGCGCCCTGCACGCCGCCGGGCTCGAGGTGATCCTCGACGTCGTCTACAACCACACGGCCGAGGGGAATCAGTTTGGTCCGACGCTGTCGCTGAAAGGCATCGACAACGCGTCGTACTACCGGCTGGTTGCCGACAATCCGCGCTACTACATGGACTTCACCGGCTGCGGCAACACGCTGAACATGCAGAGTCCGCAGGTGCTGCAGCTGATCATGGACAGTCTGCGCTACTGGGTGCTCGAGATGCACGTCGACGGCTTCCGCTTCGACCTCGCGAGCGCGCTCGCACGCGAGCTGTTCGACGTCGATCGCCTCGGCGCGTTCTTCGACATCATCCATCAGGATCCCGTCCTGTCGCAGGTGAAACTGATTGCGGAGCCGTGGGATCTCGGGCAGGGCGGCTATCAGGTCGGCAACTTCCCGCTGCTGTGGACCGAGTGGAACGGCAAGTATCGCGACTCGGTCCGGCAATTCTGGCGCGGCGACACCGGCACGGTCTCCGAACTGGCGACCCGGCTCGCAGGCAGCAACGATCTCTACGAGCACAGCGGCCGGCGGCCGTATGCGAGCATCAACTTCATCACCGCGCACGACGGCTTCACGCTCGAGGATCTCGTCAGCTACAACGACAAACACAACGAAGCGAACGGTGAAGAAAACCGTGACGGCGAGAACAACAACCTGAGCTGGAACTGCGGTATCGAAGGGGCGACCGACGATCCGGGGGTCCGCGAGCTTCGCGCGCGGCAGAAGCGCAATCTGATCGCGACGCTGCTGCTGTCGCAGGGCGTGCCGATGATCAGCCACGGCGACGAGCTCGGACGCACGCAGCGCGGCAACAACAACGCGTACTGTCAGGACAACGAAATCTCCTGGATCGAGTGGAACCTCGACCCCGCGAGGCGCGCGCTGTTCGACTTCGTGTGCAAGATGATCCACTTCCGGCGCGCGCAGCCTGCGCTCCGCCGCCGGAAATACTTCCAGGGACGAAGCATCCGGGGCGGCAAGGACGTCGCGTGGCTGTCGCCCGACGGCGGCGAGATGGACGATGCGGCGTGGAGCACCGGCGGCACGCGCACGCTCGGGATGCTGTTGTCGGGCAGCGCGATCGAAGAAGTCAACGAGCGCGGCGAGCCGATTACCGGTGACACTCTGCTGGTGCTCCTCAACGGCCAGGTCGACAAGGTGCCGTTCACACTGCCGCCGATCGAGGGGCCGCAACAGTGGCAGCGGGTCTTCGATACCTACGATTCGCATGGCGTCGAGCGCATGTACAAGGGCGGCGCGCGCTACACGCTCCAGGGGCGCTCCGTTGCTCTCTTCAAAGTGCTCACGCCGCTCCGCCAGCGGCGCCGCGTGTCCGATCTCGAGCGCGTCGAAGCGGCGTCAGTGGAGAGCTGATGGCGAACGAGACGCAGCTGGCGGCACGTCCGAAGCCCGACGAACACACCCAGTCAACCGAGATTCCGGCGGCCCTGACGCGCCGCGTCGTCGTCGAGCGCATCGAGCCTCAGATCGACGGTGGACGCTTTCCGATCAAACGCACGGTCGGCGAGACAGTCGACGTGTCGGCGACGATCTTCGCGGACGGACACGACGCGCTGACGGCCGTTCTGCGGGACCGCCATCGGCAACCGCGGTTGGTTCCCGGGCCGGTCCCGAATCCCGAATCCCAAATCACGACTCCCGAGCGAAACCCGAGTCCCGAATCCCGAATCCCGACCGAGTGGCGCGACACGCCGATGTCGATGATCGCGCCCGGAACCGATCGCTGGACGGCGCAGTTCGACGTGGTGGAGAACGGCTGGCACGAGTACCAGATCGTGGCCTGGCCCGACCGCTTCCTCACGTGGCGGCGCGATCTCAGGGTCAAGTGGAGCGCGGGCCAGGACGTCTCCGTCGAGCTGCTCGAAGGATCGCTGCTGATCCGCGACGCGGCGAACCGCGCGGTCGCCGGCGACGCCGGATGGCTCCTCAGCCGCGCCGAACAGCTGATCGGATCGACACCTCAGGCGGACCGCCTCGCCGCGGCGCTCGGCGGCGATCTCGCCGCCATCGTGACCAGATACACCGACCGGTCGCGCGCGACCGAGTCGGCGGTCTTCCGGGTGTGGGTCGACCGCATGCGCGCGCGCTTCGGCGCGTGGTACGAGATGTTCCCTCGATCCGCCGGCCCCGACCCGACGCGCAGCGGCACGTTCCGCGAAGCCTGCGCGGAGATTCCGCGGGTCGCCGACATGGGCTTCGACGTCCTGTATCTCCCGCCGATTCATCCGATCGGCACCAGCTTCCGGAAAGGCCGCAACAACGCACTCGTCGCAGCGCCCGAGGATCCAGGGAGTCCGTGGGCGATCGGATCGCGCGCCGGCGGCCATACCGCGATCGACCCGGGCCTGGGGACCCTCGACGACTTCGACGCGTTCCGCCGCGAAGCCGAGCGCCTCGGTCTCGAGATCGCGCTCGATCTCGCGTGGCAGTGCTCACCTGATCACCCGTGGGTGCTCGCACATCCGGAGTGGTTCCGCCATCGGCCCGACGGGTCGATCAAGTACGCGGAGAATCCGCCGAAGAAGTACCAGGACATCTACCCGTTCGACTTCGAGTGCGCCGATTGGCAGGCGCTCTGGCATGCGCTCCTCGAGGTGACGCGCTTCTGGATCGATCGCGGCGTGAAGATCTTTCGCGTCGACAACCCGCACACGAAGACGTTCGGTTTCTGGGAATGGCTGATCGCCGAGGTGCACGCCGAGCACCCCGAGGTGCTGTTCCTGTCGGAGGCCTTCACGCGGCCGGCACCGATGCGCTATCTGGCCAAAGCGGGATTCACGCAGTCGTATACCTACTTCACGTGGCGCAACACGAAGGCGGAGCTGACCGAGTACTTCACCGAGCTCACCGCGAGCGAGGTGCGCGAGTATCTGCGCCCGAATCTGTTCGCGAATACGCCGGACATCCTGCACGCCTACCTCCAGCACGGCGGGCGTCCCGCGTTCCAGGCGCGTCTGCTGCTGGCTGCGACGCTCGGCGCGAGCTACGGGATCTACAGCGGCTTCGAGCTTGCCGAAGGGCAGGCGGTACCGGGCACCGAGGAGTATGCTGACTCGGAGAAGTATCAGTTCCGCAAGTGGGACTGGAATCGACCCGGCCACCTCGAGGAGTTGATCGCACGCGTGAACCAGATCCGGCGCGAGCATCCGGCGCTGCACAGCGATCGCACGCTGCGGTTTCATGCGACCGACAATCCGGAGCTGATCGCCTACAGCAAGGCCACAGCCGACGGATCGGACACGATCCTCGTCGTCGTCAATCTCGATCCGCTGCACATGCAGCATGGCCATGTCGAAGTTCCGCTCGACTCGCTGCGCGTGCCCGGCGCCGGTCCGGCCGGCGCGCCACACGACGTGACCTACACGGTGCGCGATCTGATCGATGATGTGACGTATGAGTGGCGCGGCGCATGGAACTACGTGCGCTTCGACCCGGAAATGAGGCAGGGACACATTCTGTGGCTTCCGACGACACTCCGACTCTGACCATTCCCGTCGACGCAGTCACGCCGGCTGCGTCGGCCGCCGAAGACGACCCGCTCTGGTTCAAGGACGCCATCATCTACCAGGCGCACGTCAAATCATTCTTCGACGCGAACAACGACGGCATCGGCGATTTTCCGGGACTGACGCAGAAGCTCGACTACCTCGAGAACCTCGGCATCACCTGCCTCTGGATTCTGCCGTTCTTCCCGTCGCCACTCCGTGACGATGGCTACGACATCGCCGACTACCGGAACGTGCACCCGAGCTACGGCACGCTCGACGACTTCAAGGCGTTCGTCAAGGCCGCCCACGAACGGCAGATCAAGGTGCTGATCGAGCTGGTCGTCAACCACACGTCGGATCAGCATCCGTGGTTCCAGCGAGCGCGCCGCGCGGCGCCAGGGTCGCCCGAGCGCGAGTTCTACGTCTGGAGTGACAGCGACCAGAAGTTTCCCGAGACCCGCATCATCTTCACCGACACCGAGAAGTCGAACTGGAGCTGGGATCCGGTCGCGAAGCAGTACTTTTGGCACCGGTTCTTTTCGCACCAGCCGGATCTCAACCACAACAATCCCGCAGTCGTCGAGGCGGTCATCGACGTGATGAAGTTCTGGCTGGACTTCGGCGTCGACGCACTGCGGCTCGACGCCGTGCCGTACCTGTGCGTGCGCGAGAGCACGAACAACGAGAACCTGCCCGAAACCCACGAAGTGCTCCGGCGCATTCGGCGCGAGCTCGACGCCTCCTACCAGCACCGGATGCTGCTCGCCGAGGCGAACCAGTGGCCCTCCGACGTCCGCGCCTACTTCGGCGACGGCGACGAGTGCCACATGGCGTTCCACTTCCCGCTGATGCCGCGCATGTTCATGGCGCTGCGCCAGGAAGATCGCCACGCCATCACCGAGATCCTGAATCAGACACCGGACATCCCCGAGACCTGTCAATGGGCGTTGTTCCTTCGTAACCACGACGAGCTGACGCTCGAGATGGTCACCGACGAGGAACGCGATTACATGTACTCGGTGTATGCCGCCGATCCCCAGATGCGGATCAACGTCGGCATCCGCCGCCGGCTCGCGCCGCTCGTGGAGAACGGCCGGCGGCAGATGGAATTGCTCCACGCGCTGCTGTTCTCGATGCCCGGGACACCGATTCTCTATTACGGCGACGAGATCGGCATGGGCGACAACATCTACCTCGGCGATCGCAACGGCGTACGCACGCCGATGCAGTGGAGCAGCGACCGCAACGCGGGATTCTCGCGGGCCGATCCGGCGCGGCTGTACGCGCCGCCGATCCAGGATCCGGTCTACGGCTATCAATCGATCAACGTCGAGGCGCAGGAACGCTACCCGTTCTCGCAGTTGAACTGGATGAAGCGAGTGATCGCGATGCGCAAACAGCATCGCGTCGCGGGCCGCGGCTCGCTCGAGTTCGTCGGCTGCTCGAACCGCAAGGTCCTCGCCTACATGCGCCGCGACGACCGCGAGACCATGCTGATCGTCGCCAACCTGGCGCGCACCGTGCAACCGGCCGAGCTCGATCTCAAGGCGTTCGCCGGCATGATCCCGACCGAGATGGTCGGCCTGACCGAGTTCCCGCGGGTCGGCGAGGCGCCGTACTTCCTGGCGCTCGGTCCGTACGCCTTCTACTGGTTCGCGCTCCGCCAGGAGTCGATGCAGGTGGGGCCGAAAGCCGCGGTAGCAGCGGACCCGAACGCGGCGATCGCCGACGCGCTGCCCTCGCTCTTGATGGGGATGGACTGGCAGAACATGCTGGATGCGGCGACGCGCGGCATCCTGGAGCGACAGGCCCTCGCACCGTTTCTGCAGCGGCAGCGATGGTTTGCGTCGAAGTCGCGGATTATCCGCACGGTCCGCTTCAGCGACTGGGCGATGGTGCGCAGGGGCAGCACGCCGGCGTTCCTCGCCATCGTGTCGGCCGACTACACCGACGGCTGGACCGACAGCTACTTCCTGCCGGTCGCGCTGGTCGAAGGCGACGCGGCGACACAGGCGTTGAAGTCGTCGCCCGCCAGCGTCGTCGCGCGTATCACCGGTGCGCGCAAGGGTGCGATCATCGATGGCGTACTCGACGATGACTCGTGCGATCGCCTGCTCGCGATGGTGGAACGGGGCGAGGAGCTCGCCTCTCGGCGGGGCGCTGTTCAGGGAACGCTCGTCGCGCGCGATCTGTCCCATGTCACGAGCTACGAGCGGTCAGTGGCTCAGTCCGCCGAGCTGTCGCCAGCGCGGACATGGAGGCGCGCGAGCCTCGACCAGAGCAACAGCGTTGCGTTCGTCGACGATCGCACCGTCTTGAAGCTGTTCCGGCGCATCGAGCCGGCACCGAACCCTGAGTTCGAGGTGGGGCGCTTCCTCACCACCCGCGGGTACACGCGCATCCCGCGGCTCACCGGCGCGCTCGAGTACCTGCGGCCCGGTGTCGACGCGGGCACGCTGTCGGTGGTCCAGGATCTCGTGAAGCATCAGGGATCGGGATGGGAGTTCTCGATCGAGGAGCTGCGTCGCTACTACGAGCGCGTCTCGGCGCGGATGAAGCGATCGGGCTGGCGCGAAGGACAGGAAGGGCGCGAGGCGCCGGAAACCCCGGCCGGCCGCGATTCGCAGCCCACGCCGTTTTTCGCGGCGCTGGAGAACTGGTATCTCGCGACGGCGGCGACGCTTGGCCGCCGGACCGCTGAACTCCACACGACGCTCGGAGCGGCGACGGCGGATCCTGCGTTCGGGCGCGAACCGCTCGACCGTTCCGCGCTCGACGGCCTCGCCGCCGACATGCGCGCGCACGCCGTCGCGTCGCTGGATCTGCTGGGCGAGCGGCTGCCGTCTCTCGGCGATGCAGCGCGGCCGCTCGCCGAGCGCGTGCTGGCGTCACGCCAGGTGCTGATCCAGCGCTTCGATGCAATTCAGACGATGGCTGACGCCGGCGCGCGAATCCGGGTGCACGGCGACTACCACCTCGGGCAGGTGCTTCGGACCGAGGAAGACTTCATCATTCTCGACTTCGAAGGCGAACCGGCACGATCGATCGCCGAGCGCCGCGCCAGGCAATCGCCGCTCAAGGACATCGCCGGCATGATGCGGTCGTTCAGCTACGCCGCTTACGCGGCGCTGCTCGCGTTCGCGGTGCACGCGCCGGATGAGTACGGCGCGCTCGAGCCGTGGGCGGATACGTGGGACCACTGGGTGCGCGAGGCATTTCTCGGCGGCTATCTCGGGGGCATTGGGGAATCGCCCCTACTTCCTCGCGCGTCAACAGATCGACACACGCTTCTGTCAGCGTTCATGCTCGACAAAGCACTGTACGAGCTGTGGTACGAGTTGAACAATCGGCCGGATTGGGTACGCATTCCGCTCGTCGGGATCACCAAGCTGGTAGACGAATTGCTGCGTACGTCTTAAATTGTGTGAGTCCGGCGACTTGACTGAATTGACGACGTTCGCCGTCGAACGGACGTGCTTGCGTCTTTTTTCGGAGAGAACAGGAATGGCCAAACGAACGCCTCGATCCTCTGCAGATGATTCCGGTGCGGTTCCCGCACCAGCTCAACCGAAGCCGCGGCGCCAGCGCGCGAGCGCGGCACCGTCGGCGGTGCAAGCCGACACGATCGCGGCAGACCCACGCGTTGAAGGGCAGGAAAACGAAGGGCAGGAAACCCGCGAGAACAACTCGACCGGCATCCCGAGCGAGGCAGGAGACGACGCCCCGCTGGAATCGATGTCGATGGGATCGGAACCGACTGAACAGGACATCCGGATGCGCGCTTATCACCGCTACCTGGAGCGAGGCGGCGCCCAGGGTACCGACTTCGAGGACTGGCTCGAGGCCGAGCGGGAGTTGCGGGGACAGAGAAATTAAGAATTTGGAATTAAGAATTAAGAATGCGTGAACCAGGAACCAAGAAGCTGAGAACCCTGGAACCGAGAACCTAGAATCTCTACGAAGCCCGCCGATGCCGAGAGCGCTGTGGAAGGGATCGATTTCGTTCGGGCTGGTGAACATCCCGATCGAGCTCCATACGGCCGTCCGGGATCACCGGCCCAAGTTCCGCCTGCTGCATGCGAAGGACAAGTCGCCGGTGAGGTTCGAACGTGTGTGTGTGCGCGACGGACGCCCCGTCGCCTGGGAAGATCTCGTCAAGGGCTACGAATATGCCAAAGGGCATTTCGTCGTCCTGACGAAAGAGGATTTTCAGGCGGCGGCGGTCGAGAAAACGCGCACCGTCGACATCATCGATTTCGTCAAGGCAGAGGAGATCGACGATCGATTCTTCGAGACACCGTACTATCTCGTGCCCGCCAGGGGCGGTGAGCGCGCGTATGCACTGCTGCGCGAGGCGATCCGCGAGTCGGGCCGCATCGGGATCGCGAAGTTCATCCTCCGTGACGCGCAACATCTCGCCGCCGTGGAAGCGATCGAGAACGCGATTGTGCTGTCGGTGATGCGCTTCGCCGACGAGCTCGTGGACGTGGCGCAGTTCGACTTCCCTGCCGCCACAGGCATCCGCAAACCGGAGCTCGACATGGCGAAGGCGCTCGTGAACAGCCTCGCCGCTGATTGGGACCCTGCCAAATACACCGATCAGTACCGCGAGAACCTGATGCGGATCATCCAGGGCAAGATGAAGGGCAAGAGAGTCGAGCTCGAGGCGGCCGCGGAGCCGCGACAGGCGGAAGTCGTCGATTTGATGGAGCGCCTCCGCCGCAGCCTCGCGCAAAGCGGAGGCGGCGCTCGACCGAGTGCCGGGTCAGGCGCTGCGAAGGCGCGCACGAAAGCCCGCGGCGCCGCCAAACGCAGCGGGACCCGCAAGCGAGCAAAGCCTGCTGCATAATGCGGTGGCTAGGGCTCGGGTCTAGCTGCATTCGACAACGGTTCCTGTTTTCGGCTAGCCGCCAGCCCCAAGCCCCTCTTCATGAACGACATCCTCCAGCCGATGCTCGCGTCACCCGGTGACGCGCCGCTCGACGATCCTCATCTCGTCTACGAACCGAAATACGACGGCATCCGCGCCATCGTCGAGATCGCGCCAAAGGGCGCGGTCCGCTTGTGGTCCCGGCTCGGGAACGAGAAGACACGGCAGTTTCCCGAAATTGCGGCGGCACTGCAGAAGTGGGCGCGCCCGCGCACGGAGCCGCTGGTCCTCGACGGCGAGATCGTCGCGCTCGACGAACGGGGCGAGCCGACCGGATTCCAGAATCTGCAGGGTCGCATCCACCTGGGGGGTCGGGAACCGTTTCGACGATCCACAGGGGGTCGGGAAGGGTTTTCGCCGCCGGCATCCGCGGGCAAACCCGCTACGAAATCGCTGCAACACGCGAAAACCCTTCCCGACCCCGTATCAGACCCCGAAACGGTTCCCGACCCAGGTGGTCGTGTCGCGCTCATCGCATTCGACATCCTCCGCGACGGCAAGGCCGATTATCGCGGCCGCCCGCTGACCGAGCGCCGCGCCGCGCTCGAGAAGCTGTTCAAGAAAACGGCGACACCGATGCTGCGCATCAGTCGCCAGGTGCGCGGCGAGGGCCAGGCGCTCTACGACGAAGCGCTGCAGCGCGGCTGGGAAGGATTGATCGCGAAGCACGCCGATTCGCTCTACAAGTCGGGCAAGCGCACGCCCGACTGGAGGAAGGTCAAGCTCGTCCGACAGCAGGAGTTCGTGATTGGCGGGTGGACCGAGCCGCGGAACGCGCGATCGTATTTCGGCGCGCTGCTGCTCGGCGTGTACGACGGGAGCGATCTCGTCTACATCGGACACAGCGGCACCGGCTTCAACGAGAAGGAGCTCGCGCGCGTGATGAAGCTGCTGACGCCGCTCGAGACCAACGAATGCCCGTTCCGGAACCGCCCGAAGACCAATGAACGGCCGCACTGGGTTCGTCCGGAGCTGGTCGCACAGGTCCGATTCACCGAGTGGACGGCCGACGCCAAGCTTCGCCATCCCGTCTACCTCGGACTGCGTGACGACAAGAAGCCGACGGACGTTCGGCGGGAAGAAACGGGACGCGTTCTGGGTTCGGGGGTCGGGGTTCGGGGTTCAGGTTCTTCAGGTTTTTCCGGTTCTCGTTCTCGTCCTGGCGAAACGGGTGTCCGTACAAGAGAGACCTCACCGAACTCCGCGGTCTCTGCGGTTACCGTGGATCGCGCGAACTCCGCGGTTTCCGCGGTTGCGGTGGACCGCGCGGCGTTGGCCGCCATTGTCGATCAGCTGTCCGAGCTCGAGAAGGCGCGCCACGACGGGACGATCGCATTGCCTGATGGTGATCAGCTGAAGGTCACGAACCTGTCGAAGCCATTCTGGCCGAAGCTGAAGCTGACGAAAGGCGATCTGTTGCGTTACTACACGCGGGTCGCGCCGTTCGTCCTGCCGGCGGTGGCCGATCGGCCGCTGGTCATGAAACGGTTCCCGAATGGCGTCGGCGGACCGCCGTTCTACCAGCACCGCGCGCCGGAGGTTCCCTCCGGCGTCCGCACGCACGTCGTCAGCGGCGTCGAGAAGCGGCCGCAGATCATCGGCGGGACGTTGAAGGCACTGCTGTACATGACGCAGCTCGCAGCGATTTCGCAGGATCCGTGGTTCTCGCGCGTGCAGCACCCGGAGTCCGCCGACTACGCGGCCTTCGATCTCGATCCGTCAGACGGCGTGCCGTTCGAGCGTGCGCTTGATGTCGCACGCTGGATTCGCGACGAGCTCGAGCTGCTGGGCGCGCAAGCCGTCGCGAAAACATCCGGATCCGACGGCCTGCACATCTACGTTCCGCTCCCCGAGGGAACGCCGTACGACGCCGGACTGCTCTTCTGTCAGATCGTCGCGACGGTCGTCGCCCACAAACATCCGAGGGTCGCGACGATCGAGCGAGCGGTTCGCGCGCGCGGCAAGCGCGTCTACATCGATTGCCTGCAGAACATTCTCGGCAAGACGCTCGCGACGGCTTACAGTGCGCGCGCCAGCGAGTACGCCGGTGTGTCCACGCCGGTCTCGTGGACGGAGATCGACGAAGGACTCGATCGTAAAGCGTTCACGATCCAGACTGCTCCGTCGCGATTCGAATCGGTCGGCGATCTCTGGAAGCCGCTGCGGACGTCGAAGGGCGTCGACCTGTCGCGCGTGACACGTTACGCCGACCGGGCGGGCGCCCGCTGACGTCAGGGGCTCCGCTGCCCTTCCCCGGTCTCGTCACGGTGGATCGGTTCGACGGCATTATCGGTCGGTCGCCACGTCTCATCCGCCTCGCCGCCCGTTGCCTGGACCGTGCTTGCAACGCAGCTCGACGTCACCCGGCGATCCGCCCTCGCTTCCTACGTCGGCTGTGGTGCCCTCCGCGTCCGCGTCGGTGTTGTTTTCCGATGGCCGTATCATCGCGTTACGCTCCCTGGTCACCGTCGTCTTCCTCGTTCTCGGTGTCGCCCTCGTCGAGGTCCTCGAATTCCTCGTCTTCGTCTGCCGAGTCCACGACGTCGTCAGGGTTGATCTGGCCCATTTCCTCGTTCTCGCGATCGCGATTGCGCTTGTCTGCCATGGCGCCTCCTCGTTGAACGCGGAGGCGCAGCAAGGCCGATGCCCGTGTGCGCCAGTCAGCTCTACGCGAGGTGTTCACGCGACCCTTACGCGCCGATCGCGATAAGGCGTTTGCACGATATCGTCCGCTTGTCGAGGTGACCGTGTTGGCGCCCGATCAGCTGGTCGAGCGCGCGCGAACGGCGGCGGCGGGAATGAGCGTCTGGCGGGGAGCGTCGTCCGCAACCTGGCGATCGAACTCTTCTTTGATCGCCAGGCGGATCGCGGTGGCGACTTTCTCGTTGGTGCCGGGTCTGACCCGCGTCGCCGTCCTCACGGTCATCGCAGACGGTCCGAAGGCCGAGATGCCCTCGACCCGCAGATCGGCGACCACGTTGCGATCGTCGGATCGAACTCGCTTGCCGGCTTCGCGAAGCGTATGAAAGACGATCCGGAGGTCCGCATCGTACGCCACGTCCACCGGCACGACCGCCATCGCATACCCCTTCGAGTAGTTGATGACGGGTTTCATGTCTCCGTTCCGAATCACGTGCAGCCGCCCGTCATCGTCTCGAATCTTCGTGACGCGGAATTCAATCGCTTCGACAATGCCCTTGGCTTTGTCGACTTCGATGAGCTCGCCGACGAGGTACACGTTCTCGAACAGAATGAAGAAGCCCGACACGACGTCATTGATCAGCGACTGGGCGCCGAAGCCCACGACCAGGCCGAGAATTCCCGCGCCAGCCAGAAACGGCATCGGATTGAAACCGAGCGACGCGAGCATGAGAACGGCAAGACCGAAGTACGCCGCGTAGGTGAACACGCTGTGCACGAGAGGCGTCATCGTCGCGCGCCGACGGAGTGCGAGCTCGTCGAGCCCCTGGGGTGCCGTCATCCGCCGATCGATCTCGAGGTGCGCGACTTCGATGAGCACTCGGCCGACGAAGAAGATCGCGATCGCTTCGACGAGCCGGGGGCCCCAGGCCGCAAGGCCCTGCACCGGGCTCAGCTGGAACAGGACGAGCGCGACCATCCCGATCCAGAGCGCGTACTCGACGCATGCGCTCAGCGTCGGTAACAGGCGGCCCAGGTGGTCATAGTGCGCGACCCAGCCGCGACGATCCGCATATGTTCGGCCGCGTACGTCTGCCAGCGCCACGACCATCGCGGTCGCCCGGATTGCCAGCAGGCCGGCGGCGAAGATGACATATACGCGGGTGATGAGGAGGAGCGTGTCGATCGCTGGCTGTGGAACGGCGAGCAGCCAGCACGCCAGCGTCGTGAGCAGCAACCACCCCGTGCTGACAATGGCGCGATCGAGGCTGGCGAACAGCCTGTCGAGGTTGTGATCCTTCAGATCCTCCCGGCGGCGCACCACGCTCTGCAGGCCGTTGAGGATGTTGTGGACGATCCGGGTGGCAATCAGCAGTCCGAGCGTCGCGAGCCCGATCTTGCCGAGCGCCAGGACGAGTGCCTGCCAGCTGTCGACAGTCACCGAAGCCAGGAGCGCCGTGGTGTGCGATCGCGGATCGAGGCCTCGGACGATCAACCAGCCGTTGTAGACGACAGTCGCAAACGCGAGGACCACGAACAGCCCGATCGGAAGCCGACGCGTGCTGTGTCCGACCGTCTGTCGGATCGAGTCGAATCCATCGATGCTCGAGCGAGCGACTCGTCTTCGCACGGTGAGAGCGAAGAAGTACAGCAGACCGGCAACTGCCGCGGCAGATGCGAGCTCTATTGCGATCAGAAACAACGTCGAGCGCACGAAGATCAGCTTCGCAGCATCTTATCGTGGCCGCCGCGCCGTTATCCTGATTGATTACGGTTGAGCTCCTAAGCTGGAGCGTGAGAAGACTTTTCTTTCTCTCGTTCCGCGATCTCTGCGAACCGGGTGGTTCCTGTTCCGGTCCGCCTCATCCGCCCCAGTCGCCCGCCGAGGACGCTCAGCGGGATGAGCGTCAGGAGAAAGGTCACGTGGTACCAGGCGGGGAATCGGTTCCAGAGGTTGATGTGGATGGGAACGAACGCCACGAGCAGGATGGCTCCAAGCAGCAGCGTCGCTGTCCTCGCCTTCGGGGCGACGAACGCCGTGATGCGCGCCGCGGCCAACAGGGTGACCGCGCTAATCGCGAGTCGCGCGACGAGCATCGGCAGCGTGAACGCCATCGATTCGGCGACCGCTGCGTACGCCGGCCAGGCTGCGCGCAGGATCAATCCGCTCAGGGTGACGAGGAGGATCCATGCGACGAGTCCGGCAATCACTCCAAATGTGATCTTCAGCATGCAGCGAGTGTAGGCAGGTTACTCGCACTGCGTCTTGGAAAAATCGGCCACGCGGGCTGGCGCGATGCGGCGCGGGCTCAAGCCGGCGAGTTGCGCGAACTCGTTGGACAGGTGCGCCTGGTCGAAGAAACCGAGACCATTCGCGATGTCCGCGAGGTCGGGCGGTGAGACCGGATCGAGGCTGGCGAGCGACGCCTGGAAGCGGATGATGCGCGCAAACGTCTTCGGGCTCAGCCCGACCCAGCGACCGAAGATCCGGTCCAGGTGCCGCGCGCTCGTCCGACATCGTTGCGCGAGATCGGCGATCTTCATTCGGCCTTCGTCGCCACTCAGCAGGCGAACGGCACGCGCGATCCGTTCGTCGACAGGCGTCTCTCGGAGACGAGTACGAACGAACGCCTCCAGCGTGTCGAAGCATTCGTCGTGCGATGCCGCCGCGGCCAGTCCTGTTTCGAGCTCGGCGGCATCGGCCGCGCACCACCGGTCCAGCCGCGTGCGGCGTCCGGACAGCTTCGATGCCGGGACGCGGGTGAGCGCGAAGAGGACGCCTGGCCGTAAACGGACACCCACCAGCGTGAGCTGGCGGACAGGACTCCATTCACCAGGGGTGAGTCGCGGTCCGGTGATGAAGCTCTGGGGCGGATGGCCGTCGCAGAGCTCGATCGAAAGCGTGGCGCAGCCGTCGGGCAGCGATCGGATGCGCGTGTCGGGGGTGCAGGGCAGCGCCCAGAAACAGCCAACCCACTCGCGCAGCTGCACATCGGGAGGCCGTCGAATCAGCCGGGCACCGGTGACGAACGCGCTGGCGATGTGCATGTGTGATCCCGCGATCATCTTAGCGCCTCGAGGGTCTGTGGCGAACAGAGCTGCAGGTGGGTTGGATGGCGCGCCCGACAGGACTCGAACCTGTAGCCTTCGGCTCCGGAGGCCGACGCTCTATCCAATTGAGCTACGGGCGCGCGGACAGAAAGGCTATCTTACAATGCCGAGCTGAGGAACGCGTGAGGTTTTCGTTCATCGCCGCCGTCGCGAGCGTCGTGCTCGTCGCCTCGGTTCCCGCGTCAAGCGACGGCACCGGCATCGCTCCAGCTGAGTACGCGGCGCGGCGCGCGGCTGTCGCGAAGGCGATCGGAACCGACGCGGTGCTCGTCGCGTTCGCGGCGGAGGCGCAGCGGCGCACCGGCGACATCGACTGGCCCTTTCGCCAGGAAGACAACCTGCTCTACCTGACCGGCATGAACGTGCCGGACGCTACTCTTGTTCTCCTGCCTGGAGAAGCGCAGCATCCCGAGTTGCTGTTCGCGGCCGAGCGCGATCCGTCGAGCGAGCGCTGGACCGGGCGGCTCGCGTCGCCATCCGAAATCACCGCAGCGACGGCGGTAAACAACGTGCGGCCGGCTCGGTCGTTCAATCGGTTCGTCGACGCACTGCTCCAGGGTGGCCCGTTCAGCGAGCGACCAGGACCGTCCTCGACGTATCTGCCGCCGATTGCGCCGTCGTTCCTGTCGTCGTTTCGTGGTGGTCGCGCCGAGCTCTGGCTCGTGCTCCACGATCGTCGCGCCCGCGACATGCCGCGTGAGCAGCGGTTCGCCGACGAACTGCGGCGTCGCTATCCCGAGATCCGGATCCGCGACGCCTCGCCGATTCTGTTCGCGATGCGCGAGATCAAGAGCGACGCCGAGATCGCGCTGATCCGGCGTGCCGTCGCGGTCACCGTCGAAGCGCAGAAAGCGGCGATGACGCGCGTGCTCACTGCTGCGCACGAGTACGAAGTGCAGGCGGCGATCGAGTTCACGTTCCGGAATCTCGGCGCCTGCTGCTGGGCGTTCCCGTCGATCGTCGCGGCGGGACGCAACGCGACGACGCTCCACTACGAGACCAACAACGATCCGATCGTGCGCGAAGGCTTGCTGTTGACGGATCTGGGCGCGGAGGTCGAAGGCTATTCCGCCGACGTCACGCGCACTTATCCGGCCGACGGCAGCTTCTCACCCGAACAGCGCGCGATCTACGAGATCGTGCTCGCCGCACAGAACGAAACGCTGCCGCTGATGCGTCCGGGACACAAGTTCATCGAGATCCACGAGCGCGCCCAGGACGTCGTCGGCCGCGAGCTGGTGAAGCTCGGGCTGATGACGAAGACCGTCCGCGAGCAGTCGGAGCTGTACCTGTTTCACGGACCTGGTCATCCGCTCGGCCTCCAGACGCACGACGTCTTCGATCGTCAGCGCACGTTCGAACCGAAGATGGTGTTTACGAACGAGCCGGGCGTCTACGTGCGGAAGGACGATGTGGTGGCGAGCGAGGTCTTTCGCAAGCTGCCGGCGTCTGAGCAGCAGTCCGTGCGTTCGGCGCTCGATCGCTACGACGGCATCGGCGTCCGGATCGAAGACGACGTGCTGATCACGACGACGGAGCCGGTCATGTTGTCGGCCGGTGCGCCACGCACGCCGCGCGAGATCGAGGCGTTCATGGCCGCAGCAAAGAAGTAGAATGACGTGGTGCGCGCCCGTAGCTCAGCTGGATAGAGCGACAGGCTTCGAACCTGTAGGCCGGGGGTTCGACTCCCTCCGGGCGCGCCACCCTTCGGACGATACGATCGCCAGCCTTCGCTTCCAGTTGAGATCCACGGCGAGCGTCAATAGTGGCGGGGCGGCCCGCGTGAGATCCCGTGTCAGATCGAGGAGCGAGCGTCTGATTCGAATGTCATGAACCAGCCGCCCGCTTCTCAGTCGCTGCTGTGCTAAAATCGCATTTTGTCTCAGCGCGCCGCTCGCGTGCTGATCACGCACGCTCCATCCTGGGCCGGTAGCTCAATTGGCAGAGCAGCAGACTCTTAATCTGCGGGTTGGGGGTTCGATTCCCCCCCGGCTCACCATCTTTTCATCAGCACTCTCGGACGGCGCCAAGTAGTTGAAAAGTGGTGCCGTTGCGGCGGTTCGATTGAATCGATTTCCGTCGTACGCGATTCCTTCCGGAAAAAACAGCGCCTGCAATCGCTGCTTGTAATCGAGCGACGCCTGGACCCACAGGTCTGATGCGCGCGGCAGGATACGTTCTGCGAACGCCAGGATGCCCCGTACGTCGAGTTCATCGACTGCTTCGGTGTGGCGGTCGATTTGCGCGAGCGTCAGTTCCTCGCGCAGCTTGTCGCGTTGACGGCTGTAGCTCGTGAGATCGATCGACTCCGAGGACAGGAACGCTTCTAGCTGGGCGGGAATCTTGAATCCGTAGGGGTCGACAAACAGGAACGCGGGAGCCATTCGGGCGCGATCTCGGGCGAGGTCGGCGAGGATCGATGAGAGCCTTTCGAATGCGTCACCTTCACTCGTGCTCACGTTCACGCGCACCGGAAGGGGACGGAGCCGATCCAGTTCTGCCTCTAGCGCTGCGAGGTTGGCTGGGCGCGTTCGATAAAGAGGAAGTTGAATTCCGACGCGGTCAATAGCTTCTCTCGGTACGAATCAGTTCATGCTTGACGTGCTGGAACGGCCCGTACTGCTCCAATACGCGGGAATCGGGTCCGATCGTCCCGTCATGCACTGCCATCCGCGAGAACACGATTGAAGGCGAGCGGAAACTCATCGTACGTCCGCCCATCGAGAGTCGGATGCATGACATCGCGGTCAGAACGCCGCGCTTGCGCGACTGGGAGGCGAGACGGCCCCTCGTTGATTTGATCGTGGCTGATCGCTCCCGAGTGGTAATGTTCTTTCGCGCTCGTCGCTGAGGAAACTTCTTGCTGGACATCTTCGCCGCAGATCTCCGATATGCGCTGCGTATCTTCCGCCGGAGCCCCGGTTTCGCCGCGACGGCTGTCGTCTCCCTGGCAATCGGGATTGCCACCGCTACAGGGCTGTTTAGCGTCGTGAGTGCGGCATTACTGGATCCCTTCCCATTCGCCGATATCAATCGGATCGTCACGCTTGGCATGATCGACAAAGGCAAGCCGCGTGGTCTGTCTGTCACGGCGCGACAGCTCGTCGCCCTGCAACACAGCGACGTCCTGGACGGCGCCTTCGCCTCGAACACCTGGGAGATGACGCTGACCGGCCAGGGCCTCCCGGAAGCGGTGCGCACCCGGTATTTTTCAGCAAACGGTTTGAACGTACTCGGGGTTCCGGCCCTCCTCGGACGAGTCTTCAATGAGGCGGACGGGCCGGCGGGCGAGCAGCCCCAACGGGTGGTCGTGCTCACCTATCGGTTCTGGCAGCGACACTTCGGCGGGCAGCCTGAGGCCGTGGGGCAGACCCTCTCTTTGAACCGCGAACCCTACACCGTGATTGGCGTGTTGCCACGTCATTACTTTTACACCGGTCCGGAGATTCTCGTTCCCATTCATCTGACCTTCGATCCGAACTTCGCATGGAGCGTCCAGGCGCGTCTCAAGCGGGGCGTCACTCAACGCATGGCCGAACAGCGACTTCAGCCGCTCTTCGACCAATTCGCCAAGGAGGCCCCGGAACGCTTTCCGAAGGAGGTGCGTCCGCTCGTACGAAGTCTGGTGGAGACACAGCGGTCGGCCGACTTTGCGCCGACCCTCCTGTTGATCTTCGCGGCGTCGATGTTGCTGCTCCTGCTCGCGTGCGCGAACGTATCCATCCTGCTGTTGGCGCGCGGAACCTCGCGGGCGCATGAGTTCGCCGTGCGCGCCGCCATAGGGGCCAGTCGTGGACGGTTGGTGAGGCAGCTCCTCGTGGAGTCGCTGCTCCTGGCATCCAACGGCGCGGCACTGGGCGTTGTGGCGGGCTACTGGGGCCTGCCGGCGATGCTCAGGCTCTTGCCCCCCAATTCGGTTCCGGTCGGGAACCTCATCGCAGTGCCCGTCAATGTACCGGTCTTGCTCTTCAGTGCAGGCCTTGCGATGGCGTGCGCCTTGATTTGTGGACTGTCACCGGCCTTGTCGTTTTCGCGCCCACGCCTGACGGCGACGGCCGGGACGACCGCCGGCGTCGAAAGCCGGCGAGCGCATCACCTCCTGCTCGCGGCTCAAATCGCGCTGACGGTGCTGTTGCTCGCGGGCACCGGCGCGGCCGTCCGTGTGCTCATTGGTCTGTACCGGACGTCGCTTGGCTACGATCCGCACCATGTGATCATCGCGTCGATCAATCTTCCAGACAGATCAGCGCCCACGACCAGTCACACGGAATGGGCCGACCGCGCCACGTTCTATGAGCGCCTCCGGAATCGTATGGCAGACGTGCCGCAAGTCGAATCGGTCGCGCTCGCCACCTACAGCGGGATCCCACCCCGGTCGGGCCAACGGTCGGTGGTCGACGTGCCCGGACGGGACATGACGGCAGCCGAGGCACCGATTGTTCAACGGATCAGCGCCCACTACTTTGCGACGATGAAAATCCCGCTCATTCGAGGCCGCGTCTGGTCAGATGCAGAGAGCGCGGGAACGC
>DATFXR010000078.1:0-2217 GCA_035315685.1 Vicinamibacterales bacterium | reverse complement strand
ACCAGCGTGTCGACGCTGCGGACCGTGACGAACGTGTCGCCGCGCCAGATCTTCGAGAGCAGCGCTTCGCGGCTGAACACGATCCCGGCGTGCGTCGCGAGCAGATGCAGCAGCCGGAATTCCTGATCGGTGAGCTCGACTTCCCTCCCCTCGACGCGCACGCGCCGCCGCGCCGAATCGATCTCGATCCCGTGGATGAAGACGGGCGGCTCGGCTGAATCGTCTCCGACCGCCGTCGCGGCGGTCTGGCGCGGACGGCGCAGCAGCGCACGTGCGCGCGCAACCAGTTCGCGCACACCGAACGGCTTCGTCAGGTAGTCGTCCGCGCCGCTCTCGAGCCCCAGTACCTTGTCGCTCTCCTCGCGCCGGGCGGTGAGCATCAGAATCGGCACGTCCTGGTTCTGGCCGCCGCGTCGCACCGCCCGGCACAGCGAGACGCCGTCGAGACCCGGAATCATCAGGTCGAGGACGAGCAGATCGAAGCGTTCGCGCTCGGTTCGTGCGAGGGCCTCCTGACCGTTGGCGAGGACTTCGCAGGAGTAGCCCTCGAGCCCGAGGTGCAGACACACGAGGTCACGAATGTTCCGCTCGTCTTCGACGACGAGCACGCGCGGCGGCAGCGTCACCATTTTTTCACGATTCAGACACCGGCGGTTCACTGCAACGCCGTTCAATCATATGTAGCCGTCATCACGTGGAGGAAGAACATGACGCCAACCGTGAAGCGTATCGCTTTCGGCGCCGTCGCCGGCCTGCTCGCTCTTGGCCTCGGCGCCGGCGCCTTCGTGCACGCCCAGGATCAGACGAACACTCAGCCGCAGCGTCCGTTCCGCGGTCCGGGCGGACCGGGCCGGTTCGGCGGCCCTGGCGGCGGCCCACTGGGCATGCTGCCAATGCTCGGACGCGAAATCAACCTGACCGACACGCAGCGGGATCAGATCAAAGCGATTGCCGATTCCCACAAAGACGAGTGGAAGGCGATCTCCGACCGTGAATGGACTGCGCGTGAAGCGCTGAACGCGGCGATCACGGCCGACACGGTGAACGACGCGCTCGTGCGGCAGAAGAGCGCCGAAGTGGCCGCGGTTGAAGCGGACGCCGCCGTGGCGCGCGCGCACGCATACGCCGAAGTGATGCAGATCCTCACGCCGGATCAGAAGATTCAGCTGAAACAGATGCAGGCGCGGATGAAGGAGCATCGCGGACGCTGACGGGAGCGGAGTGTGGGACCGATAGGCCCATGGGTTGGTAGGGAGGGGCTCGCGCTTCGCGCGAGCGAGGCCGATCGGTCCTACCCCACCCAACCTATCGGCTCATCGGTCCCACACACCCGAGTGTCCCGCGTCAGCGCGCGGCGACCGCACCGACCAGCGCCGTCACGGCGCTGACGATGTGCGCGGCAGAGATACCGAAGCGGTCGAGCAGCTCCTCGGGCTTCCCGGAACGCGGAATCTCACGGACGGCGAGACGGTGGACCGTGAATCCACCGTCAGCAACTGCTTCGGCAACCGCGTCGCCGACGCCGCCGCCGGCGTAGTGATCTTCGACGGTGATCAGCCGTCCTTTCGTCGCGCGTGCCGCGGCGAGCAGACCGTCGCGATCGATCGGCGCCAGCGAATAGAGATCGACGACGCGAATCGACATCCCCGACGCCCTCAGCTGCGTGTAGGCCTGCAGCGCCTGATCCACGGTCACCCCTGCCGCGATCACCGTCGCGACATCGTCGGCGCTCTGCTTCAGCACTTTCAGGCCGCCGATCGTGAACGTCTCGTCGTTCGCATAGACGACTGAGGTCTTGGGCCGGCTGAGGCGGATGTAGACCGGACCCTGCTTCTGCGCGGCCAGCGTGGTCAGCCGTTCAGTGCTGACGCCGTCGCACGGATAAAGAACGGTGAAGTTCGGTTCGGCGCGGCACATCGCGAGATCTTCCAGCGCCATCTGAGACGGCCCGTCCTCGCCAATCGAGATGCCGGCATGCGTGCCGGCCAGCTTGATGTTGTTGCCACCGATCGCCGCCATCCGGATGAAGTCCGCGGCGCGCGACAGGAAGCACGCGAACGTCGACGCGAACGGAACGGCGCCGCGCGCCGACAGGCCCATCGCCGCGCCCACCATCACCTGCTCGGCGATGAAGTTCTCGTAGAACCGATCCGGCACGGCTTTCTCCGCCCGATCGGTGTAGGTCGAGTTCTTCACGTCGGCGTCGAGCACGACAAC
>DATFXR010000077.1:0-5750 GCA_035315685.1 Vicinamibacterales bacterium | reverse complement strand
GGCGTCTCGCTCGCGAAGATTGCCGCGAAAGTCATGGCCGGCCGGACGCTCGCCGAGCTGGGGCTGCGCGAGGACGTCCAGGTGTCCGGCGTATTCGTGAAGAGTCCGGTCTTCCCGTTCGTGCGGTTCCCGGGCGTCGACACGATCCTCGGACCAGAGATGAAATCGACCGGCGAGGTGATGGGCGGTTCGACGACCTTCGGCGTCGCGTTCGCGAAGGCGCAGTTGTCGGTGGGGCAGCGACTGCCTGAGCGCGGCACGGCGTTCGTCAGCGTCAACAACGACGACAAGGCGAACCTGCTGCCGATCGCGCGCGATCTCGCCGAGCTCGGGTTCCGGCTGATCGCCACGCGCGGCACCGCTGCGTACCTGCGCGCGTACGGTCTCGAGGTCGACGTTGTCTACAAGGTGAACGAAGGCCGGCCGAACGTCGCCGACGAGATCGTGAACCGCAAGGTGGATCTGGTCATCAACACGCCGCTCGGCCGGGAATCGTTCTTCGATGACCGCACCGTGCGCCGTGCCGCGATGATGCACGAGGTCCCGTGCATCACCACACTCACCGGCGCCGCCGCTGCTGTGCAGGCGATCCGCGCGCTGCGCGAGCAGGGCGTCGGCGTTCGCGCGCTGCAGGACTACTACGCAGGAATCGCTACCCAGAAAGTCTGAGGCGAGCGCAGAAACTGCTCACGCTCGCCCCGTAACTTCAGACAAGGGCACAGAGGACAACAAAGGGCCGCAGAGGAAAGATGCTGCGGCTCTTACCTTTGCGTCCTCTGTTGCCGTTTGTGCCTTTGACTGCCGCGGCGCGCGCCGCGTGGGTTAGTGAATTGCAGGCCCACGCGGCGTGCGCAGCATCGCTACGGTACCGGCGGTCGGCCTGCTCGCGGGCGCCGCCTGCGGCCTTCTTCTCACGGCTGTCCCGCGGCGCCTGGCTTTTCTTCTTCTCGTCGTCTGTCTCACCGTCGGGGCGTGGGCGTGGCGGTCGCTCCGCGGACGCGTTCTTGGCGCGGCGGTCATGGCGGCGTTCTTCGTCGGCGGCGCGCTGCTCGCAAGCGATGCCTGGCAGCGCGCCTGGCGGCCGCCGCTGCGGGTCGCGTTCGAGGCGCTCGCGCGCAACGAACGAGCGGAGGCAGCGCGCCAGGAGCGACGGCTGCCCGAGGACGACGAAGCGTTCGCGATCCTTCACGGCACACTTCGCGCTGACGCCGCACCGGCTGACGACGGCGTCTTGCTGAGCATCGCGGTCGAGGGGCTGGAAGGGCGGGACGGGCAGGACGGGCAGGAGGGGCAGGAGGGGCGCGACGGGCAGGAGGGGCGGGAAGGGCGGGAAGGGCGGGAGACCGGGCGCCAGACGACGGGCGGGATCATCGTCACGGTCGCAGGCTCGCTCGCTTTCCAGCGCATGGACGGGTGGCGGGCAGGACGACGCGTGCGCCTGCCGGTCCGGCTGCGGCGCCCGTCGCGCTATCTCGATCCCGGCGTCCCGGACCACGAGCGTGCGCTCGCCCGGCGCGGCACGACGCTCGTCGGCACGGTGAAGAGCGGTGCGCTCGTCGAGATCACCGCGCCTGGATCGTGGTGGGACGAAGCGATGAGCGCCACGCGTGCGCTCTCGCGGCGCGCCATTGGCGATGCCGTCGGTCGCTGGAGCGCGCAATCGGCCGCCATCGTCGCCGCGATCGTCATCGGCGATCGCGCCGGCCTCGACGCGGACATGCAGCGGCGCCTTCAGGAGGCGGGTACCTACCACGTCATCGCGATCTCCGGCGGCAACATCGCGATCCTCGCGGGACTCCTCATCGGCGGGTTTCGCATCGCCGGCAGGCTGGGACGGATCGCGATGATCGTGTCGATCGCGACGCTGATCGCTTACGCCGATCTCGTCGGCGGCGGTGCGTCCGTGGATCGCGCGACGCTGATGGCGATCGTCTACCTCGGTGCGCGGGCCGTCGACCATCGTACTCCCCCGCTCAACGCGCTCGCTGTCACCGCCGCACTGCTCGTTCTGGCCGATCCGCTGGCCGTCGTCGATCCGGCATTCGTGCTCACGTTTGGCGCAACGCTGGCGATCCTCGTCGTCGTGCCGGTGATCGGGCGGGAAGGGCAGGAGAGGCGGGAGGGGCAGGAGCGGCAGGAGGGGCACGAGGGGCAGGAGAGGCGGGACAGGCGGGACGGGAAAAATGGCCGCGATTCCCACGCCGGGCGCGCCGCGCGGTGCACCCGACACGCGCTGCGCCGGATGCGCTCGGCCACCGCTGCTTTCGGTACCTCCATCAGACGTGGGGCGGCGTCGATGTTCGCTGCATCGGCTGCTGCAGAAGCGTTGCTGTTTCCGGTCGGCGCCATCGTCTTCTCGCGTGTCACGTTCGCGGGGCTGGGGCTGAACTTTCTCGCCATTCCGCTGATGGGGCTGGCGCAGGTGGCCGGAATGGCGGTCGTTCCGCTTGCGTTGATCTCGCGGCCGTGTTCCGCCGCTGTTGGTTTCGTCGCTCACCTCGGCGCCGCAGGCCTCGTGCAATCGGCCGGCGTGCTGCGGTTTGCGCCGTTCCTCAGTTACCGCGTCGCGCCGCCGTCGGTGTTAGCCGTCGCGATTTACTACGTCGGGGTTGCCATGTGGTGGACGCTGTGGCGCCGGCGTGCCGAGATCGTCGGGAGCGCCGAGGGGCCGCGAGCGCGCGCTTTCAGGCGCGGTGCGGCGGCCGTCGCGGCGACCGCGGCGCTCTGGATTCTGGTCGATCCGCGAACGCTCGTCGCCGCGGTCGGCGATGGTTACCTGCACGCCACCGTCATCGACGTGGGGCAGGGGGACGCGATCTTCGTCGTCTTTCCGCGCGGTTCGACACTGCTCGTCGACACCGGCGGCCTGGCACCAGGGTCCAATTTCGACGTCGGCGAGCGCGTGGTCGCGCCCGTCATTCGCGGCGCGGGCTTCCGCCGTCTCGATCGTCTCGCGCTCACGCACGGCGACCCGGATCACATTGGCGGGGCGGCGGCGATCGTCGGCGAGTTCCGACCACGCGAAGTCTGGGAAGGCATTCCGGTGCCACGCGCGCAGCCGCTGACGCGCCTGCGCATGCTCGCTCAGAGCCTCGGCGCGCGGTGGGCCAACGTCTACGCGGGCGATCGCGTGACCATAGATGGGGTCGACGTGATCGCGCGGCATCCTGTGGCTGCCGAGTGGGAGCGCCAGAAGGTCCGCAACGACGATTCGCTCGTCCTCGAACTGCGCTGGCGGGATGTCTCGATCGTCCTGACCGGCGACGCCGGCAGGACCGTCGAGCGCGACATTCAGTCAGCGTTCCCGCCCGCCGGCATGCGAGTCGTAAAAATCCCGCATCACGGCAGCCTGACGTCCAGCGCCCCCGAGTTCGTCGCCGCCCTCCACCCGCAGGTCGCCGTTGTCAGCGCCGGCAGAAACAATCACTTCGGCCACCCCGTCCCCGAGGTCCTCGACCGCTACCGCGCCATGGGGGCGGAGGTGTTTCGAACCGATCAGGATGGTGCGATCACGGTGACCACAGACGGTCATACCGTCACAGTCACTACCTTCATTGGCACGCGGCTGTCGCTGCCCTAAGTGCGCCCACGAAGGCACGAAGACACGAAGAAGAGGATCTCATGCTCAGGATTCCATCGCCGCTGCCCGAGTCGCTGGAAAAAATCATCCATGACACGATCGGCTGCTGCATCGAAGTCCACCGTGTGCTTGGGCCCGGCCTCCTCGAGAGCGTTTATTCCAAAGCGGTTGCAATCGAGCTGAAGTTGGCCGGGATCGCATTCGAGCGGGAAAGACGATTCCCTGTCTTCTATCGAGCCGAGCTGCTCTGCGAACAGGTGCTGGATTTCGTTGTCGAGAGCGAAGTCATCCTCGAGCTCAAGTCAGTCGACTTGCTCGCCGATGTGCACCATAAACAATTGCTTCATTACATGAAGCTGGCGCAACTTCGCGCAGGATTGCTCGTCAATTTCAACGTCAGCGTGTTGCGTAATGGCATCAATCGAAAGGTCCTCTGAGAAGAGTTTCTTCGTGCGCTTCGTGTCTTCGTGTCCTCGTGGGAGGCCGCAGCGTCAGTCGGCGTGCCGTGTGCTCTTGACGCGTTGCCACACTCTCTCGAGTTCCTCCAGCGTCAACTCCTTCACGGCGCGGCCGGAGCTGATCACGGTCTTCTCGAGCGTCCCGAAGCGTTTGGTGAACTTGTCGTTGGCTTTCCGCAGCGCGGTCTCGGGTTCGATGCCGAGCTTGCGGGAGAGATTGGCGATCGCGAAGAGGAGGTCGCCCATCTCCTCCTCGGCGCGCTGGTGATCGACCGGGCCCTCGACGGCGACGACCTCGCGGAGCTCGTTCACTTCTTCCTGAATCTTGTCGACAATGTCGCCGGGCGCCGTCCAGTCGAAGCCGACGGAGGCTGCGCGGACGCCGATGTGGTACGCGCGCAGGAGCGCGGGAAGTGCTGGTGCGATCCCGCTCAGCAGGCTCTTCGCCGCCGTGCTGCCGCCGCGTTCCTGCGCCTTGATCTCTTTCCAGCGCGTCCGTACCTGGCTGGCGGTGTCGAGCGCGGTCTCGCCGTCACCGCGCCTGAACACGTGCGGATGCCGGCGCACCAGTTTGTCGGCCACGCTCTTCAGCGAGTCGGCAATCGTGAACGCGCCGGCCTCGGCCTCGAGTTGCGCCAGGAATACGGCCTCGAAGACGAAGTCGCCGAGCTCCTCGCGCAGCGCCGCGTGATCGTGCCGGTCGATCGCCTCGAGGACCTCGTAGGTCTCCTCGAGCACGAACGGCTTCAGCGAGTCGATCGTCTGCTCGCGATCCCACGGACATCCGTCCGGTCCGCGAAGCGTGGCCATGATGTCGACGAGGCGGGTGAATTCGCGCGCGGCGCGAGGCGTATCGGACATTTGATAATCTTAGCCAAATGTCGGAACCGGCTCTGTCGTTCACCGCCTTCGTCCTCTCGCTGGCGAGCACCGCGGCGATTCATTTCGGGGACCTCCCCGATCCACAGTCCGGCGAGCGCAGCGAGCCGAACCTCGACGGCGCGGCGCAGATGATCGAGATTCTGTCGCTGCTCGAGCAGAAGACGAAAGGCAACCTGACCGCCGAAGAACGACAGGTGCTCGAGCAGCTGCTCTACGAGCTCCGGATGCGCTTCGTGCAGGCCTCCGGCGCCGGAAAGCGGATTATTGAGCCTTAGAGTCACCGTGCTCGGCAGCGGGACGTCGCACGGCGTTCCGTCGATCGGGTGCGATTGCGCCGTCTGCCGCTCGACCGATCCGAAGGATCGCCGGACCCGGCCGTCGATCCTCATCGAGCTGCAGGGCGACGACACGGCGACCCCGTTTGCGCGCGCGGTGCACTCGATTCTCGTCGACACGTCGACCGACCTTCGGGCGCAGGCGCTCGCCAACGACGTGCGGCGCGTCGATGCGATTCTGTTCACGCACAGCCACGCCGACCACGTCTTCGGCCTCGACGATGTCCGGCGCTACAACCAGATGCAGCAGGCACCGATCCCGTGCTTTGCGGACGAGGACACGCTCGCGAGCCTGAAGCGGATGTTCGCCTACGTGTTCAGTCCGCCGAAGCAGAAAGGCGGCGGCGTGCCGCAGTTGTCGATCTTCCGGATCGCCGGTCCGTTCTCGCTCGGCGGCGTGGAAGTAGTGCCGGTGCCGCTGTTTCACGGACGGCTGCCGGTGCTCGGCTTCCGGATCGGATCGTTCGCCTACCTGACCGACTGCAACCGGATTCC
>DATFXR010000076.1:0-4519 GCA_035315685.1 Vicinamibacterales bacterium | reverse complement strand
TGCTCGCGAAATCGGCGCCGGGATACAGCCAGAACTGACCGTAGCTTGCCTTGACGAGCGTCTTCGCATTACCCGTCACGTCATAGCTGACGCCAAGCCGCGGACCCCAGTTGTTCCTCCACGTGATCACGTTGCCGACTTCGGCGAAGGTCAGACCGCCCGGCCCGTCCTGGGCCGGCAGAAACGCCTGCTGTCGGTCCCAGCGGATCCCCAGGTTCAGCGTCACTCGCCGTGTCGCCTGCCAGGTGTCGTTCGCATACAGCCCGTCGCTCAACACGCCGCTTTGCGAGAAGGACGGCGACTGGTAGACGAACACCTGACTGGGCGCGCCGTTCACGAACAGCGACAGCGAATTGGTCGAGCTCGTAAAACCGTAGAACGGGTTGATCACGAGATCGCGCATGATCTCGCCGCCGAACTTGAAGTTGTGATTGCCTCCCCATCCGCTCTTCGAGTAGCTGATCGCGCCGTTCAGCTGTGGGCGGCTGCGGTCGAAGGTGATTGCGTAGACACCGCCCGACACGAAGTTGTTGCCGGTGTCCTCGACCCGCGGCGCCGAGCTCTTGTCGGTCCGCCACCAGACCGACTGATAGGCACCGGCCCGGACTTCGAGCAGCAGCGCGCTGCTCAGCACCGAGTTGTACTCGACCTTCCAGACATTGGTCGGGAAGTGCGAGTTCCAGACACTATCGGCATGCATGATCGCCGGCGTCGTGCGGCCGCCGCCGATCTGGATCGCACCCAGATAATCGGGCTGTGATTTGTCGGCGTGCTGAAAGTAGCCGATGACCTTCTGCGAGGGCGTGAAGTTGTAGGTGACTTTTCCGGTACCGACCGGCACCCAGGTTTCCTGGATGTCGTCGACCAGCGTAGGGTACCGCTGTCCCGTCGACGTTCGTCGGTATGCGCCGTACCACCACATCTTGTCCTTGATCACGAATCCGCCGACGTCAACGTTGAAGTCGTTGAACGAGCTGAGGCGGTTGGTATCGACTGCCGCCAGGACATCGCTGCCGGTCACGCCGGCCGCGATCTGCGCCGCGTCGATGTTGTGCGCCTCCATCGAGTCGTTTTCGTAGTCGACGTACAGCGTTCCGTGATAGGAGTTGCCGCCCGACTTGGTGATGAACTGGCTGAGCACGCCGGGACTCGGCATCTCGGCGGTGTTGCCGACGGCATTGACGGCAATCTCGGCGAACGATCCGTAGTCGGTGTAGTAGAGATCGCTGCCGCCGCCGCCGGCGCCCTCGTTCACCATGATCCCCTCGACCACGCCGCGATTCACGCCGCCGCCGCTCGTCAACCCGTAGGCTGTGTACGGCTGCTGCGTGAGCGCGCCGCTTCCGCCAACGTCGACACGCGACATCGAGACGGCGGGCGTCTGCGCGACGACGGCCCAGTAGTCGCGCGATCCTGGCAGGTTCGCAAGCCGCTCGGTGTCGAAGTGCGTCGTGACGTTGGTCGACTGGAGATCGACGACCGGTGACGCGCCGCTGACCGTGATCGTCTCCGCAACCGAACCGGGACTCATCTCGACGTTCACCGTCGCCGTGAACCCGAGGCTGACACGGATGCCTTCGCGCGTGACAGAGCCGAAGCCGGACAGGTCGAACCGCAGCGTGTAGTCGCCCGGCGACAGGCTCGACAGGCGGAAGAAGCCGTTCTGATCGGTCACCGCAGTCGGCGACCCCATGACCGCCGGACCCGACAACGTGACAGCAACGCCAGGAAGGACGGCCTTCGTCGCGTCCGTCACCGTTCCGTTGATGGCTCCGGCGGTCAGGCTGACCGTCTGGGCATCGGCGGCGACTGACGCCGCCACGAACGCCAACGCGAGCAACGTCACCCGCCGCGCTCTCGTCATGACTCGGCCCTCCTCTTGAACAACTCGAGCCGAGAACCGCGACTACCTGTGATCTGGTCCTCCGGCGGACGGCGCTCGATTGCCCGGCAGCGCAAGCGCGACGAATTCAGCCGGATGGTCTTTCGCGCCGATCGGCACCACGATGTACTGTGTGCCTTTGTGCATGTAGGTCATCGGCGCGCCGGTCGTCCCCGAGGGCAGCTCTGTCTCCCACACCACCTGGCCGGTCGCCTTGTCATAGGCGCGGAACTTCTTGCCCCAGCCCCACGACACCTGCGGCGTACCGATCACGGCGTCGCTGCCTTCCCCGATGAACAGCAGCGTCTTGGTGACGAGCGGCGCCGGCCGATTTGGCACCCCGAGCGGAGGAAGGTGCAGCCCCTTCAGAAGTGGATGGTCGCGTGGGCCGTCGCCGTTGGCGACCATCCAGACTTGATCGCCTGAATTCAGGTTGAACGCAGTGATGCGGCCGTACGGCGGCTTGACGATCGGCAGTCCATGCACCTGCGGGCCGAGGCCCTGCACGAAATCGGGCGCGTTGTTCTGCTGCCCCTGCCCCTGCCCGGGCCCGGCGTAGTCCATGGTCGCCGTCGAATTCCCCTTGGTGCTGACAACCCCGCGCACGCCAGGCAGCGTCAGCGAGACGGCGTAGTACATGCCGGTTTCGGGATCGAACGCGCCGGTGTGCCAGTTTCCGGCGCCCCACGCGCCAGGAATCGTCAACGTGCCCTTCTTGCCGTCCGGATCGTCGCTGCGAATCGACGGAGGCGTGTAGAGAGGCCCGAGAACGTACGGCTTCACGTATTCGAGTGCCTGCTTGCGCAGCTCGGGCGTGAAATCGATCAGGTCGTTTTCCGTGATGCCCTGCCGATCGAACGCCGGTGGCTTGGTCGGAAACGGCTGCGTGGGCCAGGCCGACTCGCCAGGCACGCTCGACGGCGGAACCGGACGCTCGACGATCGGCCAGACCGGCTCGCCCGTCACGCGATTCAGCACGTAGAGGAATCCGTTCTTGTTCGGCTGCATCACCGCCTTGATGCGGCGGCCGTTCACGGTGATGTCGCCGACGATCGCCGGGCCCACGTTGTCGTACTCCCAGAGGTCGTGATGAACGATCTGGTAATGCCACACGCGCTTGCCGGTCTTCGCGTCGAGTGCCACGAGGGAGTCGGAGTAGAGGTTGGCGCCCGGCCGCCATCCGCCGTACTGCGACGCGGTGGGCGCGGTCAGCGGAATGTAGACATAGCCGAGCTGATCGTCGGCCGACATCGGATTCCACGCGCCGATGTCGCCCGCCACCTTCCACGATTCGTTGCCCCACGTATCGGTGCCCGATTCGCCCGACTGCGGCACGACGTGAAACGTCCACAGCAGCTTGCCCGACTTCGTGTCGAAGCCGCGAACGTCCTCCGGTGCCGCTTCCTTCGTCACGCCGCCGTCGCCGGCTCCGGCGGTGTTGCCGGTGATGACGACGACGGTGCCGACCACCAGCGGTCCGGTGCTGTCGTTGAAGCGGCCGGCCAGCGGCTGGTGGTCGTCGAAGTGCAGACTTGCCCTCCCGCGATCGCCGAAATCCGCGTACGGCTTGCCGGTCTTCGCGTTCAGCGCGTACAGATACTCGCCGCGAACCGCGAAGATGCGCTGGTCGCCGCTGCCGCTCCAGTAGTCGACGCCGCGCGTGCTCTGTCCCTGCAGCTCCTCTTCGGTTCGCGCGAAGGGTTCCTGCTGCCACACGACGTCGCCCGAGCCGGCATCGAACGCGCTGACGAACCCGTGCGCGTCCTGAGTGTAGAGCATCCCGTCGACCATGATCGGCGTCGCCCTCAGATAGGCGTTGACGCGCAGTTGCGGAAACGCTTCCTTGAATCCCGGGTTCGTCGCCGGACGGCGCCAGACGATCCGCAGGTTCCTGACGTTGTCGCGCGTGATCTGATCGGCGGGCGAGTAGCGCGTAAACGCCTTGTCGGCCCCGAAGTACCGCCAATCGATCGTCTTTCCCTGCGAGTGCAGGTGAAGCACGCTCAGCGCCGCGAGCGCGAGCGCAACGCCTGCACCGATGAACGTCTTGACACGCCGCACGAGCTCCCCCTTTCGAGCCACTTAAAACTGGTACCGAACACCAATCGTGAATGTCCTCGGCCGGACGACGGTGTTGGTTTGCGCGAACCCGGCGTCGCCCTGCGTCGTGCTGTTGTTGAGAACGGTGAGCACGGTGCCGCTGTCGAAGATGTTGAACATGTCGAGCGACAGCCGCACCGTCTGAGTACTCCCGAGCCTGAATCCCTTGTCGACCCGAATCTGCAGGTCGTTGACCGCGTCCATGTAGTACGCCCCGCGCGGCTCGGCGAGAATCGTGGCGTTCCCCTGGTTCAGGCGCGCGGTAATGAGCCGGCCGAACGGACGACCCGATTCGAACGAGTAGCGCATGCCAAAGGTGACGTCACGGGGCGCCCGGTAGGTCGACGACACCTTCCACGAGTTCGTCGAGTTGGTCGGCGTCGGGCCGTACGCATTGATCAGATCGTTCGGCGTGCGTCCGAAGCCGGCCGTCGAGCTCAGCGACGAGAAGTCCTGCTGCGTGCTCCCGGTCACCGTGCCGGTCGCGTAGGCCTGCGAGTCCTGCCAGGCATAGGACACCTGTGCCTGCCACGCGTT
>DATFXR010000075.1:0-30323 GCA_035315685.1 Vicinamibacterales bacterium | reverse complement strand
GACGCGGCCGATCGGATAGACCACCGACGTCGCGAACATCCAGACCGCGATGACGATCTCGAACAGGTACTTGACGTCGCGGTAGAACAGGTTGCCCATCGCGACCAGCAGCGCGAGAGCCAGCGTGAAGATCAGCAGCGCCAACACGACCAGCGGCAGCAGCGCGAGCGACCAGCCGACCGGCGTGCGGTAATAGAGCATCAGCCCGATCAGCACCAGCGAGGCGACCGCGAAGTCGACCGCCGAAACCAGTACCGCGGAGAACGGAAAGATCTCGCGCGGGAAGTAGACCTTGGTCACCAGGCTCGGGTTGCTCGTCAGCGACGCAATCGAGAACCGCAGCGACGAGGCGAAGAAGTTCCAGGCGAGCAGGCCGCAGAAGGCATAGACCGGGTACGGCTGGCCGACGTCGATCACCGCGACGCGGGTGAAAATGACCGAGAAGATCGCGGTGTTCACGAGGGGCATGAAGATCGCCCACCCGAACCCCATCACGGTCTGCTTGTAACGAAGCAGGAGATCGCGCGCAGTCATGCGCACGAGCAGCTCCCGGTACTCCCACTGCTCGGAAATCAGCTCAGTCAGCACGGTCATCGGTATGCCGGCTGTTTGAGCAAATGGGTGTCCAGACAGGCCGCCGTTTGCGATCAGTCAGGAAATGCCCGAATTCGGCGCATTTACATGCGGCAGGCTGAAAACCGCCGATCGCGGCGCTCGGTTTGTCTTCCTCTGTGGAGACTTATTTCTCGCAGGTCGCGAAGTTGCGGCGGGCATTGCGACACAAACGCGCAATTGGCGGCGGCAATTGACGTTTGTGTCATGGCCCGTCCGTTGCTCACTTTTGCGTCATGCCCGCCTCGCTGCGCGTGTCTTCGTACGTCCGACGTCTGTGCATGGCCGCACTCCTGATCGCCGCCACCGTCGCACAATCCCCTGGCCCCGATGCCTCGGCGCAGTGCGGACCGAATTTGATCGTCTGCGAGAACCAGAACACCGGTGCGCCCGCATCCGAGTGGGACGTGTCCGGTTCCGGCGACGCAACGATCCAGGGCTTCGCCACCGACATCAGCGTCAATCGCGGCCAGGTCGTGCACTTCAAGGTCAAGACCACCGCCACCAGCTATCAGATCGCGATCTACCGCCTCGGCTACTACAACGGGCTGGGTGCGCGGCGCATCGCCACGATCGCACCGTCGGTCCCGCTGCCGCAGCCGCAGCCCGCCTGCATCACGGATACGGCGAGCGGCCTGGTCGACTGCGGGAACTGGGCGGAGTCGGCGGCCTGGGCAGTTCCCGCGACGGCGACGTCGGGGATTTATGTCGCGCGCCTCACGCGGCCGGATACCGGCGGCGCAAGCCACATCGTCTTCGTCGTCCGCGACGATGCCGGATCGTCCGACCTGTTGTTCCAGACATCGGATACCACCTGGCAGGCCTACAACCAGTACGGCGGCAACAGTCTTTATGTCGGCGCCCCGGGCACCAGCCCGACTCGCGCCTACAAGGTGAGCTACAACCGGCCGATCACGACGCGTGGCACGACGCCCTCCAATGCGGTGTTCAACGCCGAGTACCCGATGGTGCGCTGGCTCGAGGCAAACGGTTACGACGTCAGCTACACCACCGGCGTGGACACCGATCGCACCGGCGCCACACTGGCGAGCAAGCGTCATCGCGCGTTCCTGTCAGTTGGACACGACGAATACTGGTCGGGCGCCCAGCGCACCAACGTCGAGAACGCGCGCGCCGCCGGCGTGCACCTCGCGTTCCTCAGCGGCAACGAGATTTTCTGGAAGACGCGATGGGAAGGCAGCATCGACGGCACCAACACGCCGTACCGGACGCTGGTCTCGTACAAGGAGACGCACGCGAACGCCGTGATCGATCCGCGTGATCCGCCGACGTGGACCGGCACGTGGCGCGATCCGCGTTTCAGCCCGCCGGCTGACGGCGGCCGTCCCGAGAACGCGCTCACCGGCACGATCTTCACGACACAGTGCTGTCAGGCGCAGTTCCCCAGCATTGCGGTGCCACCCGCCGCGGCGGCGCTGCGCTTCTGGCGCAACACGCCGATCGCGGCGGCCGGCGGCGGCACGCTCGTGCCGCGCGTATCGGGCAGCGGTGTCTTCGCCGGCGGCATCCTCGGGTACGAGTTCGACGAGGATCTCGACAACGGTTTCCGGCCGGCCGGGCTGATGACGCTATCGTCGACGACCGCGAACGTCGACCAGCGGCTGACGGATTACGGGTCCACGTACAATCCGGGCACGTCGACCCATTCGTTCACGTTGTATCGCCATAGCAGCGGCGCGCTGGTGTTCGGCGCCGGCACCGTGCAGTGGTCGTGGGGGCTGGACAACGCGCATGACCGGCTGCCGGATGGGACGAGCGACTACACCAACCTGTCGTTGCAGCAGGCCACAGTCAACATCCTCGGCGACATGGGCGCGCAGGCCGGACTGCTGCAGCCGGGACTGACACCCGCGACGCCATCGGCGGACGTCGCACCACCGGTCTCGTCGATCAGCGCGCCGGTCAGCGGCAGTTCGGTGCCGACGGGCACGAATCTCACGGTCAGTGGCACCGCGACGGACACGCTCGGCCGCGTCGCGGCCGTGGAGGTCTCGCTCGACGGCGGCGCGACCTGGCATCGGGCGAACGGCCTCGAATCGTGGACGATTACGCTGCCGGTCACCGGCTATGGCGCGATGACGATCAAGAGCCGCGCCATCGACGACAGCGCCAATATCGAAACGCCGTCGGCCGGAGTGACGGTCACCCGCACGTGTCCGTGCAGTCTCTGGATTCCGGCGACGACTACGCCGTCGAACATCGACGGCGGCGACGCGAGCGCCGTCGAGCTCGGGGTCAAGTTCCGCAGCGACATCGACGGCTTCATCTCCGGCGTCCGCTTCTACAAGAGCAGCCTGAACACCGGCACGCATGTCGGGAACGTCTACTCGAGCGCCGGCGCGCTGCTCGGAACGGCGACGTTCACCAACGAGACGGCGTCGGGCTGGCAACAGGTCAACTTCGCCTCGCCGATCAGCGTGACGGCGGGAACGAGCTACGTCGCCTCGTATCACACCGACACCGGTCACTATGCGGCGACCGGCAACTATTTTGCGACCGGCCTCGACAGTCCGCCGCTGCACGCGCTCTCGAATGCGACGAGCCTGAACGGCGTCTACCAGTACGGCCCGAGCTCGTTCCCATCGCTCAGCTTCAACGCGAGCAACTACTGGGTGGACGTCGTACTGACGACGTCCATCGCCGGCGACACGACGCCACCGACCGTCACCAGCATCTCGCCCGCCTCGGGCGCGACCGGCGTCGGCACGAACGTGGTCGTCCGCGTCACCTTCAGCGAGGCGGTGGCGCCCGCGACGATCAGCACCAGCACCATCGAGCTGCGCGATGCGACGAACGCGGCGGTGCCGGGCGTCGTTGCCTACGACAGCCCGACCCGCACGGCGACGTTCGATCCGAACGCGGCACTCGCGATGTCGTCGACCTATACGATCATCGTGCACGGCGGCACGAGCGGCCCGCGCGTCACCGACATCGCGGGCAACGCGCTCGCCGGCAACGTCACCAGTTCGTTCACGACGGCGGCGCCGGTCACATGCCCGTGCACGATCTGGAATCCGGCCACGTCGACGCCGGGCGTTCCCGATTCGGGCGACGCCAGCGCCGTCGAGCTGGGCGTGAAGTTCCGCACTGACGTCGACGGATTCATCTCGGGCGTCCGGTTCTACAAGAGCGCAGCGAACACCGGCGCCCACATCGCCAACCTGTGGACCGCCGCCGGCGCACTGGTCGCCACCGCGACGTTCACCGGGGAGAGCACGAGCGGCTGGCAGCAGGCGAATTTCGGGTCGCCAGTCGCCGTATCTGCCAACACGACATACGTCGCGTCGTATCACACCAACACCGGCCACTACGCGGCGACCGGCGCGTATTTCGCGGCAGCGGGCGTCGACGCGGCGCCGCTGCATGCGACAGCGAACGGGGTCAGCCCCAACGGCGTCTTCGTGTACGGCGCCAGCGGATTTCCGAGCTCCAGCTGGAACGCGACCAACTACTGGGTGGACGTCGTGTTCACGACGTCGCCGCCAGCCGGTGATACGACGCCGCCGACGGTGACCGGCGTCACCCCCGCGGCAGGCGCAGCGGCGGCGAGCACCGCGATCGTCTCGGCGGCGTTCAGCGAGGCGATGAACCCCGCGACGATCGGGACGAGCACGTTCGATCTGCGCGACGGTTCGGGCGCGCTCGTGCCTGCGACCGTTTCCTACAACGCGACGAATCAGACCGCGACGCTGAGTCAATCGGCGCCGCTCGTCGCCGGCACGACCTACACCGCACGCGTCCACGGCGGCGCCACGGGCCCGAGCGTCAAGGACGCCGCCGGCAACGCGCTCGCCGCCGACGTGGTGTGGAGCTTCCCGGTCACGAGCGGTCCGGCGTGCCCATGCGGCCTGTTCGGCAACGTGACGGTTGGCTCCGCCGACGCAGGCGACGCCAGCGCGGTCGAGCTCGGCGTGAAATTCAAGGCCGACGTCGACGGCTACGTCACTGGCGTCCGCTACTACAAGAGCACCGCGAACAGCGGCGTGCACGTCGGCAACCTCTGGACGAGTACGGGCACGCGCCTCGCGACGGCGACGTTCACCAACGAGTCGGCGACTGGATGGCAGCTGGTGACGTTCAGCACGCCAGTCGCGATCTCGGCGAACACGATTTATGTCGCGTCGTACCACACGAACACCGGCCACTATGCCGCATCGGCGGGGTACTTCCAGGCCGCGCTCGACTCGCCGCCGCTCCATGCGGTCGCGAACGCGACGAGCGTCAACGGCGTGTACCAGTACGGCGCGGGCGGATTCCCGAACTCGAGCTTCAACGCGACGAACTACTGGGTGGACGTCGTCTTCACGACCACGCCGCCGCAGCCGCCGAGCGGGTTCGTCGATACGTCACTCGCCGATTTCGGCCGGGGAACGATCAACGCGGGCGGCTACCTCGCGCACTCGGGCGATGGTGAAGTGACGCTCGCGCCGGCGGTCGGAACGGAGTTCGACGGCACGGCCTTACCGACAGGCTGGTCCGCGGTGTCGTGGGGAGGCGCGACCACGACCGTCAGCGTTTCGGGCGGTGCGCTGACTGTCGACGGCGCACGTGCGTCGACCGACGCGTTGTTCGGCGCGCGGGCGCTCGAGTTCTCGGCGACCTTCAGCGGCGCGCCGTACGAGCACGTCGGGTTCGGTCTGACGTTCAACGAAACGCTGTGGGCGATCTTCAGCAGCGGCGCAGGCGACGCGCTGTACGCACGCAGCAACAACGGCACCGTTGCGACGGATACGCCGATTGCCGGCAACTGGTTCGGGTCACCGCACGTCTTCCGGATCGATTGGACGACGAGCAACGTGGTCTACTCGGTCGACGGCGTGGTCGTCGCGACGCACAACATCGCGATCGGCGGGACGCTGCGACCGATCGCCAGCGACTACTCCGGCGACGGCCGCGTGCTTGCGGTGCAATGGCTGCACCTGACGCCATATGCGACGTCGGCCACCTTCACGTCGGGCGTGCTCGACGCGGCGGCGCCCGTCACCTGGACGAGCGCGACGTGGAATGGTGCGGCGCCGGCCGGCACGAGCGTCGCGCTGAGCGTGCGGTTCGGCAACACCGCGACTCCGGACGCGACCTGGACGGCGTTCACGCCGGCGGTGAACGGCTCGATTTCCGGCGCCGGTCGATACGCGCAGTACCGACTCGACCTCGCTACGACCGACACCAAACAGACGCCGGTCGTGACCGACGTAACGCTCTCCTTTACGCGCTAGGCGCGCTCTCGACGAGGACGCCTTTTCGCACGATGCGAAGAGGCGTCCCCCTCGTTCGGCTCGAATCCTGGAACAGCTCCGCCCGCGTCTGCGAAACCGCGCAGTGGTCCTCGCGCGCCAGACAAGTATCGGGCGGTCCGCCGCCACCCTCACTTCGCCCCTCCTGAATCGCGCGTCCCTGCACGCGTTGACATGTTGAGTCCCGGACGTCCGTTGCTGAGCGTTTCTGTCATGTTCGAATCGTTGAGAGTATCCTCGCGGTGCTGGGCCGCCGTCGGCGCGCTCCTCGTCGCAACCGCATTGACTCAATCGTCCGGCAAGCCGGTCGCCGCGCAAGTCGAGTGCGGAACGAATGCCATCGTGTGCGAAAACATGAATTCGGGTGCGCCGGCATCCGAGTGGGATGTCGATGGCGCCGGAGACCCGTCGCTCCAGGGATTTGCCACTGAAATCAGCATCAATCGCGGTCAGATCGTTCACTTCAAGGTGAACACCGATGCGGCTGACTATCAAATCGTCATCTATCGCCTTGGCTACTACGGCGGACTCGGCGCGCGGCGGGTGGACGCGATCGACCCCTCGGCCCCGCTTCCTCAAGTCCAGCCGTCGTGCATCACCGACGCATCGACCGGTTTGATCGACTGCGGCAACTGGGCCGAATCAGCCGCGTGGCAGGTCCCGGCGTCGGCGACCTCGGGGATCTACATCGCGAAGCTGTCACGAGCCGACACAGGCGGCGCGAGCCACATCCCGTTCATCGTCCGCGACGATGGCGGCCACTCCGACCTGTTGTTCCAGACATCCGACACGACGTGGCAGGCCTACAACTCTACGGCGGCAACAGCCTCTATCACGGCGTCGCCGGCACGCAGGCGTCGCGCGCCTACAAGGTGAGCTACAACCGGCCGATCACGACGCGCGGCAGCGAATCGAGCAACTCGCTCTTCAACGCCGAGTTCCCGATGGTCCGGTGGCTCGAGGCGGACGGCTACGACGTCAGCTACATCACCGGCGTCGACAGCGACCGGCGCGGCGCGACTCTGCTCAACCCCAGCAACCATCGCGTCTTCATGTCCGTCGGCCATGACGAGTACTGGTCCGGCGGGCAGCGCACCAACGTCGAGACTGCCCGGGCTGCCGGAATGCACCTGGCGTTTTTCACCGGCAACGAAATCTTCTGGAAGACGCGCTGGGAGCCGAGCATCGACGGGACCGCGACGCCGTACCGGACGCTCGTGACATACAAGGAGACGCACGCCAACGCGGTCATCGATCCGGCCGACCCATCGACGTGGACGGGGACGTGGCGCGATGCGCGGTTCAGTCCGCCGGCCGACGGCGGCAGGCCCGAGAACGCACTGACCGGCACCGCCTTCATGGCGCAATGTTGCCAGTTGCAGTTCCCGAGCATCTCAGTCCCGCCGGCCATGGCGGCGCTCCGCTTCTGGCGTGACACGCCGATCGCCGCCAGCGGCGGCGGAACGCTCGGTCCGCGCGTGTCGGGCGACAACGTCTGGGCCGGCGGAGTCCTTGGTTACGAATTCGATGAGGATCTCGACAACGGCTTCCGCCCGGCGGGGCTGATTCAGTTGTCCTCGACCTCCGCCACGATCGACGAAAAGCTCCAGGACAACGGGTCGCTCTACCTGCCCGGCTCGGTCACGCACTCGCTGACGCTCTATCGCGCCAGCAGCGGCGCGCTGGTCTTCGGCGCCGGCACCGTGCAGTGGTCGTGGGGTCTCGACAACGTGCACGACCGATTGCCCGATGCGACGAGCGACTACACCAACGCCTCGATTCAGCAGGCGACCGTCAACCTGCTTGCCGACATGGGCGCTCAGCCAGCCAGCTTGCGGCTGGATCTGACGCCCGCGGTGTCCTCGCCGGACGTCGTCGCACCGACCTCGACGATCACCTCGCCGGCAAACGGCACCGCGTGGCCGGCCGGATCGACGCTGACCGTCACCGGCACGGCCTCCGATGTCGGCGGACGTGTCGCGTCGGTCGACGTCTCGTTCGATCACGGCGCAACCTGGCATCGTGCAACCGGCCGGGAGAGCTGGACGATCGCCGCGACCGTACCGTCCTCCGGCGCGCTGTCGATTCAGAGCCGCGCCGCGCCGACACGGCGCCGCTGCACGCGCTCGCCAACACGACGAGCCTCAACGACGGCGTGTATCAGTGCGGCGCCGGCGGGTTCCCCGATTCGAGCTACAACGCGACGAACTGCTGGGTGGACGTCGTGTTCGCGACGTCGGTCGCGGCGCCCGACACCATGCCGCCAACCGTGACGAGCATCAGTCCAGCGGCCGGCGCGGCTGCGCCGAGGACGTCGCAGGTGACGGCGATTTTCAGCGAGGCGATGAACGCGACGACGGTGACGGCGAGCACGTTCGATCTGCGGGATGCCGGCAGCGCGCTCGTTGCCGCAACGGTGAGCTACGACGCGGCGACACGAATGGCGATCCTCAGCCCCTCGGCGTCGCTGACCGCAGGCGCCACCTACACCGCTCGCGTCCATGGCGGCTCGACGGGATCGCGCGTGACCGATGCCGCTGGGAATGCGCTGGCGGCGGACCTGACCTGGAGCTTTACGGTCGCGTCTGGCATCGCCTGCCCATGCAGCCTGTGGGGCAATCCGGACGTCGCGGTCGCCGACGCTGGCGATGCCAGCGCCGTAGAACTCGGCGTGAAGTTCCGCGCCGATGTCGATGGCTACATCACCGGCATCCGCTACTACAAGAGCGCTGCGAACACCGGCACGCACGTCGGCAGTCTGTGGAGCGCGAACGGTATTCGCCTGGCCACCGCGACCTTCTCTCAGGAGACGGCGAGCGGCTGGCAGCAGGTGACGTTCGCGGCGCCGGTCGCCATCACCGGCGGCGTGGTCTACGTGGCGTCGTACCACACCGACAGCGGCCACTATGCCACGACCGGGGGCTACTTCTCGCAGGGGCTCGACGTGCCGCCGCTTCACGCGGTCTCGAATGCGACGAGCGGCAACGGCGTCTATCTCTATGGCACCGGCGGCTTCCCGACGTCCTCCTTCAACGCGACGAACTATTGGGTCGACGTGATGTTCGCGATGACGCTGCCGCAGCCGGCCAACGGCATCCTCGAGACCGCGGTCGCCGACTTCGCGCGCGGCATCTACGGTGCGGGCATCGCCATCAGTCGGATGGTCGACGGAGAAGTCATGCTTGCACCGGCGGCCGGGTCGGAATTCGAGGGCACGGCGATGCCGGCGGGCTGGTCCGCCGCGTCGTGGGGCGGCGCCACGACTGTGAACGTGTCCGGCGGCGCGTTGAACGTCGACGGCGCGCGGGCGGCGACCGACCTCTTCTTCGATGCCGACCGTTCGCTCGAGTTCTCGGCGACCTTCAGCGGCGCGCCATACGAGCATGTCGGGTTCGGTCTGACCTTCAACGAAACGCCGTGGGCGATCTTCAGCAGCGGCCCCGGTGACGCGCTGTATGCGCGAACCACAACGGAACGTCGGCGGTCGACACGCCGATTGCCGGCAGCTGGTTTGGCGCGCCGCATCGATACCGGATCGACTGGAACGCGTCGTCCGTCACCTACTCGGTCGACGGAGTCGTCGTGGTCACGCACAATGTCACCATCGCCGGGACGATGAGACCGATCGCGAGCGACTACGACGGCGACGGACGGGCGCTGGCCGTCCAGTGGCTGCACCTGACGCCGTACGCCACGTCAGCGACCTTCACGTCTGCGGTGCTCGACGCCGCATCCACCGTGAACTGGACGGGCGCCGCCTGGACGGGCACGACACCGACCGGAACTTCTGTCGTGCTGAGCGTGCGCTCCGGTGACACGGCGGTGCCCGACGGCACGTGGACGGCGTACACGGTTGCGGCTAACGGCGCGATCAACACGACAGGGCGGTATCTCCAGTACAAACTCGACCTCTCGACGACCGACACCGGACAGGCGCCGGTCATCGCTGACGTGACGCTCACCTTTATGCGTTAGCAACATTGTTCAGGAGGACGTCTTTCCGCACGAATCGGAAAGGCGTCCTCTCGCACACGATTGCACCACCAAGGGGGTGTGTCGAATCGCAGAAGTCTGCCTCACGCGCGACTAAGTTCTCGGAATCCTCCCCGACCGTTGCCCGATCCCGCAGGGTTTGCCACGCGCTGTCACAGCGCTGCACGGCGATACATGGGGGAATCTACCGTCCAACTGCTTTCGTTAGAGTCCGTCTGCGCGCGCCCGAGTGGTTGGCCTGTCCATTGCTCATTGGCGGAGCGGTTCTCCTAAACAAATCGCCTTCTCAGGAACGCGCTCGCGCTGTGGCTGTCACACGTGTGCCTTGCGGGATCCCGACGGCGATGCGATGGGCCGCCGTGCCCGAGCGACCACGACGCATATGAAGACCTTCCGCGCGACTACCAGCCGTTTGACATTTCGCATCCTCCTCGTCGCCGTCGCGATCCTCGCGGTCGCGCTGATGAATCGCGGATCCGGCCAGCCGCTGGTCCATGCGAGCCCGACGACAATCGCCAGCGAAAACACCAACCCGGGCGCGATCGACTGGGACATCTCCGGCGCCGGCGACTCTGACATCCAGGGCTTCGCGACCGACATCAGCGTGAACGTCGGCGAGACGGTGCACTTCAAGATCGCGGCGCCCGGGGCGACGACGTATCAATTGAACATCTATCGCCTCGGGTACTACGGGGGCTTTGGCGCGACCGAGGTCGCCGTCGTCAACCCGTCCGCCCCGCTGCCGCAGGTGCAGCCGGCATGCGTCAGCCAGATGGCGACGACCGGGCTGGTCGATTGCGGCAACTGGGCGGAGTCGGCGTCGTGGACCGTGCCGGCCACTGCTGTATCGGGTATCTACATCGCCAAGCTCATTCGCACGGACAGCGGCGGCAAGAGCCACATCGTCTTCGTGGTGCGGGACGACGGCCGGACCGCCGACATCGTGTTCCAGACGTCGGACACGACGTGGCAGGCCTACAACCAGTATCCGGGCGTCACCAGCGGCGGCGCGAGCCTCTACTGCGGCGGGCCGCTGAGCAACGTGGGAAGCTCGTACCTGAACTCGTGTGCGACACGCGCGGCGAAGGTGAGCTACAACCGTCCATTCGATACGCGCGCGCACGATCCACAGAGCTTCCTGTTCAACGCCGAATACCCGATGGTCCGCTGGCTCGAAGCCAACGGCTACGACGTGAAGTACCAGAGCGGCGTCGATACCGATCGCCGGAGCTTCGACTTGATCGGCGCGCACAAGCCGAAGGTGTTCTTCTCGGTCGGCCATGACGAATACTGGTCGGCGGCGCAGCGCAAGGCAGTGGAAAACGCGCGCAACGCCGGCGTCCATCTCGCGTTCCTCAGCGGCAACGAGATGTACTGGAAGACGCGCTACGAGCCCAGCATCGACGGCTCGGCGACCGGATATCGCACGCTGGTCACCTACAAGGAAACCATCGCCAACGCGAAGATCGATCCGGCCGTCGATCAGGTCACCGGCGTGCCGATCTGGACCGGCACATGGCGCGATCCGCGCTTCGCCGCAACGAGCGATGGCGGCCAGCCCGAGAACAGGCTGATCGGTCAGATCTTCACCGTGAACTGCTGTTCGGATCGCATCAAGATCCCGCAGTCGATGGGGAACATGCGTCTGTGGGCGAACACCGGCGTCAGCGCAGTACCGCCTGGCGACTTCTACCGAACGCCGCTGGAGACGCTCGGCTACGAGTGGGATGAGGATCTGGACAACGGGTTCCGCCCCGCGGGTCTGATCCACCTCTCGCAGACGACGCTCGACGAGCCGGAGAAGTTGACCGACTTCGGCGCCAACGTGGCCCAGGGTCGCGCGACACACACGTTGACGATGTACCGCCACAGCAGCGGCGCGATCGTCTTCGGCGCCGGCACCGTGCAGTGGTCATGGGGTCTCGACGGTACGCACGATCGCGGCGCCAGCGCCGCGGCGCACACACCCGACCAGGCGATGCAGCAGGCCACGGTGAACCTGCTCGCCGACATGGACGTGCAGCCGGCGACGCTGCAGATCGGCGCCGACCCGACACGGCCGCTCGTCGCCGCCACCAAGTCGGCCGACATTTTCGGGCCGACATCGTCGATCGTCTTCCCCGAGCCCGGCGGGTTGGTGCCGAGTGGCAGCCGCCTCACGATCACCGGCACGTCGACCGATCAGGGCGGCGGTCAGATCGCGGGCGTCGAGGTCTCGGTCGATGGCGGGACGACGTGGAAAGCCGCGCAGGGCACCACGCTGTGGAACTTCGACTGGACCCCCGGCACGCCAGGCTCCGCGACGATTCGGGTGCGCGCGATCGACGACAGCGGTAACGTCGAGACGCCAGGCGCCAGCGTCACTGTCGTCGTGACGCCGGGCGACTGCCCGTGCACGACCCTCTGGAAGCCGACGACGGTGCCGCCGATTCCGGATTCTGGCGACGGCAACGCGTACGAGCTTGGCGTCAAGTTCAAGAGCGACATCGACGGCTTCATCACCGGCATCCGCTACTACAAGAGCGTGGCGAACACCGGCACGCACCTCGGCAATCTGTGGACGACGGGCGGAACCCAACTCGCAACCGCGACCTTCGTCAACGAAACGGCGTCGGGCTGGCAGCAGGTGCTCTTCAACACGCCGGTTCCGATTACTGCAGGGACGACCTACATCGCGTCGTACCACACCAACGTGGGCCACTACTCCGCGACGAGTGGCTACTTCACGTCGGCGTCGGTCGACTCGCCGCCGCTGCACGCGCCGACGAGCCCGATCGCCGCCGGCAACGGCATGTTCATCGGCGGAGTGAGTGCGTTCCCGACGCAGACGTTCCTCGACACGAACTACTGGGTGGACGTCGTGTTCTCGCCGACGATCACCGACACCACGCCGCCGACGATCGCGAGCCTGCGCGCGCAGACGATCGACAGCGCGAGGGTCTCGATCTCCTGGGCCACCGACGAGCCGGCAAGCTCGAAGGTTGAGTACTCGACGAACTTCACGTTCCCGCAGGCGCAGAGGCTGACGGTAGCGAGCGCGGCGTTCGTCACGACCCGCGCGCTGCTCCTCACCGGTCTGCAATCGAACACGACCTATTACTACCGGGTCACGTCGGCTGACGCCGCGGGCAACTCGACGACTTCGGCGGCGCCGAGCTTCACCGTGCCTGGCCCGACGCTCCGCGATACGGCGCAGACCGACTTCCTCGCTGGAACGGGGACCGGCACGTACGCCTCGGAGACCGACGACGGCGAGCTGATTCTGGCGCCGGCCGTTGGGAATGAGTTCTCGGGCACGAGGATGCCGTCCGGCTGGATTGAGTGGGCCTTCGGTCCGAATGGCTACTCCGCCCTCGGCGGCGGCCAGATGATCGTGGATGGTGTCCGGGTCGCTATGTGCGCGACCGACCCCGCCGGCAACTGTCTGCCTGGCGAAACGGCGACGTCGACACCGTCAGCGATCTTCACGGCACCACACACACTCGAGTTCCTGTCGACGTTCACCGGCGATTCGTTCCAGCATGCCGGCTTCGGCCAGACACTGGGATCGGCCGCCGAGCCGTGGGCCATCTTCAGCACGATGAGCGGCGGCGCGCTGAACGCCAGGACGAATACCGGCAGCAGCACCATCGACACGTTCCTGGGCAGCGGCCCTCTTGGCGCGCCGCACTTGTTCCGCATCGACTGGAAGACGAACAGCGTCGACTACTACATCGATGGCAACCTCGTGGTCTCGCATCCTCTGGCCGTCGCCGGTCCGATGCGGCCGATCGCCGCGAGCGACTTCAACGAGTTCGGCGGCAACGTCACGGTGAACTGGATGCGCATGACGCCGTATGCCGCGAGCGGATCGTTCCTCTCGCGCGTCTTCGACGCTGGCAGCCCGGTAGACTGGCACAGCATCCAGTGGAACGCCGTGACGCCGGCCGGTACGAGCGTCGCGATCAGCGTTCGAAGCGGCGACACGGCGACGCCCGATGAAACCTGGTCGTCGTTTGCGCCGATCGCCCCGGGCGGACCGCTGACGGCGCATGCACAGTTCATCCAGTACCGCGCCGACCTGTCGAGCACCAGCACCGGGATCACGCCGCGGCTGAACGACATCATCATCAGCACCGGCCATGCGCCAGTCGCAAATCCGGACTCAGCGGTCGTCGCCACGAACGGGTCGCAGGTCTTTGCAGCCTTTGGTCCGACGAGCCTGACCGCAAACGACACCGACGCCGATCCGGGTAACGTCCTGCACGTTGATGCGATTACGGCCGCGGCCCATGGATCGGCCGTGCTCAACCTGGACGGCTCCGTCGCATACACGCCCGCCGCGAACTACGCCGGACCGGACGCGTTCACCTACACGGTCAGCGACGGCCTGCTCACCTCGTCGACGACCGTCTCGATCGCCGTGCGCTCGCCCAACGTCCCGCCGGTCGCCGTGAACGACTCCTACAGCGTCAACGAAGACGCGACGCTGACGGTGCCGGCCACTTCCGGCGTGCTCGTCAACGACACCGACGCGGAGCACGATCCGCTGACCGCCGCGGTGACCGCCCTGCCGCTGCATGGCCTGCTGACCCTCAGCGGGAACGGCGCGTTCTCGTACACACCGGCGGCGAACTTTTCCGGATCCGATTCGTTCCGCTACAAGGCGAACGACGGCAACTCCGACAGCAACGAAGCGACGGTGACGATTACGGTCAACCCGGTGAACGATGCGCCGAGCTTCACGAAGGGCGCCGATCAGATCAAGGCCGGCGTCGTCGGCGCTCAGACTGTGACGAACTGGGCCACGAACATCAGTGCCGGCCCCGCCGACGAAGCGGGCCAGACCTTGAACTTCATCGTCGGCAACAACAACACGGCGCTCTTCAGCGCGCAGCCGGCGGTCGCGCCGGATGGAACGCTCACGTACACGCCCTCGCCAAATGTGGCCGGGTCAGCGGCCGTGACCGTGTCGCTCCACGACAACGGCGGCACGCTCAACGGCGGCGTGGACACCAGCGCGGCGCAGACGTTCACGATCGCAGTGAACAAAGCGACGACGACGACGGCGGTCAGCTCGTCGTCGAGTTCGTCGGTCTACGGCCAGGCGGTCACCTTCACTGCGACCGTGGCCGTCGCGGCGCCCGGTTCAGGAGTCGCGGCGGGCACCGTGACATTCATGGACGCTGCGGCGACGCTCGGCACGGCGGCACTCGACGCGACCGGGAAGGCCACCTTCACGACGCCAGCGCTCAACGCGGGCCTGCACTCGAGCACCGCTGTGTATGCGGGCGCGACGCTCTTCAGCGGCAGCACGTCGGCCGCGCTGACGCAGAACGTCGGAACCGCGACGCTGACGATCACGGCCAACAGCGACAACAAGCCGTACGGGACGGTGAAGACGTTCGCTGCGACCGCGTTCACTCAGGTGGGTCTGGTGAGCCCCGACACGATCGCTGGAGTTACGGAGATCAGCACCGGCGCGGCGGCGAGCGCGACGGTGGTCGCCGGGTCGTATCCGATAGTGGCGAGCGCCGCCGTCGGAACGGGGCTGGCTAACTACGCCATCAAATACGTCCCTGGCGCCTTGACGATCACACCAGCTGTGCTGACCGCGACGGCGTATAACGTCCCACTCGGCGGGCAATACAGCGATCCCCTTCCGGCGTTCTCGAGCACGCTGACGGGGGTCATGAATGGCGACCGGATCTCCATCGTCAGTTTACTGACGACCGCGACCCAATTCAGTCCGGCAGGTAATTACTCGATCACTCCCGTCCTCGCGGATCCGGACGGCAAGTTGGGCAACTACAGCGTGGCCATCAATCCAGGGATACTCACAAGAACGAAAGAGGATGCGCAGATCGAGTACAGCGGCGATACGCTCAAGTCGACGGGCAGTACCTCAACCAGTAGCGCCACGACTCTGACGATGGCGGCCGTCGTTCGCGAGCAGCTACTCGGTGTGGCGGATGGTAATCTGGGTGACAAGCTGAACACGACGCAGCTGAAGTTCACGTTCTACAAATCGACCGACACGACGCTGAGCAGCCCCATCGTGGGCTGCACAACGGCCAACCTGACGTATGTCGGCACAGGCACGGCGTCTGGAAGCTGTCAGACCACGAGCCTGGGCGCAGATAATTACCTCGTCAAGATCGAACTCGTCCTCAATGGATACTACACAGCACCTGTGGAAGACGAAGCCGTAACCGTGGCCATCGCCGGAACTGGCTTCAGCACAGGCGGCGGTTGGTTGAACGAACCGACTCTCGGTTCGCGGAGCAACTTTGGCTTCACGGTGAAATACCTGAAGAACGCCAACGTTCAGGGCAACAGTCTGTACATTTACCGGAGGACGATCGTCGCGAACAGCGTGCCGCTTCCGACCGGCGGTTACCTGCCGGCCGGCGCGTACAACTGGATCATCAAGAGCAACTCCATGGTCGGTCTCACCATGAACTGCACGGCGACGACACCGACCGTCTGCAGGGCCTCGTTCTCAGGCAAGAACAACATCGCGGCCGTGAACAGACAGACCGGCGTCGCCTACAGCGTGGGAGGCAACTACAACTTCCAGGTCGACGTGACCGACAACCGCGAACCGGGCTCGAGCCCCGGTGCGGGCCCCGACACCTACGCGCTCAGGGTGTGGGATACCGTCACTGGCACCTACTACCAACTTGGAAGCCCGACTAGTCAACTCGCGATTAATGAAGGCAACATCCAAGCGAGGCCGTAGTCGCCCGGGGACGGTGCGATCGTTCTCGAGTACATGCGGATGACGCCATATGCCGCCGCTGGCAAGCGACGCGCTATATGCAGTTCGCAGTTCAGGAAAAGACGTCGGATCTGTCGCAGACGGCGCTGCTGAAGGACGTAACGCTGTCCTTCAAGCGGTAAGAACGGCTGGGGGCTTCTTCCTCCTCCTCCTTGCTCCCCACGCCGGACGCAAAGGGGTGCGAAGTTGGCAAAGCGCGTCGCTTTGCTGGCTTCGTCCCCTTCGCGTTTTCCAACGGAACGAATTCGTCATTCGGCATATGCCTGCACGGAGAGCGACAACGTCGAACAAATCAAGAAGTCTGCCTGTCGGATGAGAAACGTCTCGGAGTCCATCCGGGGGCTTCACGGGATTTCCCGCTTTCACTTTGGTGGGGTACCGAGCGGGTCGTCGCCGGCCGCGCGCACGCCTTCGCGCTAATTCGCTCGCAGCCAGACACATAGCCTTTTCGTCACGCGACTTTTCCACACGTCCGCGCCTTTCTGGCGCCTCCATTGCTCATGATGTTCTCCAACTAGCTCTCGTGTCCTGAGTAGTCGTCATGCCGGAGCGCGTCCGCAAGACGTGTTGTCACGGGTGTGCCTGTGACCCCGGCAGCGACGAGGTGGCCAATGAATAGACCGTTCTGCGCACTTACGAGTCGTTTCACCGTCCGCGCGTTCATCGTAATCGTCACCGCCCTGATCCTGATGCTGTTCGATCGCGGCGCAAGCCATCCGATCGTTCATGCGAGTCCGACGACGATCGCGGACGAAAACGCCAAGCCAGGCGCGAGCAACTGGGACATCAGCGGCGCCGGCGACCCGGACATCCAGGGATTTGCGACCGACATCAGCGTGAACGTCGGCGAGACCGTTCACTTCAAGATCGCGGCGCCGGGTGCGATCGCCGGTTACACGATTGACGTCTATCGCCTCGGGTACTACGGCGATAAGGGGGCGACACTCGTCACCACGCTCACGGTCGCGCCGCCGGCCCAGACGCAGCCGGCCTGCATGGCCGACGCGACCACCGGTCTTGTCGATTGCGGCAACTGGACGGAGTCCGCGTCGTGGGCAGTGCCGTCCACGGCGGTGTCCGGCATCTACGTCGCAAAGCTGACGCGCAGCGACAACGGAAATTCCAGCCACATCATCTTCGTCGTGCGCGACGACGCGCGCACGGCGGACATCGTGTTCCAGACGTCGGACACGACGTGGCAGGCCTACAACCAGTATCCGGGCGTCACCAACGGCGGCGCGAGCCTCTACTGCGGCGGGCCGCTGAGTAATGGCGGGAGCTCGTATTCGTGCCAGACGCGCGCCGCGAAGGTGAGCTACAACCGGCCGTTCGACACGCGCGCGCACGATCCGCAGAGCTTCCTGTTCAACGCCGAGTATCCACTGATCCGCTGGCTCGAAGCCAACGGCTACGACGTGAAGTACCAGAGCGGCGTGGACACCGATCGGCGCGGCGCGGACCTCGTTGGCGCGCACAAGCCGAACGTGTTTCTCTCGGTCGGCCACGACGAGTACTGGTCGGGGGCACAGCGGCAGGCGGTGGAGGCGGCGCGCACCGCCGGCGTGAACCTCGCGTTCTTCAGCGGCAACGAGATGTACTGGAAGACGCGCTACGAACCGAGCATCGATGGGTCGAACGCGGCGTATCGCACGCTGGTCAGCTACAAGGAAACGATCGCCAACGCGAAGATCGATCCGGCGGTCGATCCCCAGACGGGCAAGGGCGTCTGGACCGGCACGTGGCGCGACCCGCGCTTCGCGGCGACGAGTGATGGTGGCCAGCCGGAGAACGGGCTGACCGGTCAGCTGTTCACCGTCAACTGCTGCGCGGATCGGATCAAGATCCCACAGGCGATGGGCAGCCTGCGCCTGTGGGCGCACACTGGCGTGAGCGCGGTGGCGGCCGGCGACGTCTACCGCACGCCCGAAGAGACGCTCGGCTACGAGTGGGATGAGGATGTCGACAACGGATCACGGCCGGCCGGATTGATCCGGCTGTCGTCGACGACGCTCGACGAGCCGGAGAAGCTGAGCGACTTCGGCGCGAATGTCGCGCCAGGACGCGCCACGCATACGCTGACGCTGTACCGCCACAGCAGCGGCGCGTTGGTGTTCGGCGCCGGCACGGTTCAGTGGTCGTGGGGCCTCGACGGCAATCACGATCGTGGCACGGCGCCGACCTCGCACACGACCGATCAGGCGATGGAGCAGGCGACTGTGAACCTGCTCGCCGACATGGGCGCCCAGCCGGCGACGCTGCAGGTCGGTCCCGACCCGAGCAATCCGCGCCTGTTCACCGCCATCAAGTCCACCGACGCGGCGGCGCCCGTGTCGGCGGTCGTGTTCCCGACCAATGGCGGGACTGTGTCGGCCGGTGTTCCCGTCACGATCACCGGGACCTCGACGGACCAGGGTGGCGGCTTGGTTGCCGGTGTCGAGGTGTCGGTGGACGGCGGCGCGACCTGGAAGGCAGCACAAGGCACCACTCTCTGGAATGTCGACTGGACGCCTGGCGTTCCGGGCTCCGCGAGCATCAAAGTGCGCGCGATCGACGACAGCGGAAACCGGGAGGTCGCCGGCGCAGGTTCGGCGGTTTCGATCGTGCCCGGAGTCTGTCCATGCACGAGCATCTGGCAACCGACTGCCGCGCCGGGCGTGGCGAGTGCTGCCGACGCCAACGCTGTCGAGCTCGGCGTGCAGTTCACGAGCGACATCGACGGCTTCATCACCGGCATCCGCTTCTACAAGGGCGCCACGAACACTGGCACACACTCCGGCAGTCTCTGGTCCTCGACCGGCGCCCGTCTGGCGACGGCGGATTTTTCGAGCGAGACGCCGTCCGGCTGGCAGCAGGTGCTCTTCAGCACGCCGGTCGCGATTACCGCGAACACCGTCTACGTTGCGTCGTACCACACGGACGTCGGCAACTATGCGGCCAGCGGCGGCTACTTCGCGACCGTTGGCGTCGACTCGCCGCCGCTGCACGCCCCGCAGTCGACGGCGCAGCGGCCGAACGGCCTGTTCTCGTACGGCGCCAGCGCGTTCCCGCAGAACACGTTCAATGCCACCAACTACTGGGTGGACGTGGTGTTCGCACCGGGCGTCTTGGACACGACACCGCCGCAGATTTCGGCGATCACGGCGAGCGCGCTCGACAGCTCGCGGGCGATGCTGACGTGGATCACCGACGAGCTGGCGACATCGCGGATCGACGTCGGCACCGATCCGGCGATCCTGGTTGCGTCGATCGACAATCTGCCGCCCGGCACGACCACCGTCTCCAGCGCGAACTTCGTCGCGCAGCACACGACGTCGCTCACTGGCCTGCAGCCGAAGACGACCTACTATTCGCTGATCACCGCCATCGATCGCAGCGGCAACCGGGCGACGATCGCCGCGCCGCCGTTCTCGATGCCGGGACCGACGTTGCGCGACACCGCGGCCTCTGATTTCGCGGCCGGATCAATCGGGACCGCCACGTACGTGTCGCAGACCGACGACGGCGAGTTGATTCTGGCTCCGAGCGTAGGGTCCGAGTTCACGGGACCGGCGTTGTCGCCCGGATGGACCCAGGCGCCGTGGGCCGCTGGAGGGGGCTATTCGATCATCGGTGGCGGCGTCCTGCGGGTCGACGGTGCGCGCGTCGCCAGCTGCAGCGTGGATCCGAATGGTGCGTGCCTGCCCGAAACGTTCGATGCGACGCCGTCGGCGATCTTCTCCGCGCCGCACAGGATCGAGTTCACCGCGAACTTTTCCGGCGACGCGTTCCAGCACGCGGGTCTCGGCGTCACCTTCGCGACGCCGACGGAGCCATGGGCAATCTTCTCGACGCTCAGCGGCGGCATGCTGTTCGCGCGCACGAACAACGGCGCTGGCTCGACCCTCGACACGAGCCTCGGTAGCGGCCTGGTCGGCTCGTTCCATCGCTTCGCGATCGACTGGAAGGCGGACCACGTCGACTATTACGTCGACGGCGCGATCGTGGCGAGCCATGTGCTGGCCGTCGCTGGGCCGATGCGGCCCGTCGCGGCGAGCGACTTGACCGCGGCCGGCGGCACGATCTTCGTCGACTGGATGCGGATGTCACCGTACCCGGCGACCGGCACCTTCGACTCGCGCATCTTCGATGCCGCCGCAACGGTCGCGTGGAACACCATTCGCTGGAAGACGACGACGCCGGACGGCACGAGCGTCGCGATCAGCGTACGAGGCGGCGATACCGCGACGCCGGACGGGACGTGGAGCGCGTATGCGCCGATGTCGTCGGGCGGTCCAGTCTCGTTGACGTCGCGCTACGTCCAGTACCGCGCCGTGCTCGCGACGGGCAATCCCGACGTGACGCCGCAACTCGAGGACATCACTATCAGCACCGATAACGCACCGGTGGCCAATCCTGACTCCGCCGTTGTCGCTGTGAACGGCAGCCACACGTTCGCGGCTTCCGGTCCCGGCAGCCTCACGGCGAACGACTCCGATGCCGACGCCAGCGATGTTCTCCACGTCGCGGGCGTGACCGCGGCAAGCCACGGCACAGTCGTGCTCAACGGCGACGGATCGGTGACCTACACGCCGGCGGCGAACTACTCGGGGCCGGATGGGTTCACCTACACCGTGAGCGACGGTCTGTTGACGGCGTCCGCGCCGGTGTCGATTGATGTTCATTTCGGCAATGTTCCGCCGGTCGCGGTGAACGACGCCTACAGCGTCAATGAGGACGCGACGCTGACGATTCCGGCGACGGCGGGCGTGCTGTCGAACGACACCGACGCCGACCATGATTCGCTGACCGCGACGCTCACGGCGCCGCCGGTGAACGGCACGCTGACGCTCGGCGCCGATGGCGGCTTCACCTACCAGCCGAACCCTGACTTCTTCGGCAGTGACAGCTTCACCTACACGGTCAGCGACGGCCACGGCGGCACGGCGACCGGGACGGTCAATGTGACGGTGACCCCGGTCAACGACGTACCGATCTTCACCAAGGGTGCCGACCAGATCAACGCCGGTGTCGTCGGCGCTCAGACGGTGACGAACTGGGCGACGAAGATCAGCGCGGGTCCGGCCAACGAATCCGGCCAGGCACTGAACTTCATCGTCAGCAACAACAACACGGCGCTGTTCAGCGCACAGCCCGCGGTCGCGCCCGACGGAACGCTCACCTACACGCCGACGGCCAATGCGACCGGCTCGGCGACGGTGATCGTGTCGCTGCACGACAACGGTGGGATCGCAAACGGCGGCGTCGACACGAGCGCGCCGCAGACGTTCACGATCACCGTGAACAAGGCGACGACCACCACCGCGCTCAGCTCGTCGCTGAATCCAACCGTCTACGGCCAGGCGGTCACCTTCACCGCAACAGTAGCGGTCGTCGCTCCGGGAAGCGGCACCGCGTCCGGGACGGTGACGTTCATGGACGGCGCCGCTGCGCTCGGCACGGCGACGCTCGACGCAGGCGCGAAGGCGACCTTCACGACGTCGGGCGTGAGAGCGGGGGCCCGCTCGATCACGGCGGTCTATGCTGGCGCAGCGGTCTTCGGCGGCAGCACGTCGGCAGCGCTGACGCAGAATGTCGGAACCGTGAAGCTGACAATCACGGCCGACAGCAAGACGCGCCCGGTCGGCTCGGACAACCCGCCGATGACCGTCAGCTACAGCGGCTTCGTCAACGGCGACACCGCCGCGAACCTGGCGACGCCGCCGAACGTGACGACGACGGCGACGACCGCGAGTCCAGCGGGCGCCTACCCGATCACCGCGAGCGGCGCGGCCAGCAACGACTACACCTTCACGTATCTAAGCGGCACGATGAAGGTAATCCCGGTTCCCACGCTCACGGCCGCCGACAGCAGCGTGGCCGAGGGCAACAGCACCGCGCCGTTCGCGATCGTCGTGACGCTCTCGTCCGCGATGGACGTCCCGGCGACGGTCGACTACGCGACCGCGAACGCCACTGCAGTTGCCGGTGTCGACTATGTCTCCACGTCAGGGACGCTCGTGTTCGCGTCAGGTGAGCGGACGAAAGCCGTCGCGGTGCCGATCATCGGAAACCAACTGTTCCAGAACGACCGCACCTTCACGCTGAAGCTGTCGAACGCGAAGAACGCGACCATCCCCAGCGCGAGCGTCAAGGTGACGATCGTGGACGACGATCCGAAGCCGGTGATCTCGATCAGCGCCAACTCCGTCGTCGAGGGCAATTCCGGCACGACACCGGTCACCGTGACCCTGACGCTGACCGGAGCGACTGCGCTCCCCGCCAGCGCCACCTACGCCACGGCAGACGGTACGGCAACGGCGGGCAGCGATTATCTGGCAGCGTCAGGTACGGTGACGTTCGCTCCCGGTGAAACGGTGAAGACTTTCGTCGTATCCGTGCTCGGCGATATCGTGCCGGAGGCGACAGAAACGTTCACCGTGCGCATCACGAGTACCGCCTCGGCGGCGACGGGCGTCAAGGTCGCGACGGTCTCGATCATCGACGACGACTCAACGTCGTGGGTGGACGCGACCGCCGCTGACTTCGCGGCGGGCACTGTGGACGGAACGTATATCTCGCAGACCGACAACGGCGAGGTGATCCTCGCGCCTGCGCTCGGGTCCGAATTCAGCGGTCAGATTCTCGATGGCGGGTGGACGAGCAAGGCGCTCGTCGCCGGCGGAGCCGCCACGCTGGGCGCCGGCGGCATCACGATCGACGGTGCGTCGGTGGTCGGCGGGGCGTCAGGGTTCACGGCCGGCCGATCCGTCGAGTTCTCAGCGAAGTTCAGCGGCGCAGCGGGCCAGAACGCCGGCTTCACGGCGACGGGCGCACTGTCCGCGCCCTACGCCGTGTTCGGCACCAAGGCTGCGGGCACGCTGCTCGCCCGCTCGGTGATCGCAGGGACGACGCTCGAAACGCCGATCAGCGGCTACAAGTTCAACCAGATTCACAAATTCCGGATCGACTGGAACGCGACGACCGTCGTCTATTGGGTGGACGACACGAAAGTGGCCACGCACACGATCACGCTGTCGCAACCGATGTTTCCCACGGCGTTCGACGTCACCGTGGGCGACGGCGCGCTGTTCATCCACTACATGCGGATGACGCCGTATGCAGCGGCAGGTACCTACACGTCGGCCGTGTTCGACGCCGGTTCTGTGGTGACGTGGATGACGATGTCCTGGACGGCGACGCTGCCGGCGGGAACGACGGTCGCGTTGAAGTATCGGACGGGCAACACGCCGACGCCGGATGCGACATGGTCGACGCTCAAGGCGGTGTCAGCGTCAGGTGCGGCTTTGTCTGGCTCGACGCGGTACCTGCAGTTCGTCGTGCAGGAGAGCACTTCGGATCTGTCGCAGACGGCGGTGCTGAAGGACGTGACGCTGGCGTTCAAGCGGTAGGACACGGCTTGGGGGCTTCCTCCTCCTCCTCCTTGCTCCCCACGCCGGACGCACAAGGGCACGGAGTCGGCAAGCGCGATCGCTTGGCTGGCTTCGCGCCCTTCGCGTTTTCCCAGTAGCGGACTCCACCTTTCGGGATAGAAAAGCCGGTTGCTGCCACAACTCGGCTTTTGTTCTTCCCCTGGCCAAACTTCGTTGAAATCTCAGCTGCAAATTTCGTTGGATCGTTTCGACACAATCGAGGAAACGCCGTGCATTGGTGTTCATTTTTGGCACTAGAATTCCCCCAAAAGTTTCATTTAAGGACATGAATTTACGCTAGTGACATATTGAGGTCCACAATGGTCAACGAAGTACGTTGACTTCTTAGTCGTTTTAGGCGATAACCGTCGAGCTTCGGCTCGCGTCCGGTCTTAGCGACGCGGCGCCAACAACGCGAGGAGCAGCTGTGCCCAGTTCGATCGTTCTCGGCGGAAGCCGTGCCATTTTAGATGTTCTCGAAGAAGCGCGGTATGTCGCGCCGACCGATTCCAGAGTCCTGATCACCGGGGAAAGCGGGGTGGGCAAAGAGGTGCTGGCGCATCTCATCCATCAGCGCAGCCCGCGCGCGCGCAAGCAGATGATCACCATCAACTGCGCGGGTGTCCCCGAAACGCTGCTCGAGTCCGAACTCTTTGGACACGCACGCGGCAGTTTTACCGACGCCCACCGCGATCGCCGCGGGCTGCTCGAAGTCGCCCACGGCGGGACCATTCTCCTCGACGAAGTCGGCGAGATGAGCCTGCGCATGCAGAGCATGCTGCTGCGCTTTCTCGAGACCGGCGAGATCCAGCGCATCGGCGCCGAAGGGCAGCACGCGCGCGTCGACGTCCGGATTATTGCCGCAACGAATCGCGATCTCTTCGAGCGCACGCAGCAGAAGGAATTCCGCGAAGACCTCTACTACCGGTTGAACGTCGTGCACCTGGTCGTGCCGCCGCTGCGCGCGCGCGCCGAAGACATCCGCCTCCTGTTCGAACACTTCCTGCGGCTGATGGCAGAGCAATATCGGCTGCCGCAGTGCCGGATGTCGGAAGAGGCGTTTGCGCAGCTCGAGGCGTATCACTGGCCGGGCAACATCCGTGAGCTGAAGAACATCGCCGAGCGTGTCGCGGTGCGGTGTGCCGGCCAGTTGCTCACGACGCTGCCGCTGCCTGCGCCGCAGGTGCGCAAGACGGCGCAGCCGCAGCCGGGTGTGCCGCCTGCGGTGGCGTATTCGCAGCTGATCGCCGACGAGCTCTACGAGCGGATGACGGCCAACGGCGAATCATTCTGGACGATCGTGTGCGCCCCGTTCATGGCGCGCGATCTCACGCGCGAGACCGTCCGGGCGATCGTGCGCCGCGGTCTCGAGTGCACGCGGGGAAACTACCGCCTGCTGGCGCCGCTGTTCAACTTCCCGGTCACCGACTACAAGCGCTTCCTCAACTTCCTCGACAAGCACGACTGCCACGTGCCGTTTCAGCACTTTCGGCTGATCGCGCGGCCGTCGGCGCGGGCCGATCAACCCGAAGCGGCGGCCGGCACGAAGGCCGGCTGAGGCGGTTCCTCGCCGGACGAATCACATCGGCCGGGACGAGAACGCTCGCGCGACGACGGCGAGCAGCTCGGCTCGGCTCTCAGGAGCGACGACGCACGAGGCGCCGAACACCGATGCCTCCGCCTCGAGGATCGGATCTCTCGCCGGCGTCGTCACGATTGCCGACATGCCGGGACGGTTGACGTGCGCGCACATGACCAGGTGCATACCGTTGAAGCCGCGCAGCCGCGACGCTGCGATCAACAGATTCGGCGGACGCGCGGCCAGATGGTGCCGCGCTTCTTCGAAGCTGGTGGTCGCCGTGACTTCGTAGCCGGCGTCGAGAAGCGGAGGGACCCAGGTGGCGAGGACAACGGGATGTTGATCGACAACGAGGACTGAGTACGGCATAGACGCTGCGGCACACTTCGCAAGCATCTCGCCACCTGTTCGTCTTGTCTCCGCCGGGGCAGATAACGTGCACGCTTTCTCTCGTGCTTGCGCGTCGGCGCCGCGCACGTGCACTTTCTACACACTCTGCACGATGACTGGCCGCAGGCGGACCGGTTCAGTCGCGAAATGCGCCTGATCTGAGCGGCCGGGCGTGGCAGCATCGTTGCCGGTCGGTACACCATGGCCCGGCATCGCAAGAATCCCCACGCAATCGCCCTCGGCCGCCTTGGCGGATTGAAGGGCGGTCATGCCCGCGCGGCGAAGTTGAGCGCGCGCCGCCGCAGCAGCATCGCGCGCCACGCCGCCGCGGTCCGGTGGGGCAGAGCGTCGTAAGCGCGACGTCCGCCACTTCTAGACTTTCTTCTGCCCCGGCGTTGACGTTGTGTGCTCCTGCCGGCCGAATGACGTGTCGCACGCTGTCGCGTCCTCACGTTCGCGTACGCGCGCGCTGAGCGCTGTGACGCTATCTCGTCGGCGGCTTTGATTTGTCGGCGTGCAGCGTGAGGCGTTGCACGCGCCAGTTGTTCATGTCGGCAACCACAATCTGATCGTCGGAGGGGCACGCGAGCCCGTGCACCCAGTTGAACTGCTTCACGTCGCGTCCTGATTCGCCGAGCAGGCCGAGAATCGTGCCGTCGAGCGACAGCTTGTAGAGCCGTCCGGGCTCCTGGTCGGTCGTGAACAGGTACTGCGTTGCGCCGTTCGTGATGCAGAGCGTCCACGGCGCGGTCTCGTCCGGCGGGTTCGCGTTGAGATTGCCGAGCACCGGATGCCGCTTCTTGTCGTACGGCACGTTGAGGTGAATCATCCGCAGGAACTTGCCGTCGGTGTCGAACACCTGGATGCGGCGGTTGCCGCGGTCGGCGACGTAGACATTGTTCTGCCGATCGATGGCGATGTTGTGCGGCGTGTTGAACTGCCCGGGATTCTCGTCGGCGTGCGGGCCGCCGCTGCCTCTCGATCCCCACGACTTCACCCAGTTGCCGCGCTTGTCGAACTTCGCGACGCGTGAGTTGGTGTAGCCGTCGCTGATGTAGATGTTGTCGTCCGAGTCCCACGCGACGTCCGTCGGTTGCCGGAACATCCCGTCGACGTGCACCGGCGGCTCACGACGTCCGGGCCGGTAGTACGACTCTGCCGGATCGTCCGGTCCCTCCGGCCGCCGTCCGAGATTGAGCGTCACGTACCCGGCGGGATTGAACCGGACCACCGCGTTGGTGCCCTTGTCCACCACCCAGAGATTGTCGTACTTGTCGAACCGCACGCTGTGCGAATATCCGAGTCCGTACACGCCTTTACCGATCTCGCGCACGAACTTGCCGGCCTGATCGAACTCGAGGATCTGCGTGGACGCGTTCCCGTACAGCGGCGCGTTCGCGCTGCCCTGGTGGTTCAGCACGACCACGTGACCCTTCGAGTTGACCGCGACGCCGAGCACTTCGCCGAAGTTCATGTCGGGCGAGTTTTTCAGGAAGTCGGTCGACGACTCGAACGGAATCGTCGGCACGTTCGCGCGCGGCGGGGCCTGCGCCGAGGCGACCGCGAGCGCGGCGGCGAGCGCGCACGACGTGGCGACGAACGGCGTGAGCATCTTCATGGGACCGATCTCCTTGTTCGGCAGCATCATAATGCCGCGCGGACGCTCCGGCGGCCGCTATAATACCCGCGCACATCGACTCTGCAGGGGGTGCGATGAACCTGCGTCGCCTGGTCGTTTCCGCGGTGGTGATCGGCTGTTCCGGGCTGGCGCTCGCCGCGATCGCCGCCAAGGACCCGGACAACGCCGCCACCGAATGGCATTTCTATTCCGGCGACAACGGTGCGCGGAAGTACTCGCCGCTCGATCAGATCAACAAGGCCAACGTCTCGGCGCTGCAGATCGCGTGGCGCCGCCCGCAGATCGATCCAGCCGTCGCCACGATCGTCCCGCCGAGCGTGCGCCTGTCGAACAACTTCCGATCGACGCCGCTCATGGTGAAGGGTGTGATGTACGCGTCGAACGGCATCGGCCTCGCCGAGGCCTTCGATCCGGAGACCGGCAGGACGCTGTGGGTGCAGAAACCGGGCGGTGATGAGGTTCGCCCCGGCAGTAATCGCGGCGTCGCCCACTGGCGGCAGGGCGCCGACGAGCGCCTCTTCACCTTTCGCGGCCACTCGCTGTTTGCGCTCAATCCTCGAACCGGCGAGCCGATTGCGGAGTTCGGCAACAAGGGCGCGGTCGATCTCAACGCCGGTCTCGATACGACGCTCGGTCAATGGCACTGGACGTCCGCGCCGCTCGTCGTCAAAGACGTCGTCGTGATGGGATCGGCGATGGCGGAACAGGACTCGGCGACCAGGCAGGAAGGTCAGCCGGGCGACGTGCGCGGCTACGACGTGCGCACCGGCAAGCTGCGATGGACGTTCCACGTCGTGCCGCGCGACGGCGAAGATGGACGGGAGACCTGGGAAGACGAGGCGTGGCGCTACACCGGCGCCGGCAACGTCTGGGCGCTGATGAGCGCCGACGAAGATCTCGGCTACGTCTACCTGCCGACGACGAGCGTGACCAACGACATGTACGGCGGTCACCGCAGGGGCAACGGCCTGTTCAGCGACTGCATCGTGTGCATCGACGCCAGAACCGGGCGGCGAGTGTGGTACTACCAGACCGTTCACCACGATCTGTTCGACTACGACAATCCGGCGGCGCCGATTCTGGTGGACATCACCGTCGACGGGAGAAGGATCAAGGCGCTCGCCCAGATCACCAAGCAGTCGTTTGCATACGTGCTCGATCGTACGAACGGCAGGCCGGTGTGGCCGATCGACGAGCGACCGGTGCCGCAGTCGGATGTGCCGGGCGAACAGAGCTCGCCGACGCAGCCGTTTCCGACGAAGCCGCCCGCGTTCGATCGCCAGAGCGTCGCTGACGACGATCTGATCGATTTCACGCCGGAGCTGCGCGCCATGGCGCTCGACGTCGTGAGCCATTACCGGCGCGGACCACTCTTTACGCCGCCGTCCGTCGTCAGCAGCGATCCGAACGGCCGGCTGGGCACGATCCAGCTCGCCGGGAGCGTCGGCGGGGCTGACTGGACCGGCGCCGCAGTCGATCCCGAGACCGGTGTTCTGTACGTGCCGTCGATGACCAACCCGTTCGTCGCGAACCTGATTCCAGGCAAGCCGGAGGAGACGAACCTGCGCTTTCGCGCGAGCGATCGGCGCCTCATTCAGCTGCCGAACGGATTGCCGCTCGTCAAGCCGCCCTACGGACGGATCACGGCGATCGATCTGAATCGCGGCGAGCAGCTGTGGATGGTGCCGAACGGCGACGGTCCCCGCAACCATCCGCTGTTGAAGGATCTGCGTCTGCCGCCGCTCGGCCAGGCCGTCCGCGCCGCGCCCCTGGTCACCAAGACGCTGCTCTTCGTCACCGAAGGCGATCAGATCAACGTGCGGACGCCGCCGGGGGGAGGCGGGAAGAAAATTCGAGCCTACGACAAGGCGACTGGAACCGTTGTCTGGGAGTACGAGATGGATGCCGGATCCACCGGCACGCTGATGACGTATCTCCACAAGCGCCGACAGTATCTCGTCGTCGCGATCGGTGGACAGAATCACCCGGCGGAGTTCATCGCGTTCGCGCTGCCGACGGCAGCCGGGACGCGGAGTGCAGGCAGGTGAACGGAGCCGCCACGAAGGAACGCTGGTCGCACGAGCCGTGAAAGATAACTTCGTGTCTTCCTGTCTTCGTGGCTGCTAGGACTGGTGACGATATGATGACGCGACGTGAATGCCTGATGCTGGCGGCCGCGCCGTTCCTCGCGCCGCCGTCGCTCGATGCCGGCGTTCGTGCGCTCGATGGAGCGCCGGTCGGCAAACCGATGCGCGGCGCCTTCATGATCCTGACGACGCCGTTCTCGACCTCGGGCAGCGTCGATTGGGACGATCTCGTTCGCGAAGTCGACTTCTGCGATCGCTGCGGCGTTCATGGCCTCGTGTGGCCGCAGGGATCGAGCGGCGTGCGCTTCCTGACGAAAGAGGAGCGCATGCGCGGTCTCGAGGTACTCGCGAAGGCCGCGCGCGGGAAAAAGCCTGCGCTCGTGCTCGGCGTGCAGGGGCGCGACACCGCCGAGATGCTCGACTACGCCCGTGCGGCCGAAGCGCTCGCGCCGGACGCTTTGATCGCGATGCCGCCGACGAGTGCGAAGAGCCTGGACGACTACGCGTCGTACTTCCGTGCGCTCGCCGGCGTCACCAGGCGGCCGGTCATCGTGCAGACCAGCGGTGGTGCGCCGTCGCTGCCGCCGTCAGTGGACCTG
>DATFXR010000074.1:0-2385 GCA_035315685.1 Vicinamibacterales bacterium | reverse complement strand
CCTCTCGCTCAAGGGTCAAACAGCGACCGGTCGCCTTCCCTACGATATTCAGGACATCGGCCTGCCCGCCGTCGAGGAAAACGCGCTTCCCAACAGCCCGAGGACGCCTGCGCAAGCGATCGAGCGCGCTCGGCGGGCCGCTGCAATCGTGCAGTCGCGGGCCCGGCGGAGTGGCTCGCGCCGTTCGTTCATGCCGGGCAAAGTGATTGTCAGATTTCGCGACGACGTTTCCAATGAGGAGCGGGGCGCGCTCGCACGCGGCGCTTCGCCGACGGCCGATCTGATGGCACGACGTTCCTATTCTGACTTCGACGTGCTGCGCATCGATCCAGCGGAAGATGCAGAAGCCGTCGCCGCCGCGCTCGCCGCCAGGCCGCAGGTCGTCTATGCCCAGCCGGCGTACCGTGTGTATCCGACGTTCGTCCCAAACGATCCCGAATACCAGCGCCGTCAGTGGAACCTGCGGCAAATCCACATGGAGCAGGCCTGGGACATTCAGCCGCAGGCCGGCTCGCAGATAACCGTCGCGGTCATCGACACCGGCGTGGCCTATCGAAACGCAACCATTACGGCAAACATCCACGGCTTTGTTGACGAGAACGGTGTTCGTTATCCGCCGCTCGGCACACAAACCATCCCCTATTCCGCAGCGCCGCAACTTGTCGGCGGCACCAACGCGTCGCGAATTGTCGCGCCATTTGATGTGACGTCGAATGGCCAACTTCCTCCTTTCGACTTCGACGGCCACGGCACGCACGTCAGCGGCACGATTGGTCAGCTCACCAATGACGGCATCGGGACGGCTGGCGTAGCCTTCAACGTCAAGTTGATGCCGGTGAAGGTGCTGTCAAGTACATGGGACGTGCTGTTCGGCGCTGCCCTGGATGTTGGCGGCACCGACGACGACGTCGCGACCGGCATCCACTATGCGGCGGACAACGGCGCGAAGGTCATCAACATGAGCCTGGGCGGGCCCGGACCGGCGAGCTGTGCCACCAGCTCGACTCAGCTGGCATGCTCGCCTGTGATCGAGGCAGCGCTCAAATACGCGGTGTGTACGGGGCCGAAGACGACGACCTGCTCTGGCAGCGGCGCCTTCGTCGCCGTTGCCGCCGGCAACGAATTCGAAGACGTCGACCCGGATTTCGGCGCGAACCCGACGAGCGTCATTGCCGCGATGGCGTCGCGGATCAAAGGCGTCGTTTCGGTCGCGTCCGTGGACCCGTCGATGGCCCGCGCCTATTACTCGACGACGGGAAGCTATATCGAGCTGGCGGCGCCGGGCGGCTCGCAACGCGGCTTCGGCAGCGACGGGTTCGTCTGGCAGCAGACGTTCGATTTCAATTTCACGGATACGTTCGACCTTCCTCCCTCTCAATACCACCCACCGCGCTTCGACATTCTGGCCACGATCGGCTACATCGGAACGTCGCAGGCGACGCCGCACGTGTCGGGCGTCGCTGCGATGCTGATGCAGCAGGGAATCACCGATCCTGCAGCGATCGAGGATGCCCTTGAATCGACCGCCATGAAGCTGACGCCGCCGTCCGATCCGTGTCCGACCGGCCAGACGCCGGCCGCCGGCCGCACCTGCTCGTTCGGATTCGGGCTCATCGACGCGCGCAACGCGCTGCGCGGATTGGGGCTCTCGAAATGAACACGACGATCGCGAGGCTCGCGGGAAAGCAACCGCAGAGACTGCGGAGATCGCAGCGATCACTTTTTTTCAGCGTTCTCTGCGCGCTCTGCGGTTGCTTGACGCTGCCGGCACCGGCTGCGGCGCAGGAACCCCCGGCGATCTCAATCCGGCCGTTCGTGTTCGGGTCGATCCAGTCGTTCGCCGCGACTGACACCTTCAACGCGGTGTTCGGCCAATCCTATGACCCGTTCTTCGGCGGCGGTGTCCAGGTCGTTTTCCAGGACCAGTTCGTCGTCGAGCTCGCCGCGTCGCGGTTCAAGGAGACCGGTGAGCGGGCGTTCATCAGCAATGGTCAGAGCTTCCGCCTCGGGATCCCGCTCACCGCAGAGATTGTGCCGTTCGAGATTACGGGTGGCTACCGGTTCAAGCTGTCGCCGCGCGTGCGTCCCTATGTCGCTGCCGGGTGGGGAACTTACAAATACACCGAAACATCCCAATTCAACGCGGCCGGCGAGGACGTCGATACCCGTCACTCCGGCTTCGTGGTCAACGGCGGCGCCGATTTTCGCCTCTACTCCTGGATCAGCATCGGCGCCGACGTCCAGTACACACACGTGCCGGGCATCATCGGGACCGCTGGCGTCTCGCAACAGGCCGGCGAGAGCGACCTCGGCGGCGTCGCGGCGCGCTTCAAATTGATAGTCGGTCGCTGAACGCGTATCATCGACTCAAGTGCTCTCTCTGAG
>DATFXR010000073.1:0-9763 GCA_035315685.1 Vicinamibacterales bacterium | reverse complement strand
GACGCGCTGTTGTCCACACCACGGACATGATTCCGGGTGCAGCGACAGAGTGCTCGACTCGACAGCGGGCGCGGACGGCTCCGTGTGTCTCAGGATTTTCATCGGCTCCCCTTTGGTTATCCGACACGCTGCAGTGTGAGGACCCGCTCCGCCGCGCGCTCGGCGCGCTCGCGGACGATGCGATTGAGCGACTCGACGAGCCGGCACGGAATGAGGCTGGGGAGCAGCCGGGGCGGCACGGCGATCGACAGCTTGTGCCGCACGTCGAGGCCCGTCACGCAGAAGTCCCATCGGCCGCCAACCTGCGAGGGCTTCACCGCGACATGCCACGCGCCCGGCAGAGAGAGCTCGCTGAACGACGCACGCACAGCCAGCTCGACCGCCGCGACGAGTTCACGATCGTCGATACCCTCGACGCTCACCGAGAATCGATTGCTCACGAATGTGCCTCCTCGCGAATGGACTGCTCCGCGACCTGCGCCGCGTTCATCTGCGCGCGCAGCGCGCGCCGGATCGCCTGCAGCACGGGTTCGACCAGGTTCGGTGAACTCACCAGCTCCACGAGCGGCACCGCGGTTCCGCGCCGCCCGCCCGGCAGCCGATCGCGGAGGATCGCGATGTCGCGCGCTGACGCGACAATGAGCTCGGGACGCAACGCACCAAAGAGCTCGAGCGCGGGACCCGCGCCCGCGCACGGCACGACAGCGAACTTGCGCTCGAGCAGGAACGCCTCCCAGAACAGCAGGTGTTCGGGTTCGCGCGTCACCAGAAACACGAGCGGCCCATATCCAGGCTGATCGCCCGGACGCCGTCCGCCACGCGGATGTGCACGCCGGTCACCGCCACGCCGCCGCTCCGGTTTGTCCATCGGTCCTATGCCCTTTCGTTGCGTGCCAACGAATGGCGAGCCGAACTGCGCGAGCGGCGTCCCGCCTTGTCGCGGTACATCCGCTCGTCGCCGGCCGTCAGCAGTTCCTCGAAGGTTTTGCCGTCGTCGGGGAAGCGCGCGGCGCCCGCGCTAATCGACAGTGAGACCCGGACGCCGGGCCGCGGCTCGAACGGGAACGCCGCCACCGCGCTCTGCAAATCGGCGACGCGGCGCTCTTCGTTGTCGGGCAGGCAGTCCCACAACACGACGATGAATTCGTCGCCGGCGAAGCGCCCGCAGAGATCGTTCTCCCGCACCGTCGAACGGAGAACGTTGCCGACGACGCGAAGCGCACGATCGCCCGCTTCGTGGCCGTAGGTGTCGTTGATCTCTTTCAGTCGATCGAGGTCGAGGACGATGACGCTGCCGCGGCCGCCGCTGCGAATGGCATTCGAGAGGCCGGCCTCGAGCTGGCGGTCGAGCGAGCGGCGGTTCGCCATGCCGGTGAGCGGGTCGGTGTGCGACTCGTGTTCGGTCTGCTCGAATCGCGTCGAGTTGTAGATGACCGCTGCCGCCTGCTCGCTGACGCGGCCGAGCACGCGTCGGTGCTCGTCGGAGAAGCTGCCGGCGACGGTGTGATAGATGACCAGTCCGCCGATGAGCCGTCCGTCGAACATCAGCCGGCACGGGAGCAGCGACGCCAGATCCTCGCCGCGCGGTCCGCGTCCGTCAGCACAGGGAGGAATGCGCAACGCCAGGTCGCTCCACGACCTCGGCGCCCAACGCAGCAACGCTTCCGTTCCTGGCCCATGCGCGTAGCGGCAGACGAAGCCCTGCTCGTCGTCGCCCAGGAACAGCGCGCAGGTGGTGAACGGCACCAGCCGGCTCACCTTGTCCTGAATCAGCGCCATCGCATCGGCGACGCCAAGGCTGGATCCGAGCGCCTGCGCGATTTCATAGAGCGTCTGCTCCTCGCGGTGCGCGCCGGCGATGTCCCGCAGCGCGAGCGGCTCCCCGTCGCGCCAGTCCGTCTCTTCGTCCACCGGCTTCGGCAACGTCAGGGACGCCGCGCTGCGGAGACGCGCGATCAGCAGATCGACCAGCTCGGGATCGAACGCGGTGCCGGCGCACTCCTGGAGGATCGCCAGCGCGGCGGCATGGGAGCGCGCGGGGCGATACGGGCGATCGGCCTGCAGGGTGCTGAAGCAGTCGGCGATCGCGAGGATCCGCGCGCCGATCGGAATGTCCGTGCCGGCAATTCCCCCCGGATACCCGAGGCCGTCCCACCGCTCGTGATGGCAGAGCACGAGCTCGCTGACCGGCGCGCCAAACCGCACGCGGCGAAGGATGTCGGCGCCGACGCGCGGGTGGATTTTCACGCGCTCGAATTCCTCCGGCGTCAGCGCGTCCGGCTTCGCGAGGATGTGCTCCGGAACTGCCATGTTGCCGATGTCGTGCAGCAACGCCGCCGTGCGCACGCCCTGCACGTCGGCATCGCTCAGACCCGCGGCTTCGGCGAGCATCGCGGCGTAGTTCTGGATCGATCGGATATGTTCCGGGGTGCAGCCCGCCCTGGCCTCGATCGCCAGCGCCAGCGCTTCGATCGTGGCCAGCTGCACGTCCATCGCGTGCTGCGTCTGCTCCTGCTCCTCGCGCAGACGCGAGACCACGGTGTGGTAGCTGCGGAACACGAGATACAGCGGAATCGCCAGCAGCGCGAGCCAGCCGAACCAGCCGCGCTCCGAGGCGGTCGTCGCGAACGCGGCCAGCGCGGCGCCTGCGAGATAGCTCGGCGCGCTCCAGAGAAAGTTGCGCTGCCAGGTCGCGACCGCGGGCTGCCGCGTCGAGAGCGCAATCGCGGCGGCAACCAGCGTCGAGTTCACGAAGAAGTAGACCGGCGCGGCAAGCGCGGCCGCGCGCAGCAGCGAGGCAGCCGTGCCATCGCGCAGCAGGATGCTGACCGGCACACCGGCGCACGCGACCGTCACCGTCAAGGACGCAATGCTGAAGACGACGCGGTGAAGCGGGTTGCGGCCGATCGCGCGCACCCGCACCGTGCACTGCGCCCACGCACTCACCGTCGCGATGCAGACGGTCGGCGCCGCACCGAGCGCGAACAGCGCCCAGAAATTCACCGCATGCGACAGCGAGAGGTTCGACCGGCTGCGGCCGAGCGGCAGTTCGATCTTCACTGCCGAGGTCGCCATGGCGAGTCCGAGCAGCGCGACGAACAGGATCGGATCCGGCAGGTGTAAGTACGCGAGGGCAACCGCAAAGCACGCCACACCCGCCGCGACGACGGCGGCGACGTACACGCGGGCGGCAACCGGAAGGCTGCGCAGTGTTGGCGACGCCGCCGCGGGGTTCATCGCGCGGCCGCCTCGACGAGCACGAGTGACCGCCCGGCCGGCGGTCGAATGCGTGCGCGGCGATCGACCACCGGCGGCGCAGCGCGCAGGCGCCAGACAACCTGCAGGAACGAGTCGGTGAGGCCGGGGTCGAACATCGACCCACGGCGCTCGCGGATCATGGCGATTGCGGAATCGCGATTGAGCGCGCGGCGATACGGACGGTGCGACGTCAACGCGTCGTAGCAGTCGGCGATGGCGAGCACGCGCGCGCCAAGCGGTATCTCGTCGCCCGCCTGGCGGTCGGGGTATCCGGACCCGTCCCAGTTTTCATGGTGATGGCGCACGAGCGCCGCGAGCGGTCCAGGGAAGGCCACCTCGGCCAGCAGATCGGCACCGATCGCCGCGTGTTGCTTGACGCGGTCGTACTCGTCGGACGTCAGCGGCCCGGGCTTGTCGAGGAGTTCATCGGGAATCGCAAGCTTGCCGACGTCGTGAAGGAGCGCTGCGGCATCGATCGCCAGCACCAGCGACTCGTCGTCGATGCCGGCCTGCGCGGCGAGCGCCGTCGCGTACCGCCGCACGCGATCCGCGTGCTGCCAGGTCGTAAGGTCACGAGCAGCTATCGCTCTTGCCAGCGCACAAAGAAACGGCTTACTGAGACTTGGACTGACAACAAACGACACCACAGTCACGATCAAGCCCGGCTGCAACGGCTGTACCGACGAGCTGGCTGGTGAGATTCAACGAACGAATCTCCCCGAAGAAGGGCGGGACAAACCTATCGCGATCAGGCAGTTGGGCGATGAGGAGAGTGCCACGGAGGAATCGGCGGTGTGGCAGGACCGTAGCCCGGTGGGGCGCTCGCCGTGTCCCGTTTCTGATCAGCGAAACACACACTCGAGATCAGAACTGAACAACGTCGCGCGCACTGAAGGCCGTGCGGACAGTCTGTCTGACTAAGGCCGCAAGCCGAAGGACGGGCGCAGACGGGTGCCGGCGACGTTGCCCAGAAACGCAGCCGGCAACCATACCCATCCGTGCACGCTGCCGGAGGCGATGCCGCTGAAGTACGCGCCGATGTTGCAGCCGTAGGCGATGCGCGCACCGTAGCCGAGCAACAATCCGCCGACGACTGCCGCGGCCAGAGAGCGGATCGGCACGCGCCATGTCGGCGCGAAGCGCCCGGCCGCGGCCGCCGCGGCAAACGCGCCGAGCATGATGCCGACGTCCATCACCGATGTCACATCGGTCAGCACGCTCGCCTTCAGCGAGGCCGCCTGCGGCGGCGCCAGCCAGTACGGCCAACTGGCGACGTCGACGCCAATCGCCATCAGTCCCTTTGCACCCCACAGCGCAAATGCACCGGTCACACCCCACGGCCGACCGGAAATCGACAGCGTCGCGATGTTGACGAGCGCGAGTGCGACGCCGCCGGCGACGAGCGACCACGGACCCTGCAGCGCACGGCGCCAGCCGCGCCGCGGCATCCGATCGCTGGTCAGTCGTCCGTGGCTGCCGCGCTCGATGACGACGGTCATGATCGTCAGCAGTGCGAACGCGGCCAGACTGAGCGTGAGCGCGGCCGACACGCCAAATGTCGTGATCAGCGACAACGGCTTCGCCGCCGGCAGCGACGTCCACCACGGCATGTGCGCCGTGGCGATCACCGAACCCGCTATGAATGCCGCCAGCGTCGCGAGCATGCGTGTGTTTCCGCCGCCGGCTGAGTAGAGCGTTCCGGAAGCGCAGCCGCCGCCGAGTTGCATGCCGATACCGAAGAGGAACGCGCCGGCGATCACCGAGATGCTGACTGGCGAGACCGAGCCGCGCAGCGACTGCCCGAACGCCTGCCCGTTCGCGAGCAGCGGGAAGAAGACCGCGCAGGTGAGTGCGAGCATCAGCATCTGGGCGCGAATGCCGGCGCCGCGGCGATCGGTGATGAAGGTGCGCCAGGAGGCGGTGAATCCGAATGCCGCGTGATACAACGCGACGCCGGCACCGCCGCCGACGAGAAAGAGGAGCGACTGCCGCGTGTTGGCCGTCGCGTTCAGATACAAGGCGCCGGCAGCCAGCCCGGCAACCGCGAGTGTTGCCGGCGCCGGATTGAACGACGGCCGCTCGAGCGTGAACGGCCGGTCAAGAGTAGTCGTGACGGCCATGACAGGCAATCGTACCGTAACTTTTCGCGGCACGGGTCGTTTATATACTGCGACCGATGACCGACGCGGATGAGCGCCTCCTGGTCGAAGCGGCGCAACGCGACCCGTCGAAGTTCGGCGACCTCTACGAGCGCCATTTCCACCGTGTGTACGCATTCGTGGTCCGCCGGGTGCGCAACCGCGACACCGCGGAAGACGTCACGTCGGAGGTGTTTCACAAGGCGCTCGCGCAGCTGCCACGCTACGAGTGGCGCGGCGCGCCGTTCGGCGCGTGGCTGATCCGGATTGCGGCCAACGCCCTGCACGACCGCGCAAAGCGCGCGAGTCACGAGCCGATCGCCGATGACGCCGCGATCGCCGAACCGACAATCGATCGCGATCTCGACGAGGTCGATCGTGTGGCGGCAATCTTCCGAGCCGTCGACGAGCTGCCCTCAGACCAGCGCACCGTGATCATCGAGCGCTATGTCGAGGAGCGCAGCATCCGCGAAGTCGCGGCGCGCTTGAACAAGAGCGAAGGCGCCGTCAAGCAGCTGCAGCTGCGTGCGCTGCAGACGCTGCGATCGCGCATGGAGGCCGCCCATGCCTGAATACACAGGAATGGACCGGCTCGAACGCGCGCTCGCCGACCTCCCGCGCGCAGCGTTCAAGGCACGCCTGAAGGCAGATCTCGAAAGGAGCGCGGCAATGACGATGACCATGGAGACCACGCGCGTGAAACAGTCGGTGACGCCGCAGCTGCGGGTGGCCGATGCGCACGCTGCCATCGATTTCTACACGCGCGCGTTCGGCGCGCGCGAGCTGATGCGGTTCGAGCACGGCGGGCACGTCGCGCACGCCGAGCTGCTGATCGGATCGTCGGTCTTCGTCGTCGCAGACGAAGCGCCGGACTGGGGTCTCCCGAGCGCGGCGCGCCTCGGCGGATCGCCGGTCGCAATGCAGATCATGGTCGACGATCCGGATGCCGCTGTCGTGACGGCGGTCGGCTCCGGCGCGCGGCTGCTGAGGCCGGTAGAGGACCAGTTCTACGGCGAGAGATCGGGACGCGTCGCCGATCCGTTCGGTTATACGTGGACACTTGCGACGCGCAAGGAAGAACTGAGCGTCGAGGAAATGCACCGCCGGATGGCCGCATTCGAACCGGCTGAACCGTCTCCGGCCGTGTCCAGGCGTGAGGGCTTCCGGACGGTTACGCCCTACATCGTGGTCAATGACGTGCCGGGTCTGATCGACTTTGCCGAGCGCGCCTTCGGCGCAAAGGAACTGAGACGGACGACCGGCGCCGGCGCCGGGCTGCACGCCGAGGTGCAGATTGGCGACTCGATGCTGATGATCGGCGGCGGGTCACCGCAGCACTCGTGGCGCGGCAATCCGCTCACCGCGGCGCTCCACGTCTACGTTCCCGACGTCGACGCGGCATTCGAGCGCGCGGTCGAGGCTGGCGGCACAGCGATCGGACAGCCCGCCGACCGGCCCTACGGCGAGCGCCTCGGCGGCGTTGCGGATCCGTTCGGCAATACCTGGTACATCGCCACGGCACACGGTGCACGGCACGTTCCCGAGGGCATGCACACGGTCACCGTGCATCTTCACCCGCCGCGCGCGAACCCGGTGATTGCGTTCCTGAAGCGCGCATTCGGCGCCGAGGAGTTGGAGTATCACGCGTCGTCGGTCGGAGTCGTCTACAACGCAAAAGTACGAATCGGCGACGCGGTCATCGAAATGGGCGAAGCGCAAGGCACCGATCAGCCGATGTCGACCCGGTTCTATCTCTACCTGCCGAACGTGGATGCGGCCTACCAGCGCGCGATCGACGCGGGCGCCACATCGATCGCGCCGCCGACGGATCAGCCATACGGCGAGCGCGTCGGGAGCGTGAAGGACGTCTTCGGGAATCAGTGGTACATCGCCGCGCCGATCGGCGGCCGCGGCTGAGCCAGTAAACGCGGCGCGACATCCGTCCGTCTAAGCGGCCGGAGGAAACGTATGAACCGCGCCGCGTTTGTCATCGTCCTCGCCGCCACGGCCTGCACGGTCGCCGTCTCGGGCCAGAGCCGGTCCACCGACCGATCGATGGGCTGCGGCGATCAATGGAACTCCGACCGCCCGTCGTATTGCGAGATTCGCGAGGAGACGATCGCGACCGGCGCCGTCAACCCGCTCGACGTCGATGCCGGGCAGAACGGCGGGATTCGGGTGCGCGGATGGGATCGTCCTGACGTCCACATGCGAGCGCGCGTCAACGCATCGGCTGCCTCGGAGGCCGAGGCACGCCAGCTCGTGGCCGGGGTGCGCATCGTCACTGGCGGCGGCACGATTCACGCCGAGGGGCCGCAGTCGTCGCGCGGCGAAGGCGGTTGGTCGGTCAGCTTCGAGCTCGACGTGCCGCGTACGGCCATCCTTACCCTTCACACCCACAACGGCGGAATTTCGATCGGCGATTTTCGCGGCACCGCGAACTTCCGTGCCGTGAACGGCGGCATCACGCTCTCGAACGTCGGCGGCGACATCCGCGGCGAGACGACGAACGGCGGACTTACCCTCAACCTCAGCGGCGATCGCTGGGACGGCGCGGGCCTCGACGTCGAGACCAAGAACGGCGGCATCAGGATGTCGGTGCCGGAGAACTACTCCGCCGCGCTCGAAACGGCGACGACCAACGGGCGGATCAGCGTCGACTTTCCCATCCCTGTCACCGGACGCATCAACCGTGAGCTCACGACGACGCTCGGAGCAGGCGGCGCAAGGATTCGGGCGGTCACGACCAACGGCGGCGTCAGGATTCAGCGGAAGTCATAAGGGCTCGGCGCGCGTGCGATACTCGTCGCATGCGTGGGCGGATGCTGGCCGGCGCCATCGGCGGCGTGCTGCTGAGCGCTACGGTTGCGCTCGGCCAGTTCGGCTTCGCGCGGGGCCCCTTTCGCGAATATCCCCCTATCCCCTATGACGGCCGTTTCACCTTCGTCAGGCTGAAATACACGACTGCGCCGGGCGGCTATTGGTACGGCGGCTGGCCGGCGTGGGGCCATGGCTATCCGTTGTCCGAGCAGAACCTGATGCGGATCATGAACGAGGTGAGCTTCCTCAATCCGCACATCGACGACATCAACGCGCTGACGCTCGACGATCCCGAGCTGTTCCACTACCCCGTCGCATACATCATCGAGGTGGACTGGTGGGCGATGACCGATCGCGAAGCAGAGGCGATGCGCGCCTATGTGCAGAAGGGCGGTTTCGTCATCGTCGACGACTTCAAGCCGCGACGGTTTCGCGGCGGCGGTTTCGGCGGCGACGGCGGATACGGCTACGGCAGCGGCTGGGACGTCTTCGAGGCGGCGATGCGCCGCGTGTTTCCTGACGGCCACTTCGTCGATCTCGACGCGACCCATCCGATCTTTCATTCGTTCTTCGAAGTCGATCGGCTCGACATCATTCCCCAGGCCTACATTGCCGGCCGGCCGATCTTCCGCGGACTCTTCGAGGACAACGATCCGAAGAAGCGGCTGCAGATGATGGTCAACTACAACACGGACGTCTCGCAGTTCTGGGAGTGGTCCGGTACGGGGCTGCGGCCGATCGACGATACGAACGAGGCCTACAAGCTCGGGGTCAACTACGTCATCTACGGGTTGACGCACTGATCCGCGCGAGGGTGTAGGACCGATGGGCCCATGGGCTTGGTAGGGTGGGACCGATCGGTCCTTCCCCACCCACCCTATGGGCCTATCGGTCCCACACTCTGTGGGATCCGGATCGCCGGCGATTACAGCGTAGAATCACGCCACGATGGACTCGGTTCGATCGACGAGGTGGCATATGAAGGTGTCGCGACGCGATCTGCTCGCTGGCGCCGCGGGCGCTGTCGCGCTCGGCGCAACGGCCGCGACGCAGACTCAGGACGCTCCGGCCGACCCGACCAAGGTCCGCGGCCGCCCGAGCCGCGCGCTCGGCCAGCGCGCGCCGTCGGAGAAGCCGCTGCGGCAGCCGCGCGGCCAGGCATCCTCTGGCACGCCGCATCAGGATCTCTGCGGCACGATCACGCCGTCCGATCTGCATTTCGAGCGGCACCACGGCGGCGTGCCGGAGATCGATCCGAAGGCCTATTCGCTGCTGATCCACGGGATGGTCGAGCGGCCGATGATGTTCACGCTCGCCGACCTGAAACGGTTTCCCGCGGTGAGCCGCGTGCATTTCCTCGAGTGCTCGGGCAACTTCGGCGGCCGCGGCGCGGCGATGGATCTCACGCCGCAGCAGATCGCCGGGCTCACCAGCAACAGCGAATGGACCGGCGTCCCGCTCGCGACGCTCTTTCGCGAAGTCGGCATGCGGCCGCAGGCGAAATGGTTTCTCGCCGAAGGCGGTGATGCAGCGGTGCTCACGCGCAG
>DATFXR010000072.1:0-3365 GCA_035315685.1 Vicinamibacterales bacterium | reverse complement strand
GGAAACGCGAGATCCTTCGCGCCGATCATGATCGGGACGAGGAAATTCCCGAGCACCGCCGGGATGGCAGGGATGAGGAAGAAGAACACCATCATCACGCCGTGCATCGTGAACAGCTTGTTGTAGGTCTCGTCGGTGACGAGGTCGCCGGCGGGCGTTGCGAGGTCGAGGCGGATCAGGACCGCCATCGCACCGCCGATGAAGAAGAAGAACGTCACGCCGGCGAGGTAAAGGAGCGCGATGCGCTTGTGGTCGCGGGTGAGCAGCCACGACTTGATGCCGTAGCCGTCGTTCAGGTAATGCCGCGGCGGAATGAGAACCGTGCTGCTGGCCATGACTACCTTGTCTGTAGCTGTCCCTGGGAAGGCGCCTTCAGCGACTTCACGTATTCGACGAGCTCGAGGAGTTGCTCCTCGCTCACCAGACCCTGGAACGTCGGCATGATCGGCTGAAACCCCGAGGTGACCTGGGCGCTCGGGTGCAGGATCGACTCGCGGACGTAGGCCTCGTCCACCGTCACCGTCTCACCGCTCTGCAGCTGCACCGTCTTGCCAAACAGGCCGTCGAGCACCGGCCCGCGTCCCTGCGCGTCCGGCCGGTGACAGGTGTTGCACGCAAGATCCTGGAACAGTTTCGCGCCCGCCGACGCGAGCGAGCCCTCCGCGGTTCCGCCGCTCAGCCACGCCTGATACTCGCTCGGCTCCATCGCGATCACTTCGCCGATCATTCCCGAATGACGCGTGCCGCAGTACTCGGCGCAGAACAGGCGGTAGCGCCCGGGCTTGGTCGCGTGGAACCAGATGTTGACGTAGCGGCCGGGGATCACGTCCGCCTTGATGCGGAACGCCGGCACGAAGAAGTCGTGAATCACGTCCTCGGACGTCGTGATCAGCTTCACCGCTCGCCCGACCGGAATGTGCAGCTCGTTGATCTCGCGCTGGCCGTCGAGATGCTGAAACTTCCACATCCACTGCTTGCCGACGACGTAGACGTTCAGCGTTTCGTCGGGCGGCCTCGCCATCGCGTAGTACACGCTGGCGCCCCAGACGAAAATCACCATCGTGATCAGGAGAGGGATCACCGTCCAGGTGACCTCGAGCACCATGCTGCCGTGGATCTGCTCTCCGATCTGATCCTGGGTGCGGCGATGGAAGCGGATGGCGTAGTAGACGATGAGGCCGGCGATGAGCAGCGAGAAGAAGATCGCGACCCCGAGCAGGAAGAAATACAGCGCGTCGACGCGCGACGCGATCGTCGACGCAGCTTCGGGGAACAGGGGCGTGCCGGTCCACATGCGGCTAGAGCCTCGCGCTCCGGGGCTGAGGGCCAGGGGCCAGCCGTTCACGTCGAAGCATGATCAAGACGAACGCTGCCAGGCCGAGCACCGTCGCCACACCGGCGAGGCGCAGCGCGCGCATCACGACCAGGCCGTAGCGTCCGCTCATCGGGTCGTAGTGATAGCAGTAGAGCAGCAGCGCATCGGCGACGTTGCCGACCCGCCCGTCGGACGCCTCGACGATCGCGTAGCGCAGATCGCGCGGCCCGTACTCGATCCCGAAGAGATAGCGCGCCAGCCGGCCGTCCGGAGTCAGCACGATGATTCCGCTCGGATGCGCGAACTGCTTCGTCGCTGCGTCCCACACATACCGGAAGCCGGCGGCTCTGGTCAGACGATCGATTGACGGCGGATCGCCGGTGAGGAAATGCCAGCTCGCCGCTGCGCCCTCGCGCCGGTAGCGCTCGAGGTAGATCGCCTTCTTGGCGCTGGCCGACGCAGGAGTGTCCGCCGGATTGAAGCTGACCGTGACGATCTCGAAATCTTCGCCCGGCTTCAGCGACAACACCGCGAGCGCGCTCGACAGCCCGTTGATCACCTGTGTGCAGAGCATCGGGCAGTCGTAGTACGCGAACACCATGACCACCGGCCGCTTGCCGAAGTAGTCACCCAGCCGTACGGTCGTCCCGCGCTCATCGCGAAACGTGACGTCGAGCGGCACGCGCTGATCCAGATTCTGATCGAATCCGATCTCGCGGAGCGCCGCCGGCACCGAAGACGAGGTCATTCCCGGCTCGCGCTTGTAGCCGGCGCTGGCAGGCGCCGATGAAATCTGGGCGTGTGCCTTGACCGCAGAGAACGCAGACATCGCACAAACAATCAGTACAAGAACAAAACTCTGCGTTCTCCGCGCGCTCCGCGGTTCATCACGCAACCGGGTCATTTCCTCTGCCCGGCCCGCGCGGGGAGCCCGCGTTCCAGCGTTTTCCTGATCGCCTCATCGATCGGTATGCGGACGATCCCTGCGTTCCTGTCGACCCACGAGTAGCCGGTGAGCGCCTGCTCCTCGCGGGCGCGGAGATCGGCCAGGTCCTGGCGCGGGTTCGTCTGCAGGCGCGGCTCGGGCGGGAGGCGATTCCCTTGCGTCGCTGCCAGCGGGTACTCCAGTGTCTCCTGGCGCGCTTCCCGGGTGTCGAGATACTTGAACAGCACGCCGACGACGAGGTAGATGACGATCGTCACGAAGGTCAGCACAACGCCGAACGCGAAGATGCCGGAGATGTTGACGTCGCTCTCCTCGTGGTGCGTGCCGGCGTCGTGCGTCGCGTCCGCCGGATGCGAGTGTGGCTGATGCAGGTCGGCCATGGTGCTAGTGTGCTGTTCGCGGCGGCGTGCCGCGCTCGATGATGCGGCCGAACGTTTCGTCGAACTCCGGATCGTGGACAGGGAGAATCGCGCGGCCCCGCAGCTGGAACACGAAACAGCCGGCGAAGATCGCGCCAATCGTCAGCGGCAGCAGGACGTCCATCCAGCTCACGCCGATCCCGTGCTGGCGGAATTCCGGCGCGATCAGCCAGAAGAGATCCAGCACGCGGACGACCAGGATAGCCGCCGCGACTTTCACCAGCAGCTCGGGTTGGCGCTTCACCGCCCGTGACAGCAGCACCACGAACGGCACGGCGAAATGAAAGAGGATCAGCCCGATCGCGACCGGCCGCCATCCCGTCTCGATCCGATGCATGTACCAGGCGATCTCGCTCGGCAGGTTGCCGGACCAGATGATCAAGTACTGGGAGAACGAGAAGTACGCCCACAGCATCACGAAGGCGAGCATCAGGTTGCCGAGATCGTGGAAATGCTCGGGCTGGACGATCCGATCGAGCGGTGCACGCCGGCTCAGCCAGGTGAGCGCGACGATCAGGAACGCCAGCGACGAGAGCCCCTGGCCGCCCATGATCAGCACGCCGTAAATCGTCGAAAACCAGTGCGGCTCGAGCGACATCAGCCAGTCGAACGAGGCGAAGGTGATCGTCAGGCCGTACGCCACCAGGCCACTCCCGCTGAGGAGCTGCATCCGGCGCGCGAGCGC
>DATFXR010000071.1:0-22332 GCA_035315685.1 Vicinamibacterales bacterium | reverse complement strand
TGCGCGATCAGGTATGTGCCGGCGGGGCTGTCCTTCTTGATCGAGCCGGCCGGCGAGATGTGATCCGTCGTGATGCTGTCGCCGAGCAGCGCGAGCACGCGCGCGCCGCTGATGTCCTGCACCGGCGCCGTCGCCATCGTGATGTGCTCGAAGAACGGGGGGTTGCGGATGTAGGTGGACTGCTCGTCCCACGCGAACCGATCGCCGCCCGGCACCTGCAACAGCTTCCAGCGCTGGTCGCCGCTGAACACGTCCTTGTACTGCTCGCGGAACATGTCGGAGGTGACCGCGGTCATCATCGTTTCCTGAATCTCGCGTTCGGTCGGCCACAGCTCGCGGAGAAACACCGGCTGGCCGCTGCTGTCGGTGCCGATCGGCTCGGTCGTCAGATCGAGCGTCATCCGGCCGGCGAGCGCGTAGGCGACGACCAGCGGCGGCGACGCGAGATAGTTCGCGCGCACCTGCTGCTGGATGCGCCCTTCGAAATTCCGGTTGCCGCTCAACACCGACGCGACGACGAGATTGCGCGCGTCGACCTCGGCGGCCACGTCCTCCGGCAGCGGACCGCTGTTGCCGATGCAGGTCGTGCAGCCGTAGCCGACCAGATTGAAGCCGAGCCGATCGAGGTAGGTATCGAGGCCCGCCTTCTTCAAGTACTCCGTCACGACTTTCGAGCCTGGCGCGAGGCTGGTCTTCACCCACGGCTGCCGTTTCAGCCCGCGCTCCACCGCCTTCTTGGCGAGCAGGCCCGCGCCGATCATCACGCTGGGGTTTGACGTGTTCGTGCAGCTCGTGATCGCGGCGATCACGACCGAGCCGTGATCGAGGACGGTCGCAATCGCCGGCACGTCGGCGACCGCCGCGGCCGCGCCGCCGGCCGTCGCCGACACGTGCGCCGAGCCGGCCGCCTCGGCGGCTTTCTTCGGCGACGACGTCATCATCGAGCCGAGCGCGGTCTGGAATCCCGACTTCGCCTGCTTCAGCGACACGCGGTCCTGCGGCCGCTTCGGTCCGGCCAGGCTCGGCTCGACGCTCTCGAGGTCGAGCTCGATCACTTCGCTGTACACCGGCTCGGGGTCGCCGGCCGTGCGGAACATGCCTTGCGACTTCGCGTACGCCTCGACGAGCGCCACCTGCGACGCGTCGCGGCCGCTCAGCCGCAGGTAATCGAGCGTCATCGCGTCGATCGGGAAGATCGCGATCGTCGCGCCGTACTCCGGGCACATGTTGCCGAGAGTCGCGCGATCGGCAATCGTCAGGTCCTCGAGTCCAGCGCCGAAGAACTCGACGAATTTGCCGACGACGCCGTGCTTGCGCAGCCGCTCGGTGATCGTGAGCACCAGATCGGTCGCCGTCGCGCCTTCGAGCATCCGGCCCTTCAGCCTGAACCCGAGCACCTGCGGAATCAGCATCGAGATCGGCTGGCCGAGCATCGCCGCCTCGGCCTCGATGCCGCCGACGCCCCAGCCCACGACGCCGAGCCCGTTCACCATCGTCGTGTGCGAATCGGTGCCGACCAGCGTGTCCGGATAGCAGAACGGCCCGCCGGCGGAGTCGTCCGTCATGACGACCCGGGCGAGGTACTCGAGATTCACCTGGTGCACGATTCCAGTGTCGGGCGGCACGACGCGGAAGTTATGGAAGGCGTCCTGCCCCCAGCGGAGAAACGCGTAGCGCTCTTTGTTGCGTGAGAACTCGAGCTCGGCGTTCAGCTGAAAGGCGTTGGCCTGCCCGAAGTAATCGACCTGCACGGAGTGGTCGATGACGAGCTCGACCGGCTGCAGCGGGTTCACTCTGTTCGGATCGCCGCCGAGGCGGACGATCCCGTCGCGCATGGCAGCCAGGTCGACGACCGCCGGCACGCCGGTGAAATCCTGCAGGAGCACGCGCGCCGGCGCGAACGAAATCTCTTTCGGCGCGTTCGACTTCAAATCCCATCGCGCGAGCGTCTCGACGTCCGCCGCCTTTACGAACCGGCCGTCCTCGTGCCGGAGCAGGTTCTCCAGCAGGATCTTCATCGAATACGGCAGGCGGGCGATGCCCGGAAAGCCGGCCCGCTCGAGCACGGGGAGGCTATAGGACTGGACGGTCCGACCGCCGACCGCCAGCGCAGTCCGTGTGCCGAAGCTGTTGACGCTGGACATCCGGCGATCATACCAAACCGGTTTTCGGGGCCATTTTGCGCGACGCGTGACGCGCGAAACGTGCACGGGACGCACGATTACTGCATCACGAGGCCGCGTTTGTGCCACGTTCGGTTGAAAGTGCCCGTAGTTATGTGCACGCATGACACGTATCTGCTATCATCAGAAGCTCAACGGAGGCTTCGGAGCATGACCTTGGCAACGGTGCGGCGCAAGACCGAACGGATACGGGAATTCTCGGCACTTCCCTTCCTGCTGCTGGCGGCCGTCAGCCTCGCGGGTGCGCTCGTTCGGACCCAACCCCAGGCGGTGACCGGCGGCCCGATGAACGCGGGCGATGTCGCCTGGATGTTGACCGCGACAGGTCTCGTCCTTCTCATGACGCCGGGCCTGTCGTTCTTCTATGGCGGCATGGTTCGCACGAAGAACGTCGTCTCGACGATGATGCAGAGCTTCGTCGCGATGGCCGTGATCAGCATTCTCTGGGTCGTCGTCGGCTTCAGTCTCGCGTTCGGCGACAGCATCCACGGATTGATCGGCGACCCGCGGACGTTCTTCATGTTCAGTCGCGTCGGCACCTCGACACATCCGGATCTCGCCCCGACGATCCCGCTGCTCGTCTTCGCGCTCTTCCAGCTGAAGTTCGCGATCATCACGCCGGCGCTGATCACCGGATCGTTCGCCGAGCGCGTACGGTTCACGAGCTATCTGCTGTTCATGTGCCTGTTCAGCGTCTTCATCTACTCGCCGCTGGCACACTGGACGTGGCATCCCGACGGCTTCCTGCACAAGCTCGGCGTGCTCGACTTTGCCGGCGGTACGGTGGTGCACATGTCCGCGGGTCTGGCGGCGCTTGCGGGCGCGATCACGCTCGGCCGCCGCAAAACGCACGAGGCTGGCGAATCGCACACGCCGGCGAACATCCCGTTCGTGATGCTCGGCACCGGCATGCTCTGGTTCGGCTGGTTCGGGTTCAACGCCGGATCGGCGCTGTCGGCATCGGGGCAGGCAGCGATGGCGTTCGCGACGACCAACACGGCGTCGGCAGCGGCGGCGCTGGCCTGGATCTTTTTCGACGCGATGCGCGGCAACAAGCCGTCAGCGCTCGGCGCCTGCGTCGGCGCCGTCGTCGGGCTCGTCGCGATTACGCCGGCGGCCGGCTACGTCAGCGTCGGGGAAAGCATCTTCATCGGCAGCGTGGCGAGCGTGATCTCGAATCTCTGCGTGCACTGGAAGAACAGCGCGTCGACGCTGGACGACACGCTCGACGTCTTCCCCTGCCACGGCGTCGGCGGCATGGTGGGCATGCTGATGACCGGACTCTTCGCGAAGGGTGTCGGCCTCACCTCGGGACACGCCTACACGTTCCTCCTCCACTGCGGCGCGCTGCTCTTCGTCGCCGCCTTCTCGTTCTGCGGATCGTGGGTGCTTTACAAGGTCACCGATCTGGTCATCCCGCTGCGGGTGTCGGACGAGCAGGAAGAGGTCGGACTCGACATCAGCCAGCACGCCGAGGTGATGCAGGATCTGAGCGCCTTCTCGCCCGCCGAAGCGCGGCTGGCGAAGATCGCGTAGGTCCCTCGGAGACCGCAGAGATGGCGGAGGGCGCAGAGAAAAGGCGTTCTCCGCGCGCTCCGCGTTCTCGGCGGTTAAGCCCATGCCTTTCGAATGGACAGGTGACGAGATCCGCCGTATCGGGCGCCTCGTAGTCGATCTGATCGCCGACCATCTCACCTCGCTTCCCGGCGAGCCGGCGTTTCGGCCGTTTCCGGCTCGTCTCGCCGCGCAGATGGCGACGGCGCCTGCACCGGCTGAGCGCGTCCCCCCGGACGAGATCCTGCGCGTCTTCGCGGAGACCATCGAGCCATTTCCATTCGGCAACGGTCATCCGCGATTCTGGGGCTGGGTGAACTCGCCGCCGGCGGTGATGGGCGTGTTCGCCGACGCGCTCGCGGCCGCCATGAATCCGAGCTGCGCAGGCGGCAACCATGCCGCGATCCATGTCGAGCGACAGGTCCTGCGGTGGTTTCGCGATCTCCTCCGGTTCCCCGGTGAGTCGACGGGCCTTCTCGTCAGCGGCGGGTCGATGGCGACGATGACGGCGCTCGCCGTCGCGCGGCACGTGAAGGCCGGCGTGGACATCCGGCGCGACGGCTTGCGCGGCGCGGCGCAGCCGTTTGCCTTTTACATGACATCAGAAGGCCACAGCTGTGCGCGCAAGGCGATCGAGCTGCTCGGCTTCGGCACCGCGTCGATCAGAACCGTACCCACGGCTGCGGACTTCACGATGGACGTTGAAGCGCTCGACGCGGCGCTGACCCGCGATCGAAACGAGGGCGTCCGGCCGATCGCCGTGATCGCGACTGCCGGTACCACGAACACCGGTGCAATCGATCCGTTCGCGGCGATCGCCGACGTCTGCCGCCGCCACGGCGTGTGGTTGCACGTCGACGCGGCGTACGGCGGGCCCGCGATTCTCTCGGATGAGTACGGCGACGCGATTGGCGCGCTCGTGCACGCGGACAGCGTGGCGCTGGATCCGCACAAATGGCTGTTCGTTCCCGTCGAGGCCGGTCTCGTCTTCGTCACGGACAGCGATGCGATGCGCTCGACCTTCAGCCTGGTGCCGCCGTACGTGCGAACGACGGGGAGCGCCGGCGAGGTCTACGGTTTGCCGTGGTTCAGCGAGTACGGCTTTCAGCAGACGCGAGGCTTCCGCGCCCTCAAGGTGTGGATGGCGATGCAGCAGTTCGGCCTCGAAGGATACAAGGCGGTGGTCGAGGAGAACATCGCGCTGGCGCGCTATCTCGCGGATCGCATCCGGAGCGCCGGCGACTTCGAGCTGATGGCGTCGCCGAGCCTGAGCATCGTCTGCTTCCGGTACGTGGACGCCGCACTCAAGAGCGAGGATCAGATCGTCGGCGCGAACCGCGTGATTTTGGAGAAGCTGCAGCTTGGCGGCGATGCGTTCATCACCAGCACGGAGCTGGCTGGCCGTTTCGTGCTCCGGGTGTGCATCGTCAACTTCCGGAGTACGCGCGAGGACATCGACCAGATGCTGAACGCGGTGCGGACGATCGGCCGCGCTGTCGCCGCGGTGTAAGGGGCTCCGACGATCCCTACCACGCGCGGTAGGCGTCGCGGGTGGCCTGCCTGAGCTCGCGCATGGAGTCGCGGAACGCCCGGCGCGCGTCACGAACGGCATCGCGAACGCTGTCCCGGTATGCGTCACGGGCGGCGATTCGTGCCTCGCGACTCGCCTGGACCGCTTCGCGCTGGGCATCGCGGACCGCGTCGCGCGCTTCGCGCATGGCCTCGCGCATGTCGTGGCGGACCTCTGCGCGCACGTGATAGTAGTGCCAGTGTTCGTGCGCCCGGGCGGTTCCACACAGCACGACGAGGGCCGCTGCCGCAAGGCCGAGCATGAGGAGTGATTTCATTTCGATCTCCGGCCGGCCGCCGGTCCTCCCTCGTTGCAGGGACGGCCGAAGACCCGGCGCCACACCCGTGGTGAACGACGGATTAGACGTAGAAAGCCCTCTGGAAGGTTGCAAGTACAATGCGCCTCCAGTCGTCGCATGCCACACGAAGGCCTCGACCGTTTCGTGGAGGCGCAGAGTCACCAGACGAGCGGATTCGACGCCGCGCTGCTTGAACTTCGTACCGGTGGCAAGCGTGGCCACTGGATCTGGTACATCTTTCCGCAGCTATCCGGGTTGGGAGCATCCTGGATGGCCCAACACTACGAGATCCGCGGCGTCGATGAAGCGACGAGCTACCTCACCCACCCGGTGCTCGGTCCGCGACTGCTCGAACTCACCAGAATCGTGCGCGAACAAGTGCGTCAGGGCGCCAATGTGCGCGACCTCATGGGGTCCCGGATCGACGCCCTGAAGCTGGTGTCGTCGCTGACCCTCTTTCGCGGCGTCGCAAGCCGGGTTGCCGCCGACCATGAGTGCGCCGTATGCGTCGAGCTTGCCGTGGCGGCGGGTGAGGTGCTCGCGACTGCCGAGTTACAGGGCTATCCGCCTTGTCAGTTCACGCTTGCGGCTCTCGAGAGGACGTAAGCACGAAGCGGGTCAGCGGCTGGCGAGAAAGTCGCGCGCAATGGCGGCGATGTCGCGGTGCTCGACGTCGGCAGCGTAATTCATCGCGCGCATGTCTGCGGCGGAGATCCGGCCGCTCAGCCGCTCGAGCGCCGAACGCACGTCAGGGCGTCGGAGCAGGATCTCGGCTCGCGCGACGGCAGCAGCGTCGTAGGGCGGGAAATAGTGCCTGGTGTCTTCGAGTTGCACGAGATCCAGACCCTTGATGAGACCGGCCGTCGCATCGCCGGCGATCAGGTCCACCTGGCCGGCGGCCAGCGCACGATAACTGAGGGTCAGATCCATGACCCGCGGCGGATCGGGAAAGCGCAGGCCATAGGCCTTCGCGAGACCGCGATAGCCGTCGGGACGTTCGACGAACTCGTAGCCGAAGCCTGCCCTCCACCGTGGCGACTCGCGCGCCGCATCGTCGATCGAGCGCAACGACCGCGATCGAGCGTCGGCACCGCGCACGAGGATTGCGAACGTGTTGTTGAAGCCGAGCGGCGGCAGCAGCGTGCGCCCGCTGCGGGCGTACAGCTCCCGAACCGTGTTGAAGACCGCCGACGGATCGTTCGCAATCGGCTGGTGGAAGACCGCGGTCAGTGCCGTGCCGGTGTACTCGACGTAGACGTCGATGTCTCCCGTCATCAGCGCGCGATCGCAGATCAGCGTGCCGCCAAGGTTGAGCCGCCGGTCGACCCGGACACCCTGGCCCTCGATCGCCTGCGCGACTAACTCGCCCAATACCAGCTGCTCGGTGAAGTTCTTCGACCCGACGACGAGGGCGTCGCGCCCGCCGCGGCGCGCGGACGCGCCGCTGGATAGCAAGATGACAGCGGCGATCACCGCGGCGGCGGCGAGCGCCACTCGCCGCGATCGCGAGCGCCGCCGCGCCGACAGCTGACGTTCGATCCAGAGCAGCGTACCGTCCACGACCAACGCCAGGATCGCCGCCGGAACCGCACCCGCGAGAATCACCGTCGTGTCGACCATCGAGAGTCCGCGATAGATGTACTCACCGAGACCGCCCGCGCCGATCGCCGCCGCGATCGTTGCGGATCCGACGCCGACAACGGCGGCGACGCGGATGCCAGCGACGATCGACGGCAGCGCCAGCGGGAGCTCGACCTGCCGCAGCAGCTGCCGCGGCGTCATCCCCAGCGCGACACCAGCTTCGCGGATCGCGGGATCGATTCCGCGCAATCCCGCGATCGTCGTGCGGACGATCGGCAGCAGCCCGTAAAGAATCAGCACGACCAGCGCCGCACGTGCGCCGACACCGCCGACGAGCGGCACCGGCAGCAGGAAACCGAACATCGCGAGGCTCGGGATCGTCTGCACGACACCGGCAATCGCCATGGCTGGCGCCGCCAGCCGCGGACGCTTCGCCGCAAAGATTCCCAGCGGCACGCCGATCGCGACCGCAATCGCCGTTGCGGCAGCGACGAGGACGATATGCTGCCCCAGCAGCGCGGCCATCTCCGCGCGATGGCTGCGCACGAACGCGACGAACGCGGCAAAGGACGCCGACGAATTCATGCGCGCGGCACCTGCGGCAGCGCATCCAGCAGACGACGTACAACCCCATCGCTGGAGGCCGCGACTTTCGCGGGCGTATCGAAGGCCGCCAGCCGTCCAGCGTCGAGCACGCCAACGCGATCGGCGAGCGCGAACGCCTCGCCCATATCGTGCGTGACGATGATGACGGTCTTCCGCACCCGTTCCTGGATCCGGCGGAACTCGCGATGCAGTTCGGCTCGAGTCATGGGATCGAGCGCGCCGAACGGCTCATCCATCAGCATCAGCGGTGGATCGACGGCCAGCGCGCGCGCCACGCCAACCCGCTGCCGCTGCCCTCCCGACAACTCGTCCGGCCACCGCGTCGCGAACTGTTGCGCCGGCAAGCCGACGAGGTCGAGCAGCTCATCGACCCGTGTCGCGATGCGCTCACGCGGCCAGCGCTCGAGCTGCGGTACGACCGCGACATTGTCGGCGATCGACATGTGAGGGAAGAGCCCGACCTCCTGCAGCACGTAGCCGACGCGACGTCTCAGCTCGATCGGCGGCCACTCGCGCGTATCACGTCCGTCGACGAGGATCGCCCCTTCGTCAGGCTCGAGCAGCCGGTTGATCAGCTTGAGCAACGTACTCTTGCCAGCGCCGCTGCGGCCGACCAACGCGACGACGTCGCCGGTCTCGACCGTAAGTGAGAAGTGATCGAGGACGCGTGGACGCTCCGGCCGAGCGAACGAGACGCTGCGGAACTCGATCGCTGGATCGGGCATCGCGCTTGCGACGGTACCACCGGAGGCCCCGGACATGCCACAGAACAGTCGCAAATCCGGCCCGACCAGCGATCGGGCACAGCGCGACCACCAGCAGATTCAGGACGACAACCAGACCTCTGGAGAATCGGTCGTCAGTGGTCAGACATCCGGCGACAATCAGCAGCCGCTGGGGAGGACCGATTCGCCGAATTACGCGGCGAACAGGGACCCGGCTGAAGGCGCGCGCGACACGAACAATGCGAAGGGAGGCAGCCATGCGTAACGACGCGCGTCCGATCGGCGAAGCCAACCCGCACGCGATATCGGATCACCCGCACGATGATGCGCGTGAGTCGGTCACGCACGATCGACAGTCGCATGTCGTCAACGAAGGCGCCACGGAGGACGCCGGACCGGACGACGAAGAGCTCGACCCGGTGATGCCGCCACGCGACTCGGCGCTGAAAGACGGATAGCTGACGATTGGGGCGCGAAGCCTCCCGCACTGCGACGTCTTCGCGCTCCGAGCTCCCCCGAAAAGCGGCGCGCCCCTCCGAACGCACGGAGGACTCTCCTCGCAGTGTCATCCGTTGCCGCCCTGAATCGGCGAAAAGCTCCCAGTTCCTGGCCTTTCCGGCTGGCTGACGATCGACCTCGACGGCACGCCCCCTGCTTGGCTGCTTCGCGACCGTGGCCGGCACGACTCCTGAGACCCGCGCACGCTCGTGATGGAACACGTCGCGGCATTCCTGCACGAGTTCCCTGCGCTGTGCCTGTTTCTCAGCATTCTGCTCGGAACGATCATCGGTCGCTTCCACGTCAAAGGGGTCGGCTTCGGCTCCGTGGTCGGCACTCTGATCGCCGGCATTGTCATCGGCATCGTCGCAAAGCCGGTCCTGCCCGAATTGCTGCGTTGGGCCTTCTTCTACCTGTTCCTCTTCTCGATCGGTTACTCCGTTGGCCCGCAGTTCTTCGCCAGCCTCAAGAAAGAGGCGGTGCCGCAGATCGTCCTGGCGGTGATCGTCGCGTTCAGCGGACTGGCGACCGTGATTGGCGTGACGGCGGCGTTTGGCTTCGACGAGGGGCTTGCAGTCGGTCTGCTGTCCGGCGGCATGACGCAGTCCGCCGCGCTCGGCACCGGACTCAGCGCGATCGCCGAACTGCCAATCTCCGATGAATCCAAGGCCACGCTGATGGCGAACGCGCCGCTTGGCGACGCGATCACCTACGGGTTCGGCGATCTCGGTCTGATCCTGTTCCTCACCTGGCTCGGCCCGAAGATGATGCGCGCCGACCTCAAGAGCGAGGCCAAGGCGCTCGAGAAGACGCTCGCCGGCCGCGGGGCGGGCGAGCAGATGTTTTCCGCGGCGCACTACAGTCTGCGCGGGTACCTCGTCGAGAACACGCAGGCGGCGAGCGCAAGCCTCGCCGCGCTCGAAGACCGCTATGCCGACGCGCGGCTGACCGTGCACCGCGTGCAACGTGGTGGCGAGCTGATGAAGCTGAGTCCGGCGCTGACGCTGCAGCGCGGCGATCGCCTCGTCGTGTCGGCGCGGCGCGGCGCGTTTCGTCACGCGGAACGTGATATCGGACCGGAGATCGACGACCCCGCCCTTCTCGCGGTGCCGGTGAAAACCGTGGCGGTCGTGCTCACGAGCCGGGACGTGAACGGCAGGACGATCGGCGAGCTGGCCCAGGACTCGAGAGCCCGCGGCGTGTACCTCGAGTCGCTGCGCCGCGGTACGGAACTGATGCCGCGCGAACCGTGGACGCTGCTCGAGCGCGGTGACATTCTGCAGATCGTCGGCGCGCCCGACGACGTCGAGCGCGCCGGCAAGTACATCGGCTTCGTGGAGCGCGACCTGGCGGCGACCGATCTGACGTTTCTCGCCGGCGGGATCTGCGCCGGCATGTTGCTCGGCCTCCTCAAGATCAACGCAGGAGGGATCGTCGTTGGACTCGGCACCGCCGGTTCGATCCTGTTGATGGGTCTGGTGGGCGGATGGGCGCGCAGCCGGTACCCGGTGTTCGGCAGAATCCCGGAGCCGGCACAGCGGCTGCTGATGGACATCGGCCTGATCGTCTTCATCGCGGTGGTCGGCCTCCACGCCGGGCCTCATGCGGTGGACGCGTATCGCGCCAGCGGCGGGATCTACTTCGCCAGCATATTCGTCGCCGGCATGATCGTGACGATCGTACCGCTCGCCGTTGGAACGATCGTCGCGCGCTACGCGTTGAAGATGAGCCCGCTGATGACGCTCGGCGGTCTCGCCGGCGCGCAGACCTGCACACCTGGCCTGAACGCACTGCGGGAGGCAAGCGACAGCAACATCGGCTCGCTGGCTTACACCGTGCCGTATGCAATCGGGAACATCCTGCTCACGGTCTGGGGACCGGTCGTGGTCGCGATCGTGCACGGGATGCGAGGATGATCGTTTCTTCAGTACGACGTGTTCCAACCGAGGAAGGCGCGGCATGAAGCGTGGCTTCGACGTCCTGCGCGACAAGGCGCTCAACCGGTCCATCACCTTCGGACGGAGAGACCGGGACCGTCTCGGCCTGAGGGGACTGCTCCCGCACTGCGTGGCAAACCGGCGACAGATGGTGGACCGGGTGATTGCGAACCTGGACCGCCTGCCGCGCGATATCGATCGGTACATGCTGCTGTCGGCGCTGCAGGAGCGGAACGAGCGGCTGTTCTACCAGACCGTGATCGATCATGTCGATCGGATTCTGCCGCTCATCTACACGCCGACCGTCGGTGAGGCGTGTCGCGAGTTCTCGCACATCGCAAGGGACCCCAAAGGCTTCTTCATCACGCCCGCCGATCGCGGCGAAATTCGCCGCATCCTCGCCAACTGGCCGCGCAAGAACATCCGCGTCATTGTCGTCACCGACGGACAGCGGATTCTCGGCCTCGGCGATCTCGGCGCCAACGGCATGGGCATCCCGATCGGAAAACTGGCGCTGTATACCGCGTGCGCCGGGATCGATCCGGAAACAACGCTGCCGGTGACGCTCGACGTCGGCACGAACAACGAGTCCCTGCTGAACGATCTGCTCTATCTCGGGTATCCGCGGCGGCGGCTGCAAGGCAGGGCCTACTTCGATCTCGTCGAGGAGTTCGTCACTGCGGTGCAATCGCGCTATCCGGATGCGTTGATCCAGTTCGAAGATTTCCTGACGCCGAACGCGTACGAGCTCCTGAAGAAATACAGAGACCGCGTGCTCTGCTTCAACGACGACATCCAGGGTACGGCGGCAGTTGCGGTGGCGGGCGTGTACGCCTCGACCCGAATCACCGGCATACCGTTCAAGGACCTGACAATCATGTTTCTCGGGGCGGGGTCTGCGTCGACCGGAATTGCGGACCTGATGACCACGGCCTTCATGGACGAAGGGCTCAGTGCAGACGAGGCCAGGCGACGTCTGTGGTTTGTCGATGTGAACGGGCTCGTGGTGAAGCAGCGGACGGATCTCATGGAGCACAATCGTCCGTATGCCCACGACTTCGAGCAGCTGGCCTTTGTCGACGCCATCGAGGCACTCCGGCCACACGTGCTGATCGGCGCCACCGGGGCACCCGGAACGTTCACCCGAGCGGTGATCGAGCGCATGAGCGCGATCAACGATCGGCCGGCGATCTTCGCGCTCTCGAATCCCACCTCGCAGGCCGAGTGCACGGCGGAACAGGCGTACGCGTGGAGCGGCGGGAGGGCGATCTTCGCCAGCGGCAGCCCGTTCGCGCCGGTGACCGGTGAGGGCCGAACGTTCCGGCCGGCGCAGGGGAACAATGCATACGTCTTCCCGGGCATCGGCCTCGGCGCCGTAGCCTGCCGTGCCCGCACGCTTCCCGACGAACTATTCCTGGTCGCGGCACGCACGCTCGCCGGGCTCGTGCGACAGACCGATCTCGACCAGGGCTCGCTCTATCCGCCGTTGAAGGAGATTCGAAAAATCTCGCTTGCCATCGCGGTCAGCATCGCCACGAAGGCGTACGCGATGAACCTGGCACGTGAGAAGCGACCGAACAACGTGCGGCGGCGGATCGAAGCGATGATGTACCGCCCCTGACCCACGAATCTCGGAACAGCCGGAAACCGCGGTGCGCCTCGCGCGGCGTCAGGCGCTTCGCGCGCGACACCGAAGGGATCGCTCAGATCGCGTTCAGCAGGCGCGCCGACCGTGGCGCCAGCGTCGCGGCGATTCGGCCGCTCCGGTGCGCCACCGGCTCGCCGGTCCAGAAGTCGGTCACCGTTCGCGGCGCCGGACGCGGCCCGTTGCCGAGATGCGCGTTGATCTCGGTCGGACGATCATCCCAGTTGAACAGGCACAACTGCTCGCGGTCGGGCAACGTGATGGTGCCGACACGCAGATCCGCGTCCGTCATCGCCGCGGCGATGCCGGTCGGCGGCAGCAGCTTCGTCAACATCGCCGCGCGCGCGGCCGGAAGCCTCGTCAGGTCGTCGCCGGACAGCACCATTCCACCACTGGCGTAGATCGCCGTTGCGTGGAACTGACACTCGGCGTCGGTCAACTCGGCGAGCACCACCGCGTCGGGATCGTTCCACCACAGGCGGCCGTTCTGCCAGTTGCGACTGAGGTTCTGCCGCGCCGTCGTCTTGATTCGATCCCACGATCGTTTGATGTCGTTCGAGCTCCGCGATCCGTGAACTGTGCCGATCGATGGCCAGATCGGATGATTGCACCCGAGCAGGAACGCGTCGCCGGCGCCGCGTGCGATCGCCGCCATGCCGCGTCGGTACGCGTCGATCCGTGTCGCCTGCGAGTCATGGAATCGCCCGCCGTGGATCGCGCCCCAGAAATTCGCATCGAGCTTGAAGTAGCGGCAGCCCCATTCCTCGCGCATGGTTTTGAAGACGCGCTCGAGATGCGCCTGTGCGTCGGGATGTGTGCCGTCGACGGCATACCACGGGCCATGCCGCCATCCGCCGAAGGTCACGCGATCGGACCGCAGCGGCGAGCCGTCCGCGTCCCTGACGAACCAGTCCGGATGCTGTTGAAAGAGCTGCGATCGCTCCTCGGCGATGAACGGCGCGACCCAGATCGCCGGTTGAAAGCCACGCTGCTTGATCTCGCTGAGGACCGCCCGGACGCTGCCGCCGAACGCCGTCCCCGTCTCGAGCCAGTCGCCCATCGCGCGCTGATAGCCATCGTCGATCTGGATGTAGCGCAGGGACGGGATCGTGCGTGCGATCGTCGCGAGGTTGTCGAGCACCTGCTGCGCGGTGACGTTCGGGCCGAAGCTGTACCAGGAACACCATCCGGTCGGCGGCGCCTGCGACTTCAACGGCGGATGATGCGATGCCAGTCGCTCCGCGACGGTGGCGAGGAGCGCCGAACGATCGAAGCCGGAAACGACCATCAGCTCTTCGAGCGGCCATGACCCGCCAGGCGGCAGCCACAGCCCTTCGCAGTCGACAATCGCGCGAACGGTGGACTCCGAGATCTCGAATCGTCCGCTGAACCTCGCGCACGAGGTGAACGCAAAGACCTGCGCCACGCCGGCCGGGGGCGCCAGCGTCAACAAGCCGTAGTAAGCGCGCCCCGCGCCGGCAGCCGGAATCCGGTAGTGCGCGGCGTCCGTGTACTGACTCAAATCGCTGGGGCTCGCGAGCGTGCCGCCAGTCTGCGTCAGCATCTGGAAGCCTTCGCCGTACAGCGTGGTCTCGGGCGGCAGCGAGATGGGCTGCTCGAACACGACGATATCGCGGAGCTGGATCGGCGTCCCGCCGCGGTTGACGACGCGGGTACGCAGCAGTGGCCCATCGTGTTCGCGCTCCACGTCCGGGCGCGCGATGTCCGGCGCACCGCGCTGGAATGATGCCGCCACTGCACCCCGCGGCAGGCCCGCGACAGCTGCCATCTCGAGGAAGGTGCGGCGCGACATCGTTCCGTGCATCACGGCTGGATTCCTACGATGAAGCACATCCCGTCACCGCGTGCTGCCGCTCGACTCGCGCACGATCAGCCGCGGCGGAACGATGACCCGCTGCGCGCGATCGACGTCGCCCTCGAGACTGTTCAAGAGCAATTCGGCAGCATGGCGTCCCTGATCGCGGCGCGACCAGCCGACCGTCGTCAGGGGGACGCGCAGCAGGTCGCCCAGCGCGATGTCACCGACGCCGACCACGGCGACGTCGTCGGGAACGCTTAACCCGGCTTCCCAGATCGCTTTCATGGCGCCGATCGCCGACGGGTCGTTCGCGGCGAAAACAGCGTCGATTCTCGTCCGCCCGGTCAGCAGCCGCTTCATCGCGCGGTAGCCGTCACTCTCCATGAAGCCACCGCCGACGAGCCATCCGTCGGCCGGCTTGACGTCCCGCGCCTTGAGCGCGTCGCGCCACCCCTTCTCACGGCGCTTCGCGTGCACGATCGGCGGCCCGCCGATGTGCGCGATCGCGCGGCGCCCCGCGTCGAGCAGATGCGAGGTCGCCAGTACGCCGACCCGTTCGTCGTCGGTGAGCACGCGATGGCACCTCACGCTCGGATGATCGTCGCGGTCGATCATCACGAGGCTGGTGCGCTCGCGAGACAGCTGCAGCAGCATGTCGGTGTTGCCGGAGGCGTTGGCCGACGCGAGGACGACGCCGTCGACCTGGCGGCCGCGCAGCATTTCGAGCTCAGCACGCTCCTTGGCGGGATCCTCGCTGGAGCTGCACAACAGCAGGCCATAGCCGCGCCCGCTCGCCACGGGCTCGATGCCGGCAATGATTTCGACGAAGAACGAATGCATCAGATCCGGAATGACGATGCCCAGCGTGTGCGTGCGGCGCAGGGTCAGGCTGCGCGCCACGGCGTTGCGCTGGTAACCGAGCTGCTCGACCTTCGCCAGTACGCGCCTGCGGGTGGCCTCGCTGATGTCGTGGTGATTGTTCAGCACCTTCGAGACGGTCGTGATCGACACGCCCAGCTCGCCGGCAATCCGCTTCATCGTCGTCTGGCGCATCAGAGGAACCCTGAACGCTGACCCCGGGGAAGCAACCGCAGAGAACGCTGAGCACGCAGAGACACGTTGATCGTGTTTTGACACCAATAACTCTGCGGTCTCCGCGAGATCTGCGGTTGCTTTGCCCTCCCCGAACCCGAACTTCGACGCTCGAGCCCTCGCTCCTTTAACGTTAAAGTTCCTTGACTTTAACGGTAAAGGATAGTATCACACGCACCCGAGCAACGGCGCGGTAACGCCTGACTGCAGGAGCGCGCATGTCGATCACCCGGCTCGGTCCCGTTCTCGCCGCCATCCTCATTATCCTGCTGCCCGTGGCGCGCGACGCCGCCGCACAGGACACCGGCACCCTGTCCGCCACGGTCGTCGACGCCTCGGGCCAGGTCCTCCCCGGCGCGACCGTGACGCTGACCAACGAGGCCACCGGCGCCGGCCGCGCCATGATGACGAACGAACGTGGGGAGTTCACTTTCCGCGCCGTGCAGCCGGGCGCCTACACCGTCGCCGTCGAGCTGTCCGGATTCCGCCGCTACGAGCGCCAGCACAATGTGGTCAACGCCAGCGGCCAGTTGAGCCTCGGCGAGGTGAAGCTCGACATCGGCGCGCTCACCGAAGCGGTTACCGTCACAGCGCAGGGTACGGTCATCGAACCGAGAAACAGCGACTACTCGGGGCTGCTGACGTCGACGCAGATCGCACAGATTCAGACCAAGGGTCGCGACGTCGTCAGTCTGCTGCGGCTGCTGCCAGGGGTCCACTACGAGAACGACATCGAGGCGATGGGCGACAGCTTCGGATCGCAGCTGCCGAACATTGCCGGGCAGCGGCGCACGTGGAATCAGGTCACCGTCGACGGCCTGAACGGCAACGAGCTGTCGGGCACCAACCGGATGAACTCGTCGATCAACCTCGACGCGATCGCCGAAGTGAAGGTGCTGCTGAACACCTACAAGGCCGAGTTCGGCCACAGTGCCGGCGCGAACATCGAGATCGTCAGCAAGAGCGGCAGCGCCGAGTATCGCGGCACCGGCTATTGGTACGGCCGCCGCGACGCATGGAACGCCACACCGTGGGAGAACCTGCGGCTCGGTCTTCCGAAACCGAAGCAGCGATACGACACGCCCGGCTTCAACTTCGGCGGACCGGTGCCACTCCCACGCCAGGGCGACAAGAAGCTCTTCTTCTTCTACTCGATGGAAGCGCCCCAGGTGCAGAAGCCCGGACAGGTGCGCCTCTACCGCATGCCGACGGTGCTCGAGCGCAAAGGCGACTTCTCGCAGACCTTCGACGCCAACGGGCGGTTGATGTACATCAAGGACCCGCGGTCGCCGCTGCCCTGCAGCGTGACCACCGGCGGCGCCGGCTGCTTCCAGGGCAACGTGATCCCGACGGATCGGCTCGACCCGAACGGCCTCGCCATCCTCAACTACATGCCGCTGCCCAACGTGAACTGCAGCAGTGCCGGCTGCGGCGCGCTGTCGAACTTCACGCGCCAGGAGACGCCCGACAATCCGCGCATGAACAACCTGCTGCGGATCGACGGCCGTCCGTCGGGCAGCAACAGCTACTGGGTGTCGTACCGGCAGTTCAGCTCCAATCAATTTGGATCGGAGATCACAGCCGGCCCGGCGAAGTGGGGCTATTTCGACGGCAACTACGTGTCGGGCGACAGCGGCGTCAACGGCGGCTGGAACCACGTGTTCCGGTCGAACGCGGTCAACGAGTTCGGCGCGGGCGTGCGGCGCGCCACCGAGGGGTTCGGAGCGCGAACGGACGCCGACTACACGCGCTTCACCCGATCGACAGTCGGCTTCACGTCGGCGCAGTTCAACCCTCAGCTCAACCCGAACGGCTACATGCCGTTCATCCGCTTCGGCCTGAACACGACCGGGATCGACACGCCCGACTGGACCTACGACAACCGCGTCGGCTCGACCGCCTACGACTGGCTCAGCAGCGTCCGCGACAACTTGACCTGGACGCGCGCGGCGCACACCGTCAAGGTCGGCGGCCACTACGAATACATGCAGAACAACGAGGCGCGCGGCGGCAACTGGGCTGGCGACATCACGTTCAGCAACAACGCCAGCAATCCGCTGAACACCAACTTCGCGTTCGCGAACGCGATCCTCGGCGTGTTCTCGCAGTATACCGAGACCGACAAGTACCGCATCACGCAGAATCGGCAGTGGTGGTCCGAGTGGTACGCGCAGGATACGTGGCAGGCGCGGCCGCGGCTGACGATCGACTACGGCGCGCGCTTCCTCTGGTACTCGCCGTACTACCGCCCGGACGGTCAGGTGTCGAACTTCGACCCGGCACTCTACGATCCGGCGGCGGCGCCGCGACTGTATGTGCCGGCGATCATCAACGGGACGCGCGTCGCTTACGATCCGATCACCGGTCAGGCGCTGAATTCCGTCTTCATCGGCGCCTACGTGCCGGGAACTGGCAAGGAAGACAACGGGATGGTGAAGGAAACCGATCCCGGCGTGCCGCAGGGGTTCCGCGACGCGCTGAAGCCGCAGATCGAGCCGCGCCTCGGCTTCAGCTGGGATCTCACCGGCGCGGGATCGACGGTCGTGCACTCGAGCGCCGGGTACTTCCATCAGGCGCGGCTTGGCGGCGGATCGCTCGGCAATCTCGCGTCGAACCCGCCGTTCATCCACAATCCGACGGTGAACTACAACACGCTCAGCAACCTGCTCGTCCCGGGCAACTCGCTGGCGAACCGGCCGGCGACTGTCGAAGCGCTCGAGGTGAGCTACAAGACGCCGAGCTCGGTGAACTGGTCTGCCGGCATCCGGCGCGAGATCGGTTGGGGTACCGCGGTGGACGTCACCTACTCGGGCTACAAGTCGTACAACATGGAGATGTACTACGACCTGAACGGCGTCCCGGACGGCGCGCGGTTCACCGATCTGAATCCGGCGAACCGCGATCCGACGGCGCCCGCGACGGCATCGCCAACGGCGGCGGCGCTGCCTGCCGAATTTCTGCGACCGTATCGCGGCTACCAGAACATTCGCGTCCGCGGCAACCTCGCCGAAGGCGACTATCAGTCGCTGCAAGTACAGGTGAATCGCCGCTACATCCGCGGCGTGCAGTTCGGCGTCGCCTACGCGCTGCAGCGGGCGCGTGGCGTCGCCGACGAAGATCCTGGCAACCTGTCGTACGCGCTCAATCGCCCGGAGGCCTTCTTCTATTCCGAGCTCATTCAGAGCAACCGCAACAGCCTGGTGATCAACTACGCCTGGGATCTGCCCGGCCGGCACAGCGGACCGATGAAGGTGCTGCTCGACGGCTGGCAGGTGTCGGGCGAGAATGACTTCGTCTCGGGCGACTGGGCCAATGTCGCGTTCACGACCACCGACGGCTTCGACTTCACCGGCGGTGAGGGCGGCAACGGTGCCTGCCTCGCCGGCAGCGAGCCGTGTCTGCACCTCGTGCGTCCGGTCCTCACCGGTGATCCGCTCGCCGGCGGCGGTGATCCGCTGACCGGCTTCTTCAACACGGCGGCGTTCACAAGGCCGACCCGCGGCAGCTACGGCGATGCGCCGCGCAACGTCGTCAGGAAGCCGGGAGTCATCAACACCAACTTCGCAATCTTCAAGAACGTCGTAATCACCGGGACGCGCGCGCTGCAGTTCCGCGCCGAGATCTACAACCTGTTCAACCAGGTAGAATTCCAGGACATCGACCGCACGGCACGGTTCGACGTGAACGGCAGTCAGATCAACCCGAATTTCGGCACCGCAATCGGCATTTCGAATCCGACGCGGCCGCCGCGTGTGGTTCAATTGTCGGCGCGCATCACTTTCTGAGGTCGACATGCGACCACGAATCGGCGTCGCGCTTGCGCTCACAGTCGGCGCGTTGACTTCGGGAGCACAGCCCTTCAGGGCTGCCTCTCCGACGTCGGGAGCGCAGCCCGTCAGGGCTGCTCCGGATCCGGCCAGGGAAAAACGCCTCGAGTGGTTCCGCCAGGCGAAGTACGGCCTGTTCATCCACTGGGGCCTCTACGCGATTCCGGCCGGCGAGTGGAAGGGGCAACGCTCGCTCGGTCTCGGCGAGTGGATCATGTTTCGCTCGCGGATTCCGGTTCGCGAGTACGAAACGCTCGCCTCGAGATTCAACCCGGTCAAGTACAACGCCGACGAGTGGGTGAGGCTCGCAAGAGACGCGGGCATGAAGTACATCGTCATCACGTCGAAGCACCACGACGGCTTCGCGCTGTTCAAGTCGCACGCCAGCCCGTACAACGTCGTCGACGCGACACCGTTCAAGCGTGACGTCCTCAAGGAACTGGCCGACGCCTGCGCGCGTCAGGGCATGCGGCTCGGCTTCTATTACTCTCAGTCGCAGGACTGGCACGAGCCCAACGGCGCCGGCAACGAATGGGACTTCCAGGCCGACGACAAGAAGGACTACGACCAGTATCTGCGCGGCAAGGCCGAGCCGCAGGTACGTGAGCTGCTGACCGGATATGGACCGGTGGCGCTGATCTGGTTCGACACGCCGCGCATGATGACCGGCGATCGGCCGCAGCGTTTTGCGAACCTCGTGCGATCGCTGCAGCCGAACACGCTGATCGACGGGCGCCTCGGGACCGAGGGCGACTATCGCAGCACCGGCGACAACGTGATCCCGCCGGAGGTGTCGGGTGAGGCGTGGGAAACGCCTGCGACCATCAATCACACCTGGGGCTATCGCGCCGACGACACCGACTGGAAGTCGCCCGGGCAGATCGCCTTCAAACTGATCGACATCGTCAGCAAGGGCGGCAATTACCTGCTCAACGTCGGTCCGATGGCGGATGGCGTGATTCCGCCGCCGAGCCAGGACATCCTGCGCACCGTCGGCCGGTGGCTGCAGGTGAATGGCGAAGCGGTGTACGGCGCCGGTCCGACACCGTTCGGCGAAGAGCTCGGCGAACCGAGCGCGCGTGGCACGAAGGACGTGCGCGGCGATCCGCTGGTTTTTCAGCAGATCCAGTGGCGCGTCACGACCGGGCCCGGGAAGCTGTACTTCACGTTCTTCGACGAGCCGCGCGCGGGGTTCGCGCTGCCGGCGATGAAGAACACGGTGAAGCGGGCGTATCGCCTCGCCGACAAGAAGCCGGTCGAGATGAAGACGGAAAACGGCCGCACTGTGCTGAATCTCGAACGCCCCGTCCTCGATCCGATGGCGACTGTCGTGGTCGTGGAGATCGACGGCGATAAAGTCGAGCGGACGAAATCGTAGCCCTGTTGACGCTTCAGCCGAGCGTCAGAACGATTCGCGGTCCACGCTGGCGCGCTTCGTGTCGGCGATGCCCGGGCTGTTGCGCAACAGGATTTCGCGGACGTTGCGCCGCACGAACAGCGATCCCGCCGTCCGCGGCGGCACGACCAGGTGATCGAGGTCGGCGCCGCTGACCGGCTCGAATCAACGTTCCTCTCATGTCCACACCCTTCCGTCCGGATACCGGTGTCCGGTGCGCGACGCCTCGCGGATCGCAATGCTGTAGCCGGGCCGGAGCGGCGGCAGGTAACGGCCCCGCCGGACCACAACGGGATCCTCGAAGTGCTCGTGGAGGTGATCGACGTACTCGATGACACGGCCGTCCATCGTGCCCGAAATGCCGATGTAGTCGAACATGGACAGATGCTGCACGTACTCGCACAGGCCGACGCCCCCTGCGTGCGGACAGACCGGCACGCCGAACTTCGCCGCCATCAGCATCACCGCAAGGTTCTCGTTGACGCCGCCGATCCGGCAGCTGTCGATCTGACAGAAATCGATCGCCTGTGCCTGGAACAATTGTTTGAAGACGATCCGGTTGGCGCAATGCTCGCCCGTCGCGACGCCGACGCCAAGCGGCCGAACCGCTCTTGCGATCGCTGCGTGGCCGAGCACGTCGTCCGGGCACGTCGGCTCCTCGATCCACCACGGTCGAAACTCCGCGAGCTCGGCGACGCGCTCGATCGCCTCGTCGACGTTCCATTTCTGGTTGGCGTCGATCATCAGCGTGCGCGACGTGCCGATCTCCTTTCGCACTGTCGCGACACGACGCCTGTCGTCGTCGGGCGTACCGCCCACCTTCACCTTGAAATGGGTCCAACCCTCCGTGATCGCGTCGCGGCACAGGGCGACGATCCGTTCGTCCGAGTACCCCATCCATCCGACCGACGTCGTGTACGCCGGGTACCCGACGCGCGCCAGTTCCGCTTCGCGGTCAGCTCTGCTCGGTGCGAGTCGCTCGAGGATCTCGATTGCCTCGTCTGGCGTGATCGCGTCGGTGATGTAGCGGAAGTCGATGCACGACACGAGCTGCCTGGGCGTCAGGTCGGCGAGCAGTTTCCACACCGGCTTGCCCGCGACTTTTGCCCAGAGATCCCAGATGGCGTTGACAATCGCTGCGAGCGCGAGATGGATGACGCCTTTTTCCGGGCCGAGCCAGCGCAACTGCGATTCTGATGCAAGCCGCCGCCAGAACCCGCCGAAGTCCGCAGTGATGTCTGCGAGGCGCTGCCCCACCACCAGATGCCGGAACGCTTCGACAGCCGCCGCGACGACCTCGGTGCCGCGGCCGATCGTGAACGCGAGGCCATGTCCTGTGACGCCGAGGTCGGTCGAGAGGAGCACGTATGCGGCGGAATAGTCGGGATCGACGTGGATGGCGTCGGTCCCCGCCTGCGTTCGCGAGGTGGGGAAGCGCAGATCGAGGACCTCGAGCTCGCGGATCGTCACGTCCGCAGCCGATCCAGCGCCACGGCGCCGACGATGATCGACCCGGTGACGATCTGCTGAACCCAGTTCGGCAATCCCTGCTGCGAGCAGCCGATCTGAATGACCGCCATGATCGCGGCGCCGGCGATGGT
>DATFXR010000070.1:0-4484 GCA_035315685.1 Vicinamibacterales bacterium | reverse complement strand
CCGGATTCGTCTCGAGGTGCCGGTACTCGAGGGGACCGACGACATCACGCTGAATCGTGGCGCCGGTCACATCGACGACACCGCACAGCCGGGAACCGACGGCAACGCTGGTATCGCCGGTCACCGCGACGGCTTCTTTCGCGGACTGAAAGACGTCGGTCCCGGTGATGTCATCGAGCTCGAGACGCTGACCGCGACGCAGGTCTACCGAATCGAACGAACCTGGATCGTCGACCCTGAGGATGTCTCGGTTCTCGATCCCACGCCAACCCGATCTCTGACTCTCGTTACCTGTTACCCGTTCTATTTCGTGGGCTCCGCGCCGAAACGGTTCATCGTCCGAGCGGTGGTTGCGAAACGCGGCATCGAGTTCCGTTCGGCAGCGGCGCTGAGCGATCGCGCCGATCAGCGCTTCGTCCCGTGACCCGATTGGACGTCCGCCGCTGCGGCGTCGAGCGCCTGCCGCACGCGATTCGCCTGCGCGGAGCGGGGATCGAGCCGCAGCGCCTCCTCGATCTGCGCGCGAGCTTCCTCCAGCCGGCCGAGGTTCGCCTCCGCAACCGCGAGACTCACGTGCGATGCCGCGTCGCGCGGATCGAGACGGATCGCTTCTTCCAGTTCGCGACGGGCGTCGGCGAATCGACCGGCGAGATTGAAGCTGGCGCCAAGGAGCGCGTGCGCGGCCGCGAAGCCGGGTCGAGTCGCGAGTGCGTTGCGCGAAAACGCTTCGGCCAGCCGCGGTTCCTGCAGTTGAACCGCCAGCCCCGCCAACGCCGCCGAGCGCTCCGCATCGTTCTCGCCCGCCGGCCGCAGCTGTTCGAGTACGCGGATCGCCTCATCCCTCTCGCCCGCAGCACCGAGCGCCCTCACGAGATCGATGCCGGCCTCGTCGACGTGGACGCCGGCTTCGAACGCACGGCGCAGCGGTGCGATCGCCTCACCTGGACGTTCGGCTTCGAGCAGGGTTTCTCCGAGCGCGTACTCGACGACCGGCTGATTCGGATCGGCGGCGAGCGCCTTCTGAAAGTGCGCGATTGCCGCCGCGGGTTGATTCGCCACGACCAGCCGCTGACCGAGACGGAAGTGCACCACGCCTGGCTGGAGACTCGCGGACGCCGCACGATCCGCCCATCCTTCCGCATCATCCACCCGGCCCAGCGTGACCAGACGTTCTGCCATGCGCGTGCGCTCTTCGCCCACACCCTCGTCTACGCCGCGCGGATGGTTCACCGCGATCAGCAGAGCGACGATGACAGCGCCAGGAACCAGCAGCGATCGCCACCGTCGTTCCGCCACCGCCACAGCGACCGCGTCGAGGGCGGCGCCCGCGCCGGCGCACAAGGGCACGAGGATCGGCAGCTGGTATCGATCGCTGACGTAGAATGCCGCAACCGCGATCGCGTAGATCGGCACGAACGACGCCCAGATGAGATATGCCGATCGCGTCTCAGGCAGTGCCCGTTTGAGAGCGCCGAGGAACCCAACCAGGCCGACCAGACCGAGCGGAATCAGCAGCCACGGCCCGACGACCATCGCCCGTAACAGCGTGTGCTCGTCGTACGCGAAGAACGGATAGCTGTAATTCAGCCAGAGATATTTCGCGCTGAAGACGAGCGCGATCTTGCGCGCGAGCAACCGTGCGGCGGCCATCGGCTGCTCGCGCACCCAGGTCCAGCCGAGGCCATAGAAGTACGACGACACACCCGCGTCGTCGAGCGCGTGCCCCGTCGCACGCTCCGCGACGCGCCGCGTGTCCTCCTGCTGGCCTTTGACGTCAGGCGTCACGCCCGGAATCGCCCCGTACGATCCATCCGCGTCCGCGTTGTTGCCGATGTAGAAGTTCAAGCCGCCGTGCGACGCCGTGACCGGTGACCAGTCGCCGGAAACGACGATGTTGCGCAGCGTGATGGGAACGAGCGCCAGCGCCGCGGCGATCGAGAACGCCGCGGCGGCCTGCCACCGGCGCGTCGCCGCGAGCAGCAACGCAATGGCCAGCGCCGGCAGCGCAACGTTGGGCCGATTGGACACCTGGATGCCGAAGGTGAGCCCGGCGAGTGCGGACCAGCGCCGGTCTTCCCGTTTCAGGGCGATCGTCAGGCACGCCAATGCGGCGGCGGTGAAAAACGGATCGAGCGCCGTCTGCAGAATCAGCGATTCGTAGAACGTGAAGACGCCGGTCAGCGTCGCCAGCGCGCCGGCGATCCACGCGGCGCGTCGGCCGAACCATTCGTCGGCGGTGACGAAGATGCAGACGACCGCACCGGTGCCGAGCACGATCTGCACGAGCCGCACGAAGGTAAAGGAGTGCGAGACGGCGAGCAGGAGCGATAGGAAATAAACGTAGAGCGGCGAGAGAAAATACAGACCCGGACCGAGCCCCGGATCGCCGCCGAGGACGCGCTCCGCGAGGCCGACGTACGCGGTCGTGTCGAGCCCGGCGTCCGGCTGCGTCAGCACGTGGTCTTTCAGCTGAAGCATCACGACCAGCTTCAACACGAAGACCGCCGCGAGCGCGCCGCCGAACAGGCGGGTTTCAGACGAACGGATCCCGACGGACTGAGCGCGACGGCCGTGGTTCGTCGACGTGCGTCTCGGCTTCGAACGCATACCCGCTGGGCGGCCCCGCAGGGCCGCCCTCGGACAGCGGCGGTCTAGAACTGGAACCGCGCAGTGAGGCGAGCGATGCGCGCCGGCAGAATGCCGCCGTTGACGCCAGTCGGATACAGATACGTCGGCCCCGACGCGTAGAGCAGCGCGTTCGGCGCGTTCGAGTTGAACACGTTGAACACGTCGACGCCGCCGCCGAGCTTCCCGCCGCGGACGCGGAAATCCTTGGTCACCTTGATGTTGAACACGTTGAGCGGCGGACCGACCTGTGCTCCGTACGGTTCGACGCGGACTGTGACGGTGCTCAGCTGATTGATCGGCGTGCCGCCGTCGGGATCCTGCGTGCGGAAGAGAACCGTGCGTTGTCCGACCGCGCCTTTCTTCGATTGCAGGTTTGCCGCGGCGAGCAGGTCCCATGGCAGGCGATAACTGACTTCGAAGTTCCCCGCCCAACTCCAGGTTTCGTCGAGCGCGTTGTAGAAGTCCTGCGGCGCGTTGAACGTGTTGGTGATCCAGCGATGGTTCTTCACCATCCACACCGAGGCCGAGCCCTGCCAGTGCCTGGTCGGCCGCTTCGTCACCGTGAACTCCATCGTGTGGAACCAGTTGTCGAGCGAGCTGTTCTGCACGACGTTCTTGACGTAGGCGATGCCGCGGTAGGCGGGATCGTAGTCGAAGAACGTGACCGGCGGCAGCCCGGCGTCGTCGGCGTTGCCGAGAATGCCGTCGGGTCCGGGATCTCGCCGCGTGATCGGAATGTTGTAGACGCTCGGCGGGCGCGCGACGTTCGGGCCAGGGATGTCGTAGTTGTCGCTCGAGCGTCGGTAGGTGTACGACGCGGAGAACGCCGTGTTCGGCGCGAGCGGATGCTCCCAGCTGGTTGCGTACTCCTGGTACAGCGGCTGCTTCAGGTCCGGATTCATGATGTTGCCGATCGCGCCGTTGACGCTGACGAAGTCAGGCCCGTTCAGATTGAGGTTGACCTCACCGGGCTGGTACAGCTTGTCGCCGTTCAGGTCGTGCCAGGTGAACGTCGCGGTCTGCAGCGCGTTCCGGTTGTAGCTGATGCCGCGCTGAGCGCCGAAGACGTAGCCGTAGAGACCCGCCGACAGTTTGAAGACGCCCAGGCTGCGGCCGTCGTAGGCGATCCCAAACCGCGGCACGGTTCGGGACCACTTCACCAGGTTGGTGTATGGATAGTCGCCCGCCGGCCAAACCGTCGGAAAATCAGGTGTCGCGTCGTGCGACTGCTCCGGTAAATACACGTGCTGGAAGTCCCACCGCACGCCAAGGTTCATGGTGATGCGATCGGTGACGCGCCAGTTGTCATTCAGGTACAGCGCGGTCTCCTGTTCCATGTCGGATGGATAGACCGGCATGTCGTTCACCTGAAGCTGCACCGGCATGCCGGAGACACCATTGACCTTGTCGTACACGAGGACGTAGTTGCCGAGATCCGGATGGTTGGTCGGGTAGTACCACGCCTCGTGATCGTGGTAATACGACAGCCCTGCCTTGAACTGATGGCGGCCGCCGAGAAAGTTCGGCGGATAGAAACTGTAGGCGGCGTCCACCATCCAGCGATCCTGCGGACGCAGCGCCGTGTTCTGCGCGTTGGGGCCGGTCGCCAGCCCGCTCTCGCGATCCAGCTTGCTCGGCGTCAGCGGAAAGCCATACTTGTCAGCCTGACGATACGACGAGTAGTCGGACCACCAGCCCGCGTATCCGCCGACGACGTTGAACAACGACCACGAGTTGATGGTGCTCTGATACTCGACGCGGTTGATCGACGTCGGGTTCGAGTAGTCGCGTGTGTGCTCGAGCGGGCTCAGCACCCCGGCGCCGTCCTCGCCGACGAACTTGTTGCCGCGCTGCCA
>DATFXR010000069.1:0-11668 GCA_035315685.1 Vicinamibacterales bacterium | reverse complement strand
GGCGCGAGATAGCGCGATCGGAACAGCAGCACCGCGCCGAACTCTTCTTCCCGGGTCCGGCCGGTCAGCGTCAGCCGCGAGCGCGCGCCGGTCACGTTGCCGTCCTGGTCGAGGAATTCGTCCTCACGAAAGCGCAGCCAGCCCTGCTCCGGATCGTCGAACGACCAGTAGGTGTCGTACTGGTGATAATGGCTCGATCGCACGACGGTCACCTGACGGTTGGCGAGCGCGGCGAGGGCTGGCGCCTCTGACGTGAGGCGCGCCTTGACCTGCACCTCGAACGATTCCTGCTCGACGGCGCCTCCGACCGCGACGAGCTTTTGCAGCACGCTGACTTCGCGGCCAGTGAGGAACAGGTCGACGCGTTTCGCCTGCGCGCGCGCCGCATCGTGCAACGCGCGCTCGTCGAGCGTCAGCAGCGCGCGATCACGCATCAGCCACCGGCCATTGCACATCACGTCGACGACGTCGGTCGATTTCGACGCGTAGACGATCTGCGCGTAGACGGCGCTCGGATCGCGATCGAATGCGGGAACGTTGTGCAAGCGTTCGAGGTCGACGACGATGAGGTCGGCGCGCTTGCCGGGCTCCAGCGATCCGGTGAGGCGATCGACGTGCAGCGCGCGCGCGCCGAGGCGCGTCGCCATTGCCAGCGCCAAACGGGCGGGAACCGCGGTCGGATCGCCGCCGGACGGGGCGCCTCCCTTGGCGAGCAGAGCCGCCAGCCGCACCTCTTCGAACATGTCGAGGTCGTTGTTCGACGCCGCGCCGTCGGTGCCGATGCCGACGTTCACGCCGAGATCCAGCATCCGCGCCACCGGCGCGATACCGGCGCCGAGTTTGAGATTGCTGGTCGGGTTGTGGGCGACGCCGGCATTGAAGTTCTTCAGCGCGCGGATCTCGCCCTCGTCTATGTGGACGCAGTGCGCCGCGAGCACCTTGGCGTCGAACAGCCCCTGCTTCTTCACCCAGGGCACCACCGGCATGCCGTGCTCGCGGCGCGAGTTCTCGACCTCGAGCGTCGTCTCGGCGAGGTGAATGTGCAGCGGCACGTCGTATTCGACGGCCAGCTCCGCGCAGGCGCGCAGGATCTCCGGCGTACAGGTGTACGGCGCGTGCGGCGCTGGCGCCGGAACGATCAGCGGATGACCGCGCCATTTCTCGATGAAGGCGCGCGCGCGCGCCAGCGAATCTTCGTAGCTCGTGGCGTCAGGCGTCGGAAATCGGAGCACCGTTTGCGCACACAGCGCGCGCATGCCCGCGTCGGCGGTCGCCTGCGCGATCGCGTCCTCGAAGTAGTACATGTCGGCGAAGCAGGTGACGCCGGACCGAATCATTTCCGCGCATCCGAGCTTGGTGCCGAGCGTGACGAAATCCGGATTCACGAACTCGCGCTCGACCGGCATCATGTAGCCCATCAGCCACACGTCGAGGCGCAGATCGTCGGCCAGTCCGCGGAGGAGCGTCATCGGCACGTGAGTGTGCGCGTTGATCAGGCCCGGCATCACGACGCGGCCTTGACAGTCGATGGTTTCCGCGGCGATGGACGCGTCGGCCTCGGCGCCGACCGCGACGATCGTGTCGCCGCTGATCGCGACGGCGCCGGGCCGATGCACCGCGAATTGTTCGTCCATCGTCAGGACGAGGGCGTTGGTCAGGCGGAGGTCGCAGGTCGGCACGGACAACCGATTGTATGACGGCGAGCACCACTCGCTGGCGCGACTGGTCCGACGCGCCGGCAAGCACGTTCATGATACGTAGCGTCCGCCTTCAGGCGGGCCATCTGAGTCCGGCTGAAGCCGGACTCTACGTGCGCGCTGGTCGACAGACATCAATGACCGATCATCAGCAACCCGGCTGACAGCGCCGACAGCAGCCAGAGCGTCACGCTGACCTCGCGCCAGCGGCCGACGATCGCGTAGAGCAGCGTATGCAGCACGAATCCCCACAAGAGACCCTGCGTGATCGACACGGTGAGCGGAATCAGGACGACCGTCACGAACGCCGGCAGCGCGTCCTCGATTCGCGAGAACTCGATCGTCGCGATCGAGTGGAACATCGAGACGCCGACCAGGACGAGCACGGCTGCAGTCGCGTAGGCGGGCACCGCTGCGGCCAGCGGTGCCAGGAAAAAGCAGGGCAGAAAGCAGAGTGCGGTGACCACTGACGCGCGGCCGGTCCGTCCGCCCATGTGGATGCCCGCGATGCTTTCGACGTACGCCGTTCCCGGAGATGTCCCGGCCAGCCCCGACGTGAGCGTTGCGAGCGCGTCGACGATCAGGCCGCGCCGCAGGTTGATCGGGCTGCCGTCCGGCCCGGTGAGGCCGGCGGCCGTCGCGACGCCGATGAAGGTCGACAGCGAATCGAACAGATCGGTGAACAGGATGGCGAGAATCGACGGCAGCAGCGCGAGCTTCAGCGCGCCGCGGACGTCGAGCGCGAGGAACGTCGACGAGACGTCCGGCGCGCTGACGAGCTGCGCCGGCCGGGGCGCGAGCCCGAGCGCCCATGCGAGCGCCGCCACCGATGCGATCGCGCTGAGGAAGGCGAGCGGATTGTGGCGTCGCATCAGCGCGGCGGCGATGAGGATGCCGAGAAGCATGAACGCGGCGCGATGATCGAGCACGCCCATGCGGACGAGCGTCGCCGGATCGCCGACGACGAGGCCGGCGTTTCTGAGACCGATGAACGTGAGCAACAGGCCGATGCCTGCCGCAGCGGCCGATCGCAACGCCGCAGGAATCGCCAGCGCGATCCGCTCCCGAAGTGGCGTTGTCGAGACGAGTAGAAACAGCACGCCGGCCCAGAACACCATCCCGAGCGCCGTCTGCCACGGCACCTTGTTCTGGAGCACGATCGTGAACGCGAAGAAGGCGTTGAGTCCCATGCCCGGCGCCACGGCGAATGGCAACCGCGCGTAGAGGCCCATCAGCAGCGTCATGCTGCTGGCGACGAGCACCGTTGCCGTCAGCGCGCCGGAAAACGGCATGCCGGTCCCGGCCGTCGACAGGATCGCCGGGTTGACGACAACGATGTACGCCATCGTGAAGAAGGTCGTGACGCCACCGATGACGTCGGCGTAGAGCGGGCGATCGACGGGAACGGCAGGCCGCGGCACGGAGGTGCGCATGCTACCATCCCCGCGTTCACCGCCCCGGACTTCTGAGGCATGCGCGCAGCGCGTCTGACGATTGGGACGTCGATACTGGCGGCCGCCTGGCTGACCGGCTGCATTGCGCGCGAGCCTGCGGGGCCCGCACCGGCCGCCGCGTCGGCGCGACCAGTGATCGTCCAGGGTGCGATGGATATCGAGATCCGGAGCCTGGCCGCCGCCCTCGATCATGGCGAGGAAGAGAAGGTCAAAGGGTGGACCTTCTGGCGCGGCACCGTCGATGGCTATCCGGTGATCGTGTCGAAGACGCTCAAGGGCATGTCGAACGCCGCCGCAGCCACCGTCCTCGCCGCCGAGCGGTACACCCCGATCGCGATCATCAACCAGGGAACCGCCGGCGGACACGAACCGGATCTCCACGTCTTCGATATCGTGCTTGGCACCGACGCGGTCAACCTCGGATCGTTCAAGACCGGGTTCCGCGCGCGCGGGCGTGGCAGCAGCTTCGAGGAGTGGATGCCGCTGGATCTGATGCGGTCCGAGGGGAGCGCCGGCAACGATCCAAATGCGCGATCGATGCGGCGCTTTCGCGCCGACGAGGGATTGCTCGCCGCCGCGCGCAGCGTGGGGAGTCGCTACCGCAAGGGCCGCGTCATCGACGGTGTGATCGGCTCGAGCGAAATCTGGAACAGCGAGCTCGACCGCATCCAGCAGTTCCACGATCGGTTCGGCACGGCGGCTGAGGAAATGGAGACCGCGTCAGCGGCGCAGATTGCGGGCCTCTTCGACATTCCGTTTCTCGGCATCCGCGTCGTCTCCAACAACATCACCAATGGCGGGTCGTACGATGCGACGACTGGTCCGGCGTGCCAGGAGTACGTGCTCGACGTCGTGAAGGCGTACGTCGCCGCACAGCGACGCTCGCCGCCGAAGCAGCCGTAGCCAATGGCGGCGCCTGGCGCGGCAACGCTGCCCTACGAGCCGCAGGTATACAGCCTGACGGTCAACGGCCGCTGGACACCCGCGAGCACGGCGGTCGCCGTTGCTCCGAGATTGTCGGTTACCGTCAGCGTAACGGACAACGCTCGTGAGACGCCGTCAGGTGAGCTCTGCAGGCCGCCGCATCGGTCGACGATGTTCATCGTCGGACTTGCACCGCTCTGCGTGAGCGTTTTCACCTCGTCGTAGGCGTAGACGACCCTCCATGCGTGGTTCACGATCGTACCGTGACCGAGCGCGGACGACGTCGATCGCAGCTCGCAGGTCGTCGCCCTGCCAGTGGCGCTTCGGAACCGGCACTCGGTAGTTGGCCCAACCTGGCTCGCGGGATCGAACAGCTCGAAAGACGCGTTCAGGCCGTTGGATGCCGCCTGATTGATCGTGAACGTACGTCCTGCGAGCGCGATCGTTCCCGTGCGCGGTGCGCCAGGATTGGAGGCGACGGCGTAGGCGATCGTTGCCGGGTCGGTGCCGCGTGCTGGTGACATGATCGTCACGAACGGATCCCTGGTTGCCGCTGTCCACCAGCAGGTGTGGACGCTCGCCGCCCGGCTGTCGGAGGTCAGCGTGACGGTTCCAGTAGAGCCTCCACCGCTGACCGCCGCTGATGTCGTGTCGAGTTCGAATCGACAGGCGGTCGCTCTGCCACGTTCGGCGATGGCGGATCGCATGTTCTCGCGTTCACGGAGCGCGACTACGTTGCGGCGATCGGCCTCCCACGCGGCGGCATACCACTCGAACGCAGCCGTGAACTGCGCGGCACGACGGAGCGATTCGGCGCGTACCTGCGCAGCCGACGCGAGCGCGGTGTTGAGGTGGCACGACGGATTCGCGACAGCACATTCGCGCTTCACTTCTGCATAAACGTCGGCTGCGCCTGACGCGGCAGAAGGAAATGACGAGCGTGTCACCGCGTCCTTGAGTCTCAACACGGCGCCCGGCCGCTCGATCCACCGCACCGAGAACTCGTCCTGATACAGGCGGTCGCCCTGCGCGTCATTGCCGATCAGCCGCGTCTCGCCGTTCGGACGTTCCAGATCGCGCCGCACGTACCATCCCACCGCGTACGGTCCTGCCGAGGGTCCTTCGATCGTCTGGTAATCACGCTCCATGAGAGCGATTGGCACCTGGGCGTTGGCCGCCCATATGTCGCGCAGGTGGATGATGTCGGGTTTCATCTCCTCGAAGACGTAGTGCAGAAACACCGGACTGTAAAAACCGTTGCGGGCGATCTGGAGATTTGCGAGGCCGCCGATGTCCAGCACCGCGAAGTCGGTGAAGTACGCGACATTGCCGATGTCCGATTCGAGTACCGTGATCGGGCGGTTGCGGATCCGCGCCGCCAGCTGGCTGAAACGGTCGGCGGTGGCAGGCTTGAGGCCGCCCATCGAAATCGGCCCCGGACCCCAGGCTGCGGCAACGGAGATGCTCGGCTGGCACATGATGCCGATCGGCACCAGCGCGATGACCATGACGACGGCCGGCGGACGAACCCGCGACAGAATCACACGTGTTCCCTCGGCGACCAGGAGGAACCACAACGGCAGGACGAGCGTGCCGAGACGGAATTGCGGATACAAATCGCCACCCGTCAGCAGCACGAGGCTGAATACGCCGGCGAACAGCAGTGAAATCAATCCGAGCGCGCGTGGCCGCAATCCGAACAGTCCGACCGCGGCCAGCGGTGCGGCGATCAGAAAGCGGTATGGCGAGATCACCTGGTCAGAGGCATATCTCCAACCGCGGGTGATCGTTTCCCAGGCGTCTGCCACGCCGCTCCGCGCCACTACCGACTTCGCGAGGTAGCTATTCGGCAGAATCGCGCGGAAATACCACCAATGCCACATTGCGTAGCCGCCGTACAAGGAGACGAATAGCGCGACCGCCGCCGCTTCCCGCCGCGACAGCTTCCGGCCGGCGAACATGAGCACGCCGGCACGATGCACAGCAAACAGCCCGGCTATCGCGACGCCTTCGACGCGTGTCAGCGACAGCACGACGAGCATCGTGGCGCACCACACGAAGGAGTCATCCAGATAAAAGAGAATGGCCGCGACGAAGACGGCGCAGTACAACGCGTTCTCGAGCCCCGCCGCAGCCCACACGACATACGGCGCGCAACCGGCCAGCCCCACAGCGGCGGCAGCCGGAAGCCATGCATGCGCCTCGACACGCGACGCGCGCACAATCCGCCGTCCCGCCATTGCGAGACATACCAGCGTCAGCGATCCCAGGACCGATGAAAGCAGCTTGATCCCGACGGTCGGATCGGTGCCGCGTGCGCAGAATGGCAGGACCAGGAGCAGCCAGGCGAAGTTCGAATACCCCTCGACGGGATCGCTTCCCGGATTCAGGACCAGGCCGTGGCCGCGCGCGAGGTTCTTGGCATACGCGAACGTGATCGCCGCGTCATCCGCGATGTAGGAACCGTACGTCGCAACGTGAACCACGAAGAGTCCGATCGCCAGCATGACGATGACCGCGAAGAGGACGTCGTCATGCCGTCGGCCGGCCATCGGAGGGACCATGGCGTGATCGCTTCATGCGCTGTCGTTCCTGGCGACGCAATGTGACTCGAACAGGGCGGCGCGGATGATTGAGCGAAGGTCAGGCGTTGTCAAGACCAAAAGTGCCGTCACCTGAGGCGCAGCGCGTTGCGGCAGCGAAGGAGGATGACGCGTAAGGAGGATGAGAGGAGCAGTTCGCACGATGCCGAACGGTCGCAGATAGGTGGAAAGTTGGCGAGAAGATTGGAGGACAGGGCCCGGCGTGGCAGCATCGAGTCCGCAGGTCGGCGCGCGACCAGCAGTCCGGCATCGGTGATTGCCACGACACGCGGCCGCGGTTGAAAGCGTGAGACCACGAGAACTTCGAACGAAACCGCGCGAAAGCGAGTATCCGGAACGCGGGAGCGGCGTACCCAACGGCAAAGCTCGACGGCGCGCGACGCGGTCACGGCGTAGACCTCAACAATTCGCGTCCCGCAGCGTTTATAGACACTCGCGCGTGAATCTCTCGCGCATGGCAGCGATCGAAGGAGGCATGTGAACACGGTTCGCTTCAGGACGATATACTTCCGGCGTTCACCGGCCCGTCCCTCAAACGTCACCCTGTCAACGGCGATGCCGACCGATACAGCGCCCGCGCGTCCCGTTCCGCTGTGGGCCCGCGTGCTCGACGTCCTGTGTCTCCTGCTCGCGTTCGTCGCGGTCGTCGTCTCGATGTCGGGCGGCTTCCGGGAACGCCTCCTGGGCGTGCGGCTCGCCGTCACGTCGCCGTATCCGCCGCTCATCTGGGCAGTCGTCATCGGCGCGGTGCGCCACGTCGTCGCACCACAGAGCCCGTTGTATCGCGAGTTCCCGACCAGAGTCACCGAATGGGTTCGCTTGCCGCACGTCCGTTCCGCCGCAGTGGTGGTGGCGGGAACGCGACCGGCGATGCTGCTCGTCGGGTACCTCGCCGTGTTCATGGTCGGGGATGTCAACGGCCGCGCGCCGCTTCGTCATTTCGACAACGAGCTCCTGAACCTGCCTGTCCGCTGGGATGCCGGCTGGTATCTGCAGATCGTCACCGACGGATATCGCTACGCGCCGAGCGACTCGGATGTGCAGCAGAACATCGTGTTCTTTCCTGCTTATCCGATGCTCGTGCGCTTCGTTGGTCGCCTGTTTGGCGGCCACATGCCCGGATACATCGCAGCAGGAATGCTCGTCTCGCTGGTGGCTTTCTGCGGCGCGCTCGTCTACCTGTACATGTTCGCGCGCGACGCGCTCGGTGAAGAGAAGGCGTGTTATGCGCTGTGGCTGTTGGCTTCGTATCCGTTCGCGCTGTTCTTCGGAGCGCTCTACACGGAGTCGTTGTTCCTGGTCAGCGTCATCGGCGCGTTCTATCACCTGACGAAAGGTCACCTGCTGGGTGCCGCGCTCTGGGGCTTACTGGCGGGGCTCACCAAGCTGAATGGCGTCGTGCTGTGTCTGCCGCTCGCGCTGGTGGTGGTCTCACCGTGGCTGTCGCCAGCGCTCGTGCGAGATCGATTCGCCCTGCCGCTCATCGCACAGCCACGGCAATCGAAGGACGTGCGCGTGACGCTCGCAGGGCTGGCCGTGGCGGCGATGCCCGCGGTTGGCATGCTGCTGTACTCCGCATTCATCTGGCGCTTGACCGGCGACCCGCTGGCCTGGGCGAAGGGCCACATCGCATGGGGACGTACCTACCAATCGCTCACGGCCTTCGTCGCGACCCAATACGCGTTCATCGCGAACGCCGGCCTGAGCGGATATCTCGCCAGCCCCGGATACGACGTGCTGAACGCGCTCGGGGCGTTGTTCGTGCTCGCAACGGCCTGGCCAGTGGCGCGTCGGATTGGCCTGCCGTACGCCGTGTTGATCGTCATCATGACGTTGCCGCCGATTGTCTACGGGGGATGGCTCTCCGCCGGCCGGTTTTCATCCGTGATGTTCCCGGCGTTCGTCTGGCTCGCAGACGTCATTCCTCAATCGCACCGGCCTGCCTGGCTGATGGGTTTCGGCGCGCTGCAGGCGTTCAACGCCGCGCTGTTCTACACGTGGCGTCCGCTCTTCTAGCGGCATGACCGTCTTGATTCGACAGCCCTCGCAGGGACCTGCGACACCGGTGATTCTGATCCGAACCGCCGTCACAGCGCTGCTGGCGAGAGCGTCCGTGCTGCGAAACTCGATGGCTGGCGCGGCACTCTTGTTGTCTGCGCTGGCGGTGGTGCTGACCTGGCCGCAGGCCTGGCATCTCGGAACGCGAGTCATCGCCCATGACGATCCGCTGCTGAGCATGTGGCGCCTCGAGTGGCTCGCGCACGCGCTGCGGACCGACCCCGCGCACCTGTTCGACGGCAACATTTTCTCTCCGCACCCGCGCACGCTCGCGTACTCCGACGCCACGCTGCTCGAGGGGCTCATCGCGGCGCCATGGTTGTGGGCGCACGTCAACCCTGTTCTCGTCTACAACCTGCTGCTGTTCGGCGGCATCGTGTCGTCGGGGCTGGGCATGTTCCTCCTCGTCCGGCATCTGACCGGCAATCCGGACGCGGCGTTGGTCTCGGCGGCGATCTTCGCGCTGGCGCCGTACCGCATCGCGCATCTCATGCACCTGGAATTGCAGTGGACGATGTGGATGCCGCTGACGCTCTGGGCGATTCATCGCGTGTTCGATGAGGGCTCGATGCGGCACGGGGTCATTGCCGGCGCGTTCCTTGCGCTGCAGCTCCTGTCCTGCGTGTACTACGGCGCCTTCCTGGCCATCATCGTCGCCGTATTCGTTCCCCTGCTGGCGCTGTCGCAGCAAGGCCGCGTGAGGCGCGCGCTGATCCCTCTGTGCATCGGTGCGATTCTGCCGGCGGTCGTGGCAATCGCATACGGAGCGCCGTATGTCGCGAACACACAGGTATCCGGCACGCGCGACCCGGGCGAGATCATGAATTTCAGCGCGTACCTCTCCAGTTACATCACGGCTCCGACCGGGAACTGGTTGTGGGGATGGACTGGTGGACGGTTCGAGGGCGACGAACGGCAGCTCTTTCCCGGCGTCATCGCCGTCGCTCTGGCGCTGCTGCCGTTTGCCCGGCGACGTCGGCCGCGGTTGGTATGGATCTATCTCGCGATTACGGTCGTGGCGATTGAGCTCTCACTGGGCATGAACGGAACCGTCTACAGATGGCTTCACGATCACATCTGGGCGCTCGCCGGGTTTCGCGCGCCAGCTCGATTCGGAATACTGATGATGTGCGGGCTGGCCGTGCTGGCAGGCTTCGGGTACCAATCGCTTCAGCAGATCACGTCCGCTCCGACGGTCGTATTGATCGCAGCGTTGGTGGCGATCGGCGTGGAGTACGGTTCGAGTCCGGTGCTGCTGGACGAAGTGCCGCGCCGGACACCCGACGTGTACCGGTTCGTCAGTCTGGCCGATCGGGGGGTCGTCATCGAGTTACCGATCGTCGAGGGGTACCTCAATCCGACTTACATGTTCTGGTCGACGCGGCACTGGCATCCTCTCGTCAACGGCTACAGCGGGTTCAAGCCGCTCGACTATGCCGAGACCACGCGACGCATGCGCACGTTCCCGGACGAAGCCTCGATTGCGCGCCTGCGGCAGCTCGACGTTCGATACATCCTGGTGCATGAAACCTATTTTCAGCAAAAAGAGCGGACGCGGTTGATGCTCGATCTGGCGCGCCGGCCGGAGCTCGTGCCCGGAGGCAGTTATCACGACTGGATCGGAACGACGCGCGTGTTCGAGCTGAAGCCGTGAGAGACGATCCGGATCGCGGACGCAGCGTCAGTTCTACGTTCCGGTGAGAGTCGGTACTCCGCGAACCTTACTCGCTCGTAGTACCTCGGCACCTGAGTCCGTCGGGCGAGCGCCGGATTTCGGTGGCGAGTCCCGGACGCAACGGGCACGGAAGAATCGGTGACGACTGAAGCCGCTAAGTTGCACTGTGGTTATTGCTGAGCGGAGCCTATCAGGGCCAATATTGCGCGGAGCCGACACGCACGTCGCGATCCAGCCTGAAAGGTGTGAGAGATGCTGAATGAGAAGAGCATCGTGCGGGCCAATGCGCTCTGCGCGGTTGTCGGATGCCTTGCCATCATGGCCGGCCGATCGTTGGACGTTGCTGAGGCCCAGGCTTCTCCTACGCGTGACCAGTCGCCTTCGCCCGCCCTCAAGGTCGTTCTGCTCGGCACCGGCGTAGGACCACTGATGGACCTTGAGCAATACGGCGCCAGCACGTTGGTTGAAGCCGGAAGCATCCGCCTCCTGTTCGACTGCGGGCGCGGTGCGACGATGCGCCTCGCGCAAGCAGGGGTTCCTTTCGGAACCCTCAACCGGCTGTTCCTCACGCATTTGCACTCCGACCATGTAATCCAAATCCCGGACTTGCTGTTGACGGGATGGCTCGGTACGGGGGCGCGCCGGGTGCCGCTTGAAGTGTGGGGTCCTCACGGCACGCGCGCGATGATGGACCGCCTACTTGAGGCGTTCTCATTCGACATTCACATGCGCCGGGATGTGGACGAGAAGGTGGATGGTGAAGGGATCAAGGTAGTGAGTCACGACATAGAACAAGGCGTGATTCTTGACGAGCAAGGCGTCAAGGTAACGGCGTTCCTCGTCGATCACCGCCCGGTCGAACCCGCCTTCGGATACCGCATCGACTACGGCGGCCGGTCGGTGGCGTTATCGGGCGATACCCGAGTGTCGGAGAACCTGATCAAGTTCGCACAGGGCGTTGATGTTCTTGTGCATGAGGTCCTTGACGCAGACGCCTTCAGGGGCCGCGCATCGGGGGCGAATCGTGAGGCGATCGAGGCAGTGATCGCCCACCACACGACGCCCGAACAGGCCGGAGAGGTCTTCAGCCGTGTCAAGCCGCGACTAGCTGTCTACTCTCACGCCCAGAACTCCGAAGCGGTCATCACACAAACTCGAAGGACATATTCAGGCCCGCTTCAGGGACCCGAAGACCTGCTCACGATCGAGGTCGGGCAGACGATCGAGGTGCATCACTTCGCACGATGATCTAACGAC